>NZ_AXAP01000030.1 GCF_000472865.1 Bradyrhizobium elkanii WSM2783 | reverse complement strand
CGCGCAGTCGGTAGAATGCCTTACCGTCCTCGCTCTGCATGCGTTCACGCCAATCCGCGACGCCGACACCGTCACCCTGCTTCGGCGCATAAGGGTCCGTGCCGTGCTTGGTTTGCCCCGCCGGGCACCACAGCTTGATATCTTTGGCGTGGGCCCACTCGATGTCGTCGTTCTTGGTGAAGCCGCCGTCGACCANATAGTTGGAGGGCTCATAGCCTTCAGCGTGCACCGTCTCGATCCCCGGTTGCGCCAGGCCGCGATCCGAGCCGCTGGTGTCGATGTCGACCGCAACGATCACCTGGTGTTCCGGCGTCGATATAATCTGCATGTTATAAGCCGGGCGCCACCCACCATCGGCCATCTTCATCACCCGCGCGTCGGTATCGGTGGTCGAAGCGCGCGGCTCCTTCTGCTTGGCCACCTGTTTCTTGTTGGTCTTCTCGCGCCGTTCCCGCTCGGCCTCCAGGTCCTTCATGCGCGCCTGCGCCGCCGCGATCCGCGCCTCGCGCTCGCGGGCGCCACGCTCCTTGGCCGCGCGCTGGCGACGGTCGCCAGCCGCCGGATCCGTCTCGACTTCAGCGCGCAGGCGCAAGCCATCCTGCGCCAACGTGTCGAGCGACACCAAGCCAGCTTCCACCATCGACGCGACGCCCTGCGCCAGAAGCCGCTCCAGAACTGCCATATGCGCGACCCGGAAGTTCGACAGGCTGTGATAGTTCATCGACACCCCGCCGCATAACCAGCGATAGACCAGATGATCGCGGCACAGCCGATCCAGTTGGCGGGCGCTGCCCACCCCATCGACCGTGGCCCACAGCCAAAGCGCCAACATCAGTTCCGGCGCTGCTGGCGGATGTCCAGGCTGACCCTCGCGCGCCTTGATGACCTCGTGCAGCGCCGACACATCGAGCCCCTCGACGAATGCCCAAACTGAGCGGACCGGATGATCCTCCGAAATCAGATCGTCCAATGCCGCCACCTGCATGCCGATCTGACTGCGTTCCGGCACCCGCAGCCGCAGCGCACCGCGCCCCTCGGCCTGCGGTCTTTCCTGCTTCGGTAATCCCTCGAACAGTTGCTCGTCAGCCATCGTCAGCCCCTGCCTCGCGCGCAATGCAATCGAATCACAGCACCGCCGCGGTGGCAAATGCTCATTGCCTAAAGATTCCCACGCTCTGAGGAGCCTGCGAAGCAGGCGTCTCGAAGGATGGCCGCGGGCGAGATCGGGGCCTCATGGTTCGAGACGCGCGGAGCCTGTCATCGGGCCGCGCCTTGCCCGGACCCGTTGGCGCTCCTCACCATGAGGGGCTGGTACAGTGCGAGCCCCGCAAGGGAATCACTGCGCCGCGCCTGCCGGTGCGGTCGCTGCGGCGTTTGTTTCCTGCGTAACCACGCGCTGATCGGTCTTCGTTGCCACCGCCGTGCCGCTGCCGAAGCGCGCGCGGTAGACCAGCAAGTTCTCCATCACGCGCTGCACATAGTTGCGCGTCTCGGAGATCGGAATGCGCTCGACCCAATCGACCGGATCCACATTCGGATCGCGCGGGTCGCCATAGGCTTTCACCCAATCGCGCACGCGACCGCGGCCGGCGTTGTAGCCGGCGAACGTCATGACGTGACAACCCTTGTAATCCGCGAGCAGGGCGCTGAGTTCGGCCGCGCCCATCTGGGTGTTGTAGACGGGATCGGAAACCATCCGGTCCCAATCATAGGTCACGCCGAAGCGCTTGGCGGTGTCACGGCCGGCTTCGGGCGTCACCTGCATCAGGCCGACGGCATTGGCCGGCGACTTGTCGCGCTGGTCGAACGCGCTCTCGGTGCGCGCCACCGAATAGATTACGCTGCGCTCGACCTCGGGCGCGACCTGAGTGTGGTTGGGGATCCCGATGGTTGGGAAGGCATAGCGCTCGAGCGCAAGGCCGCGCCCGAGCGCCGATTTGCCGAGTTGCAGCATGGCGGCCGCGTCGTTGCGACGGGCCGTAAGCTCGCCGAGCGCGTTAAGCGTGGCGACGTCGGTGCTCTGCTCGCCGAGATCGGTGGCGAAATACAGCGCCACGTCGCGTTCGCCAATCTGGTAGAGCATATCGGCGGCGCGTACGCGCTCGTCTGCAGCCGCCATATCGTCGGAGGCAGGGGCCGGCGAGGGCGTCCGCAGCTCGATTGCGTCCAGACCCAGCCTGGCGCGCGCGAGCTGTCCGTAATAGGCGGTCGGGTAGCGCGCGGCGGCCTCAAAGCTGGCGCGCATCGCATCCTTTTCTCCAAGCGCTTCGGCGGCGCGTCCGCGCCAGTAATTGGCGCGCGCCAGCACGATCGGATTGGCCGCGCCTTCGTCGATGCGCGCGAAGTGCGTCGCCGCCGTCACGGGATCGTTGAGATAGCGCAAGGCGATCCAGCCGCACGTGGAGTGGAAATCAGCGCGGTAATATTCGTTGGCCGGCAGCGCGGCGGCGGCGACAACCTGGTATGCGGTCTGGAACTTGCCCTGATCGAGCAGCTTGCGGGCCAGCGAGCGCCGCTCGCGCCACCATTGATCGGTGTCCTGCAGCGCCATGGCCTCGGGCGCGGCCGATAGCACCAGGTCCGCCGCGTCATCAACACGGTTCTCGCCGAGCAGCCACTGCAGGCGGCAAAGCGTGTAGCCGAGATCCTTGCGGGCCTCGGTTGCGACATCATTGAGCTGGTCGAGCGCCTTGCTCGATTTCGCGGCCACCGCGCCGCACGCCTTCACGATCGCAAGCTCGTCGCTGCCGAGCCGCTGTGCCGCACGCTTGGCGCCGGCAAGATCCTTGGCGCCGATCCGCTTGTCCATGCGCGCGCGGTGATCCTCGCGGGTGAGGAGATCACCGAACACCTCGTACGCGTCGCCTTCCAGCCGATCCGACAATTCCTCCGAGCGCCAGGCGTCGCTCACCAGACGCGCAGCACCATCGCGGTCGCCTTCGGTCAGGAGCACACGCGCCAGCGCGAATTTGCCCTTGGAGCTGGTGGGCCGATCGCGGGTGAAGCGATGAACCGTGGCCGCATCGCTGCGCTCCTGCCACAGCCGCCCCTCGGCCTTGCGGCGCAATAGCGCCATGCTCGGCCAATCCGGATTGGCGGCCATGAACGCCGCATACCGGCTGAAATTCGCCGTCGTCTCCGTGTGGCGCAGGATGTACCATTCGACCAGCTTCTGGCCCGCCGGGTCGGTGATCTTGTCTCTGGTGGCGGTCGCCTCTTCCGTCTTCGCCTTGCGCGCCAGATCGATCCCGTCTTTCACCAGCGCGAGATCGCCCGACAGTGCCGGCGTCGGCGCAGCAGCTTCCTTCGCAGATGCATCCTTCGATTGCTTCGACTTGCGGCGCGCATCGGCATGCTTGCCACGTCCGCGTTTTCCGCCTGCGGCGTCACGCTGGTTGCGCGCCTTCGACGCCTTCGCGTCGCTCGTCTTCTTGATGTGCGCTTGCTTGTGGCTCGAGCGCGCCGTCGCATCCGTCGAGAACAGCGCGAGCACAGCCACCGTGAGGAGACAAGACAGCGAACGTAAGCACTGGTTCATTCCATGGTCCCCCTGCGAACCATTAGACAAACCAAGTCGCAAACCGTGCGGCTTGAGTGACGTAAGGTTATCACAGCGTCGATTCACAACTGTCGCGCTCAGGCCACAGAGCGCAAAAAACGCTGAAGTGAATGGAACTCTAACCGCGGTTGAATTGCGGATTGATCGAGATGGAACTTCGCATCTGCCAATGGTCGCGTTTGTCGTATGATGTTTCCCACCGAACAGACGCGAACGGCGCGAACTCAGCCGATAATCTTGGCCAAAGAGAGGTGAAGCGAGGTGTAACCTCGGGCACATCGCCTCGCGAGAACGGGACCTCGCATCCTCTTCGCTATTCGAAATTTCAATCTAATCCGGCCTCTCGTCCGCCCGCTCGACCAGAGACTGATAGTCACCGGGCTTGCTGATCTGGAAGGCGGCGGCGACCGGCTAGCGTCACGTCAACCTCTGGTAGTTATGAACAGCCCCTTTCCGAGAGTGACCACGGAGCGAGAATCGCAGCGTGAGTCGAGCGGAGCGAAACCGCCTTCGCGATGACGGTCTTCCGTGTTGGGTTTTCGCGCGCCCTAAAAACGCCTGCTAGGCGCCCGGAACCCGTCCAAATGGTTGCTAAGGGGCAACGTTTGTTGCGATGAGGCAACAGTTCTCTAAGATTTAACCGTTTAATTGGCCGGGTCTTGCACCCGCCGCTTTTTAGCCACACCCCTGCATGAAATGATGCTTTGTAAGGCTAAAGCCACGGCACTCGCGAAGCGATGGGATGATCACCATTTCCCGGGTCAAGGCAGAGATGGCTAGGGAAACTGGGTTCGCGATGGACGCCAAGACCAAGCTCAAGAACAGACTGCCAAGCCGCCACGTGACGGAGGGTCCCGAGCGCGCCCCGCATCGTTCGTATCTCTATGCCATGGGGCTCACCACCGAGCAGATCCACCAGCCGTTCGTCGGCGTGGCCACCTGCTGGAACGAAGCCGCGCCGTGCAACATCTCGCTGATGCGCCAGGCCCAGGCGGTGAAGAAGGGCGTGGCCTCCGCCGGCGGCACCCCGCGCGAATTCTGCACCATCACCGTCACCGACGGCATCGCCATGGGCCATGACGGCATGCGCTCGTCGCTGCCATCTAGGGAATGCATCGCCGACTCGGTTGAGCTGACCGTGCGCGGTCACTCCTACGACGCCTTGGTTGGCCTCGCCGGCTGCGACAAGTCGCTGCCGGGCATGATGATGGCGATGGTCCGCCTCAACGTGCCCTCGATCTTCATCTACGGCGGCTCGATTCTTCCAGGCAATTTCCGCGGCCAGCAGGTCACCGTCCAGGACATGTTCGAAGCCGTCGGCAAGCACTCGGTCGGCGCCATGTCGGATGCCGATCTCGACGAGATCGAGCGTGTGGCCTGTCCGTCGGCCGGTGCCTGCGGCGCCCAGTTTACCGCCAACACCATGGCGACCGTGTCGGAAGCGATCGGGCTCGCACTCCCGTATTCTGCCGGGGCGCCGGCGCCTTACGAGATCCGCGACGCGTTCTGCGCCGCCGCCGGCGAGAAGATCATGGAGCTGGTCGCCAAGAACATCCGGCCGCGCGACATCATCACCCGTAAATCCCTGGAGAACGCCGCGGCCGTGGTCGCGGCCTCCGGTGGCTCGACCAATGCCGGCCTGCATCTGCCGGCGATCGCCAATGAATGCGGCATCAAGTTCGATCTGTTCGACGTGGCGGAAATCTTCAAAAAGACTCCGTACGTCGCGGATTTGAAGCCGGGCGGCCGTTATGTTGCCAAAGACATGTTTGAAGCTGGCGGCATTCCGCTGCTGATGAAGACGCTGCTCGATAACGGATACCTGCACGGCGATTGCCTGACCGTGACGGGCCGAACGATCGCCGAAAACCTCAAAAGCGTGAAATGGAATCCGCATCAGGACGTGGTCCGTCCGGCGGACAAGCCGATCACCGTCACCGGCGGTGTCGTCGGCTTGAAGGGTAATCTTGCGCCGGAAGGAGCGATCGTGAAGGTCGCGGGCATGTCGAACTTGAAGTTTACCGGGCCTGCCCGTTGCTTCGACCGCGAGGAGGACGCCTTCGAGGCGGTCCAGAAGCGGACCTATAAGGAAGGCGAGGTCATCGTCATCCGCTATGAGGGACCGAAGGGCGGTCCCGGCATGCGGGAAATGCTGGCAACGACGGCAGCGCTGACCGGGCAGGGCATGGGCGGCAAGATCGCGCTGATCACCGACGGCCGGTTCTCGGGCGCCACGAGAGGCTTCTGCATCGGTCATGTCGGACCGGAAGCCGCCATCGGCGGACCGATCGCGCTGTTGCAGGACGGCGACATCATCGAGATCGACGCGGTGGCCGGGACTCTTAACGTAAAGTTGAGCACCGCCGAACTCGCCGAACGCAAGACCAAATGGGCTCCTCGCGCGACTAACCACACATCTGGTGCGCTGTGGAAGTATGCCCAGCAGGTCGGGCCTGCGGTGGATGGCGCGGTCACCCATCCAGGTGGCGCGCACGAGAAACAGTGTTATGCGGACATTTGAGCGTACGATTATTGCGTTGATTTTAGGGGCCATTCCGGTGGCGGGCCCCGGATTCGCGTTCGACGGCGCCCCGGTCAATCCGTCGGACGCCACGCTGCCGATGGTTTCCCCTCAGCCCAGCGCTGGGGGCGGATTGAAGCGGATCGCGGTTCCGCCGCCCACGGCGAATGCCGCCAATTCCACGAGTTCCTTCTCGTCGCTGCAATTTGCCGCAGAGGGCGGCCATCCCGTCGCCCAGTGGAAGCTCGGGCGGATGTACGCCGAGGGCGACGGTGTCGCCCAAGATGATTTGCGCGCCTTCGAATATTTCAGCCGCATCGCCAATGCGCATGCCGAAGATAGTCCCTCGGCGCCGCAGGCGACGATCGTGGCCCAGGCCTTCGTGGCGCTGGGGCGCTATTACCTCAACGGCATCCCGAACTCGAAGATCAAGGCGGACACCGACCGGGCGCGGGAGATGTTCTCCTATGCCGCGTCCTATTTCGGCAATGCCGACGCCCAGTATGACCTCGCCCGGCTCTATCTGAAGACGCCGGACGCCTCGCGGGAAGATTTCCGCTATGGCGCGCGCTGGCTCGGGCTTGCCGCCCAGAAGGGCCAGCACCAGGCCCAAGCGCTGCTCGGACAGATGCTGTTCAACGGCGACCGGCTGCCGCCGCAGCGGGCTCGCGGCCTGATGTGGCTGACGCTCGCCCGCGACAGCGCCGCTCCCGACGAGATGTGGATCAAGGAAAGCTATAACCGCGCGTTCGCCAAGGCCTCCGACGACGACCGCGCGATGGCGCTGCAGATGCTCGAGCACTGGGTGCAGGGCCGCCGCGACTAGGCCGAGAGACCGAGCCCCTGAGATGTATCCGTGCTCCTTCCCCCTAAAAGGGGGAAGGTTGGGATGGGGGTCTGCCGCGGGCGCAGGCATTCGTGGAGAGAGTGGATCCCCACCCGGTTAGCGCTGACGCGCGAACCGACCTCCCCTTTTCAAGGGGAGGTGAGCCGAAGCCGCAAGCGATTGTGGATTTTACGCAGCCTCGAAGTCGAGATCGGCCCACACCGGCACGTGGTCCGACGGTTTTTCCCAGGCGCGGACGTAGCTGTCGACCCCGACATGGGACAGCCGGTCGCTGGCTTGGGGCGACATCAAGAGGTGGTCGATCCGCAGGCCCCAGTTTTTCTGCCAAGCTCCGGCCTGATAGTCCCAGAACGTGTACTGGCCGGGCGCGTCGGTGACGGCGCGCAGCGCGTCGGTCAGGCCGAGGCCGAGCAGGGACTGGAACGCTTCGCGGGTGGTCGGACGGAATAGGGCGTCTTCCACCCAGGCCGGCGGGTTGTAGACGTCCGAGGCCGCCGGAATCACGTTGAAGTCGCCGGCAAGGATCAGCGGCTCTTCCGCTTTAAGTCGCTCCCGCGAGTAATCAAGAAGTCGCGACATCCATTTGAGCTTGTAGGGATATTTGTCGCTGTTCGCCGGGTTGCCATTGGGCAGATAGAGGCAGGCGATCCTGAGCACGCCATGCTTGTGGGTGACCACGCCTTCGAGGAAGCGTGCGTGCGCGTCTTCGTCATCGCCGGCGAGGCCCGACTTGGTCTCGTCGAACGGCAGCTTGGAGAGCAAGGCGACGCCGTTGAAGGTCTTCTGCCCATGCGTGACGACGTTATAGCCGAGCGATTCAATCTCCAGCCGCGGAAACGCTTCGTCGGTGCATTTGATTTCCTGCAGGCAGACGATGTCAGGGGAGCACTCCTTCAGCCAGGTGAGGAGAAGCTCGAGCCGCTGCCGGATCGAATTGACGTTCCAGGTGGCGATGCGAAGTCCCATTCGAAGTCCTCTATTTTTACGAGACCAAGCGTTTCCGCATCTCGATGTGCGGGATGCCGGCCTCCTCGAATTCCTCGCCGACCCGCTCGAACCCGACGCGCGTGTAGAACGGCTCGGCGTGTGTTTGCGCGTTAAGGATCAGTTCGGGATAGCCGAGTTCGACCGCCTTGGCCATCAGCGCGTCCAGCACTCGGGCGCCCATGCCCGTGCCGCGCGCCGCCTTGAGCACGGCCATGCGGCCGATATGGCCGTCGGGCAGCAGCCGGCCCGTGGCCACGGGTGTGCCGTCCTCGGCAAACGCCAGCGCGTGCCAGCTCGGCGCGTCCATATCGTCCCACTCCAGTGCCTCCGGTACGCCTTGCTCTTCGACAAAGACGCCGTAGCGGATGGCACGGGCGCGTTCGCGGGCTTCTTCCCAGGTGCAGACAAGGACGGAGGCGGACATGAGGCAGCGATACGGAAAGCTCATTGAAGAGGTGAAATGATACGGCCCGTTTGCCGCCCGCGGTGTCGCGGTCGCCATTCTGGCACATTGTCGAATCGCGACGGGGCGGTGGTGCGTGCCGTATCACCTAATAGTCGCAATTTCGGCCGTTGGCATACCATCAGCCGCTCGGCTGTGATAACCGTTTAAGAATTAATGGCGCAAAGTGCGCCGTCGAGGGGCAGGCAGGGGCAGGATTGGGTCGTCACGGCCGTTGTGGGCCGGCGGACGAGCAAAAGGTATGAAGAAACGTAATTTGATTCTCGTTGCAGGCGTCATCGGCATCGCTGCCGTGGCCGCCTACGCCACCCGCTCTTCGTGGCTCGCCGGTGGCGGCGCGAACGCGCAGGCGCCGCAGCGGCCGCGTGCGGTTTCGGTCGAACTCGCCAAGGCGGAGCGTCGGTCGGTGCCGGTCGATGTCGACGCCATCGGAACCGTGACGCCGATCGCCAGCGTGGCGCTGAAGTCACGGCTGGAGACCACGATCATTGGCGTGCATTTCGAGGACGGCGCCAAGGTCAATGAGGGCGACCTGCTGTTCACGCTCGACGCGCGGCAAATCGACGCCCAGATCGAGCAGGCGGAGGGCGTGCTGGCCAGGGACCAGGCTCAGTTCGAGGGCGCGCAGCGCGATCTGCGCCGCTACAACGATCTCGTCGCGAAGGGCGCGACCACCCAGGTCAATGTCGACAATGCCAAGACCCAGTCCGACATCCTGATCGGCACCATCAAGGCCGACCAGTCGGCACTGGAAAATTTGCGGGTCCAGAAAAGCTACACTGTCATCCGCGCGCCGTTCGCGGGCCGCATCAGCGCCGCCAATGTGAAGGTCGGCAATTTCGTGCGCCCCGCCGACACCCAGCCGCTCGCCACCATCAACCAGATGGCGCCGGTCTACGTCACATTTGCGATCCCGCAGCGCGTGCTGGTCGACCTCCGCGACGCGATGGCGAAAGGCGATTCCAAGG
Source organism: Bradyrhizobium elkanii WSM2783 (assembly GCF_000472865.1). GTDB lineage: Bacteria > Pseudomonadota > Alphaproteobacteria > Rhizobiales > Xanthobacteraceae > Bradyrhizobium > Bradyrhizobium elkanii_A. Next base: position 92,158 of record NZ_AXAP01000030.1, on the reverse strand, counting down.
TGATCGCGACCGTCCCCGGGCACAAGCGCTCGGAAGATGGCAAGGTCGCGATGGTCGAGAACACCGTGGACTCGACGACGGGCATGGTGACCGTCCGCGGCATCATGGACAATGGAAACGAGACCCTGTGGCCGGGCATCCTGGTGCAGACCAAGCTGATCATCCGTAACGAGGATGCCGTGGTGGTTCCGACAGTCGCGGTCCAGCGCAGCCAGAACGGCAACTATGTCTTCGCCGTGAAGGACGGCGTGGCCAAGGTCATGCCGGTCAAGGTCGACCGCACCTTCGGCGGTTTCTCTGTCATCGCCGAGGGGCTCTCCGGCGGCGAAGATGTCGTCGTCGATGGCCAGCTTCTGTTGTCGGACGGTACGCGGGCCGAGCCGCGCGCCCGCAAGGCCGGGGCGTGAGCGATGTCACTGCCCGAACTTTGCATCCGGCGACCGGTGATGACGACGCTGATCACCGCGGCGATCATCGCCTTTGGCATTTTCGGCTTCCGCCTGTTGCCGGTCTCGGCGTTGCCGAAAGTGGATTTCCCGACCATTGCCGTGACCGCGACGCTGCCGGGCGCGAGCGCCGACACCATGGCGGCCTCGGTCGCCGGCATCATCGAGCGGCAGCTCTCGACCATTGCCGGCATCTCCTCGATGTCCTCGAACTCCTCGCAGGGCACGAGCGTCATCACCATCCAGTTCGACCTCAACCGCAACATCGACGCCGCGGCGCTCGACGTGCAGACCGCGCTGACGATCGCGCAGCGCCGGTTGCCGATCGAGATGACGACACCACCCAGCTTCCGCAAGGTGAACCCGGCGGACTTCCCGGTTCTCTTCATCTCGCTGAATTCGGCGACACTGCCACTCTCGACCGTCAACGAGTATGGCGACATCACCATCGGCCAGGCACTGTCGCAGCTTCCGGGCATCGCCCAGGTCCTGATCTATGGCGCGCAGAAATTCGCGATCCGGGTCCAGGCCGACCCCGTGGCAGCGGCGGCGCGCGGGGTGTCGCTCGAGGACATCAGGTCCGCGGTGTCGCGCGCCAATTCCTCGACCCCCGTCGGAACGCTGAACGGGCCGAAGCAGGACGTCGCGCTGCAGGCCTCCGGCCAGATGGACAAGGCGGCTGACTACCGCCAGATCTATGTCGCCTGGCGCAACGGTTCGCCGGTCAGACTCGACGAGATCGCAAAGGTCTATGACAGCGTCGAGAACGACAAGGTCGCGACCTGGCTGAACGACGAGCGCGCGATCGTGCTCGCGATCCAGAAGCAGCCCGACGCCAATACGGTCGCGGTGGTCGATTCCGTGCTGGCGAAGCTGCCGGCACTGCGGGCCTCGATCCCGCCTTCCGTGACCATGCAGGTGATGATGGACCGCTCGGTCTCGATCCGGCAGGCGGTCAGCGACGTCGAGGAAACCCTGCTGATCGCGATCGGGCTGGTCATCCTGGTGATCTTCCTGTTCCTGCGGTCGCTGTGGGCCACCTTCATTCCGGCGCTCGCGGTCCCGATCTCGCTGCTCGGCACCTTCGCCGCGATGTACGCGCTGGATTACTCCGTCAACAACATGACGCTGCTGGCGCTGACATTATCGGTCGGCTTTGTGGTCGACGACGCCATCGTGATGCTGGAAAACATCGTCCGCCACATCGAGCGCGGCATGCGACCGTTCGAGGCGGCACTGAAGGGCGCGCGCGAGATCGGCTTCACCATCATCTCGATCACCTTCTCGCTGATCGCCGTGTTCATCCCGGTGCTCCTGATGGGCGGCATCGTCGGCCGCGTATTCCGCGAATTCGCGGTGACGATCTCGGTCGCGATCATCGTGTCCGGGTTCGTCTCGCTGAGCTTGACGCCGATGCTGTGCGCGCGCGTGCTGCGGGCTCATGACGAGACCAAGCGCCCGAATGTCGTGCTGCGCGCGTTCGAGGCGATGTTCGATGCCTTGCTGCGGGCCTACGAATGGGCGCTCGACGGGGTGCTGGCGAAAAAGGCGCTGATGCTCGCCGTCACGTTGGCGACGCTCGCCGGCACCTTCTATCTCTACATGGTCGTGCCGAAGGGCTTCTTCCCGCAGGAGGACACCGGCTTCCTGATCGGCGTGACCGAGGCCGCAACCGACACCTCGTTCGAAGCGATGAAGGTGCGCCAGCAGGCGCTGGTCGACGTGCTTCGGACTGATCCCGCGGTCGATTACGTCAACTCGACCGTCGGTTCCGGCGGGCCCAACCCGACCGCGAATTACGGCCGCCTGTTCATCGCGCTGAAGCCGCAGAAGGAACGCGACAACGCTAGCGTCGTGATCGGGCGGCTGCGCCAGAAGGCCCGCGCCATCCCGGGCATGCAGGCGTTCTTCCAGAGCGTCCAGAACCTCAACATCGGCGGCCGCGTCTCCAAGAGCCAGTATCAATATGTGCTGCAGAGCGGCGATACCGAGTCGCTGTACCGGATCGCGCCCGACATGCGCGACAAGATCGAGAAGATCCCGGGCCTGCTCGACGTCACCACCGATCTCTACATCAAGAACCCACAGATGACGGTCGACATCGACCGCGAGAAGGCCGCGGTCTACGGCGTCACCGTCGATCAGGTGCGCAACCAGCTCTACAACGCCTACGGCGCGCGCCAAGTCGGCACCATCTACATGCCCTCCAATGACTACCAGATCATCCTGGAGGTGCAGCCGGAGTTCCGGGTCGATCCGTCCAATCTGTCCAAGCTCTACATGAAGACCGGGAGCGGCCAGACCATTCCGCTGGATGCGGTCGCAAGGCTGGTGCCATCGGTCGGGCCGTTGCAGATCAACCACCAGGGTCAGCAGCCGGCGGTGACGATCTCGTTCAACCTCGCGCCCGGCACTTCGCTCGGCTATGCGGTCGACCAGATCACGGCGCTGGAGCAGAGCTCGAACCTGCCGGCGACGATCGCGACCGGCTTCTCAGGCACCGCGCAGGTGTTCCAGGATTCGCTGCGCGGGCAGGGCGTCTTGATCCTCGCCGCGGTGTTCGCGGCTTTCGTGATCCTCGGCATTCTCTACGAGAGCTTCATCCATCCGATCACGATCATCTCCGGCCTGCCGTCGGCCGGTATCGGCGCGATCCTCACGCTGATGCTGTTCAACATGGAACTGTCGGTCATCGCGATGATCGGCATCGTGATGCTGGTCGGCATCGTCAAGAAGAACGCGATCATGATGGTCGACTTCGCGCTCGAGCGTCGTCGCGTCGGCTTGAGCGCCGAACACGCGATCCGCGAGGCCGCGCTCTTGCGTTTCCGCCCGATCATGATGACGACGTTTGCCGCGATCTTCGGCACGCTGCCGATCGCGCTCGGCGCGGGCGCGGGCGCCGAGTTGCGCCAGCCACTCGGCGTGGCCGTGGTCGGCGGACTCTGCGTCTCGCAACTGCTGACGCTGTTCATCACCCCGGTGATCTATATTTATCTCGACCGCATCGACCGTCGGCTGCGCCGCAAGCTCGAGCCGCAGGAGGAAGGTGGCGAGGATCGGCCGCACGTGGTGGCGGCGGAGTGACGATGCCTCCCCGTGCAATGTGGACGGCGGGATTTGCCGCCGTCGCGTGGCTCGCAACGATCGGCGCACCCACCCGCGCGGCCGAGCCGATCGAGATCTTCGACGCGCATCTGCACTACAATTGGGAGCCGACGCCCACCTACAAGCTCGATGAAGTGCTGGCGCTGTTCAGGAAGCACCGCATCACCGGCATCATCGCGACCAGCCGTCCCAATACCGGGACGCATGCGCTGGTCGATGCCAAGGCTGATGGCGTCGAGGTGGTGCCGTTCCTCCGGCCCTACCGCGTGCGTGCCGACATCCAGACCTGGTTCGGCGATCCGACGATCTTCGACCTCGTGCAGGAGGAGTTCAAGCGCGGCTATTATCGCGGTATCGGCGAATTTCATTTGTCCGGCAAAGCGGCCGATACCGAGTGGGTGAAGAAGACCGTCGATTTCGCCGTCGACCAGGATCTCTATTTGCACGCGCATGCCGATCAGCAAGCCGTGGAGATCCTGATGCGGCATAATCCGCGCGCCAAGATCATCTGGGCGCATACCGGCTTTGGCCTGCCGACCGATCGCGTCGCCGCCATGCTCGGCAAATATCCGAACCTGTGGGGCGAGCTGTCCTATCGCGGCGGTATCGTCGACGGGGCAGGGAAGCTGACGGCGGAATGGCGCGCGTTGTTCGAGCGCTACCCCGACCGCTTCCTGCTCGGCTCCGACACCTGGGTGCCGGAACGCTGGGCAAGCTACGGCGACATCATGGCCGGTTACCGCGCCTGGCTCGCTCAGCTACCGCCCGATATCGCCGCAAAGATCGCGCACGGCAATGCGCGGGCGCTGTTCGCCAGCCGCTAGAGCTTTCGGTTCTGATTGAATCAGAACCGAAAGCTCTAGATTCTAGTTTTGACGCGTTTTCTTCACGCGAACCGGTATCCACTTCGCTCGAAAACGCTCTCAGAACGAAAAATCAGATCGAGAAGCTGGTGCCGCAGCCGCAGGAGGCGGTCGCGTTCGGATTCACCACGCGGAACGATGCGCCGATCAGATCGTCGACAAAATCGACCTCGGACCCCGCCAGGAACGGCGCGGACGCCGAATCGACCAGCACCACCGCCTCTTCACGGGCGATCACGAGATCGTCTTCCGCCTTGGCGCGGTCGACGTCGAACTTGTACTGGAAGCCGGAGCAGCCGCCGCCTTCGACCGAAATCCGCAGCATCGCACCGTCACCCTCGCTCTTGAGGATTTGACCAATCCGATGGGCGGCCCGCTCGGTGATGGTGACGGAATCAGTCATGGCAAGCTCCGAAGCCTTGTTTGAGCATGATCTTTGCGGACCATGTTCGCAACGTCATACCCATTTCATTTGGTATCCCGCGCTCACCATAGTTAAGTGCGGACGGAAGCGGAATCAAATGGATAAGGACTAAAAAACCGTGTCGGTCGGAATGGCTGCCCCCCGCGCGCCTTATGCCTGCGACCCCGATCGCAGCCGCGGGCGGCTGTTCGCGGAGGCCCCGAGCAAGACCCGCAGCGCCTTCCGCCGGGATTGCGACCGCGTGATCCATTCCACCGCGTTCCGGCGGCTGAAGTACAAGACCCAGGTCTTCGTGTTCCACGAGGGCGACCACTACCGTACGCGGCTGACCCATTCGCTGGAAGTCGCGCAGATCGCGCGTGCGCTCGCCCGCCAACTCGGGCTGGACGAGGACCTGACGGAAACCTTGGCTCTGGCGCACGACCTCGGACACCCGCCGTTCGGCCATGCCGGCGAGCGGGCATTGGACAGGTGCCTGAAACCCCATGGCGGCTTCGATCACAATGCGCAGACGCTGCGCATGGTTACCGCGCTGGAGCACCGCTATCCGGAATTCGATGGGCTCAATCTGACCTGGGAATCGCTCGAGGGCATCGTCAAGCACAACGGCCCGCTGACCGAGCGCGACGGTGCGCCGGCCGGACGCTACCGCGAGACAGGCGGCATCCCCATCGGTATTTCCGAGTACAACAAGACCTACGACCTGGAGCTATGGAGCTTCGCCTCGCTCGAAGCCCAGGTCGCGGCCTTCGCCGACGACATCGCCTACGATGCCCACGACATCGATGACGGCCTGCGTGCGGGGCTGTTCAAGGTCGACGAGCTCAAGGTGATGCCGTTGACCGCCGAGATCATCGCGGAAATCGACCGGCACTATCCGGCTCTCGACGAAGTCCGGCGTGGCGCGGAACTGGTGCGTGAATTGATCTCGCATTTCATCAGCGCGGTCTTCGTGGAGGCGAGCCGGCGGCTCGAGGCTGCGCAGCCGCAATCCGCTCACGATGTGCGCCGTCACAATGGGCCGCTGATTGCGTTTCCGCCGGAAGTGGCCCAGGAGGAGGCGGAGATCAAGGCCTTCCTCTGGCAGCGAATGTACCGCCACCAGCGGGTGATGCGGGTGATGGACGAGGCCGAACAGATCGTATTCGACCTGTTCGCGCGCTACCGGCAGTCCCCGGGCGACCTGCCGCCCGAGTGGGTGGAGGGCAGGGAGGCGGAAACCGACGCGGAACGCGCCAGGCGGATCGGTAATTTCATTGCCGGGATGACCGACCGCTACGCCCTGATCGAGCATAACAGGCTTTTTGACTCGACCCCGGATTTGCGTTAGGCGGCGCCTATGGCCGACAAACCTGCTTCTCCGCACCTTTTTGCCGATGTGCTTGCGCGCGTGCACGCGATCTGTGCCGCGCTCGCGGCTGAGGACCAATGGCCCGAAGGCATCGATTTCTCGCGCGTTGTGGTCGAGCCGCCGCGCGAGGCCAGCCATGGCGACATGGCGACCAACGCCGCGATGGTGCTCGCCAAGGAAGCCAAGGCCAAGCCGCGCGATCTCGCCGAGAAGATCGCAGCCAAATTGCGCGCCGACGAGCTTGTGGCGTCCGTCGAGGTCGCCGGCCCCGGTTTCATCAACCTGACCCTCAAGCCGCACGTCTGGATCGGCGCGCTGCGCACGATCCTGCGCGAGGGGGTGGGCTTTGGCTACAGCGCGATAGGCGGTAACGAAAAGGTCAATGTCGAGTACGTCTCGGCCAACCCCACCGGACCGATGCATGTCGGCCATTGCCGTGGCGCGGTGTTCGGCGACGCGCTTTGCAGCCTGCTGCAGTTCGCAGGGTTCGACGTCACGCGCGAATATTACATCAACGACGCCGGTGCTCAGGTCGACGTCCTCGCACGCTCGGCCTATCTGCGCTACCGCGAGGCCCTCGGCGAGGACATCGGCGCGATCCCGGAAGGGCTTTATCCTGGCGACTATTTGAAGCCCGTGGGGCAGGCGCTTGCCAAGGAATACGGCGACAGACTGCTTTCGATGCGCGAGGCCGCCTGGCTGCCGGTCGTGCGCGACAAGGCGATCGCGATGATGATGGCCGAGATCAAGGACGATCTCGCCGCACTCAACATCAAGCATGACGTGTTCTTCTCCGAGCGCTCGCTGATCGACACCGGCAACAACAAGGTCGCCGAGACCATCGATTTCCTGCGTAACAAAGGCGACATCTACGAGGGACGTCTGCCGCCGCCGAAAGGCAAGCCGGTCGAGGACTACGAGGATCGCGAGCAGACGCTGTTTCGTGCCACCGCCTATGGCGACGATGTCGATCGGCCGCTGATCAAGTCGGACGGCTCCTACACCTATTTCGCGTCCGACATCGCCAATCATCGCAACAAGTTCGAGCGCGGCTTTCACAATCTGATCGATGTGTTCGGCGCCGATCATGGTGGCTACGTCAAGCGCATGCAGGCGGCGGTGAAGGCCGTGAGCGCGGGCAAGGCGGAACTCGACGTGAAGATCGTGCAGCTCGTCCGGCTGCTGCGTGACGGCGAGCCGGTGAAGATGTCGAAGCGCGCCGGCGAGTTCGTCACGCTGCGCGAAGTCGTCGACGAGGTCGGCTCGGACGCGGTGCGTTTCATGATGCTGTTCCGCAAGAACGATGCGGTGCTCGATTTCGATCTCGCCAAGGTGATAGAGCAGACCAAGGACAATGCCGTGTTCTACGTCCAGTACGGACACGCTCGCGGCCACTCGGTTTTCCGTAACGCGCGGCAGGAGGTATTACCCGACCTCCCGGACGAGGACAGCGCGCGGCGGGACTATCTTGCAGGGGCGGCGCTGGAGCGGCTGTCCGATCCAGCGGAACTCAGCCTTCTCAAGCAGTTGGCGCTCTATCCGCGCATGATCGAGGCAGCGGCCGTCGCACATGAGCCGCACCGGATCGCTTTTTATCTGTACGACTTGGCCAGCGAGTTCCACGCGCTGTGGAACAAAGGGGGCGATCTGCCCTATTTACGCTTCATTATGAATAATGATGCAGAGATCACAAGGGCGCGACTGGCAATGGTTCAGGGCGTCGTCTCGGTTCTGGCATCGGGTCTAGCTGTTCTAGGCGTCCACGCCCCAACCGAGATGCGGTAGCAGCAGGGGCGAAGCCTCTCGCGATGGGGATCGTGGGGGTACTTGGCAGGACCAACTCGTTCGCACCAGGAAGTTGCAGGCGACTTGGCGCTGTCCCGAAGGGGATGCAAGATCACGATGGCTGATCGATATCAAAACCGAACTTTTCCCGCCGACCTCGACTATGATCGCGGCAGCAATGCCGCGGGTCGGGCCGAAAGCGACCCGTTGGCCGAACTGGCGCGGCTGATCGGGCAGGCCGATCCGTTTGCCGCCAATCCGCCCAAGCCGCAGCCGGCGCCGCATCCTCTGCAGCCAGCGTCGCGTCCGCTGCAGTCGCGGGCCAATGTTCGCCCGCAGACCTATCAGCCGCAGGCTGAGGATGAGGAGGTGGACCTGCCGGCCAGCCCACCGCCCTGGATGCAGCGCGCTCGCCATGAGGTCGCGCCACCGCAGCAATATGCTGCGCCGTCGCGGGACTATGCTGGGCCGTCGGAGGACTACGAAGAGCCGGATCTTCACCCGAGCGCCGTGCACCCGGTGCACCGCTACACCGCGCAGCACGCCGCGGCGCCGATGCCGACGCCGGAATATCGCACGCCGGTGCCGGAATATCGCGAGGAGTTGCCGCTCGATGAGCCCGCGCAGCAGCTTGATCCGTCGCGCTACGACGATGCACTCTATGGCCAGATCGAAGCCGGCGGGCAGGATTTTCAGCGCGAAGCGGCGTATCCCGACGACCCCTACGCATATCAGAACGACGCTTACGAGGACGAGGAGCCTCCGCCGCGCAAGCGCTCCAGCGGGCTGATGACAGTTGGAGCCGTGCTCGCGCTCGCGGTGGTGGGCACGGGCGCAGCCTTTGCCTACCGGACGTATGTCGGCTCGCCCCGCAGTGGCGAACCGCCGATCATCAAGGCCGACAACAGTCCGACCAAGATCATGTCGCAGCCTGACGGTGCCGGCAAGGCGCCGGACCGCATCGCGTCCGGCGACGGCACGGAAAAGCTCATCTCGCGCGAGGAGACGCCGGTCGACGTCACCTCCAATACCGGTCCCCGCGTGGTGTTTCCGCCGTTGAACCAAAATGCCAACCCGCCGCCGGTGGCGAGCGTCGCTCCGTCGGCAGCTTCGCCGATGACCACGAGCGGCACGCTGCCGAACAATGAGCCGCGACGGATCCGGACGCTTTCGGTCAAGGGCGACGCGACAGATGCCGGCGTACCGGGATCGGCTCCGCCTCCGCCGGCCAAGCCCGCGCCTGTCACGCGGACGGCGTCTGCGAACCCGTCACACGGCAATCCGGCCTCCGCCAATGCGAGCGCCAACACGCCGATGTCGCTGGCGCCCGGCGCGCCTCAGCCCGATCCGGCGCCGACCCGGGTCGCTTCGACCAATCCGACGGCCACCGTAAGCAGCGGAGGGTACGTCGTTCAGGTCTCCTCGCAACGAAACGAGGCGGATGCGCAGTCCTCCTACAAGGCGCTGCAGGGCAAGTATCCAAGCGTGCTCGGCTCGCAGTCGCTGGTCGTGAAGCGCGTCGATCTCGGCGAGAAGGGTGTGTACTACCGGGCGTTTGCCGGTCCGTTCAGCTCCCTGGATCAGGCGACGCAGGTTTGCAGCAGCTTGAAGGCCGCCGGCGGGCCGCAGTGCCTCATCCAAAGGAATTAACGGCGGTTTCCTTGACGCTCAGGATACATGCGGCCTAATCGGCCGCATGGTAAACCGAGCATTCATCACCGGCGTATCCGGGTTTGAGCTGACCGATGCCGAGCGCGAGTTCATTCGCGCCGAGCGGCCATGGGGCTTCATCTTATTCAAACGGAACGTCGAAACTCCCGATCAAGTATCTGCACTTGTTCGTGAATGCCGCTCCGTCGCAGGTCAAGCCGACGCGCCGGTCCTGATCGACCAGGAGGGCGGCCGAGTGCAGCGGCTTGGACCGCCCCATTGGCCCGTTTATCCCGCTGGAGCGGCGTTTGGAGCGCTGTACGATCGCGATTCGCAGCTCGGGCTTGCCGCGGCGCGGCTCAGCGCGAGGCTGATTGCCGCCGATTTGGGCGCACTCGGGATCACCGTCGACTGCCTGCCGCTGGCAGATGTGCCGGTTGAAGGCGCCGACGCCGTGATCGGCAACCGCGCCTATGGAACCAATCCGGCCAAGGTGGCCGCCATCGCCCGCGCCGTTACCGACGGACTGGAGCAGGGTGGTATTTTACCGGTACTGAAACATATACCAGGTCATGGACGGGCCACGGCGGACACCCATTTCCGGCTGCCGACCGTTGATACGGCGAGGTCCGAGCTGGAGCGGACCGACTTTGCGGCGTTCCGGCCGCTTGCGGACCTGCCGATGGCGATGACTGCACATGTTGTGTTTAGCGCGCTGGACCCCGCCCAACCGGCGACGACTTCTGCGACAATCATCCAACAGGTGATTCGCGACGGTATCGGGTTCCAGGGTTTATTAATGAGTGATGACGTGTCGATGAACGCGCTCTCGGGATCGATCGCAGAGCGGACCCGGGCGATCATCAGCTCAGGCTGCGACATGGTCCTGCACTGCAACGGCAAGCTCGACGAGATGCGCGAAGTTGCGCGCGAGGCGCCGGAACTGACCGGCGAGGCGCTCGAGCGCGCCAAGCGCGCGCTGGCAGCACGGAAACCGCCGCTTCCGTTCGACCGGCTGGCGGCACGGGCCGAACTGGATGCCTTGATAGGACAAGTAGGTACGGCATGACCGCAGAAATTCTGTCGTTTGAGACCGGCCGGCCGGCTGAAGTCAGCGAGGACGAGCCGGCCCTGGTGGTCGACGTCGGCGGCTATGAGGGCCCGCTCGACCTCCTGCTGACGCTCGCGCGGCAACAAAAGGTCGATCTGGCCAAGATCTCGATCCTGGCGCTCGCCGACCAGTACCTGCAGTTCATCGAGGCGGCGCGGAAGATCCGGCTGGAGCTTGCCGCCGATTATCTGGTCATGGCGGCCTGGCTCGCCTACCTGAAATCACGACTGCTGTTGCCAGAGCCGCCGGCGGCGGAAGGGCCGAGCGCCGAGGAGATGGCGACCGCGCTCGCCAACCGGCTGCGGCGGCTTGAGGCGATTCGGGAAGCGGCGAACCGGCTGATGAACCGGCCGCAGTTCCAGCGCGATATCTTCCCGCGCGGCAATCCGGAGTCGATCGCCGAGATCAAGCATCCCAAGTTCACAGCGACGCTCTACGACCTGCTCACGGCCTACGCCACGCAGCGCCAGCAGCGGGTATTGGCCAGCGTACATCTGGCCAAGCGCACGGTGTGGTCGCTCTCCGAGGCGCGTGCCTCGCTGGAACGGCTGGTTGGTGCGGCCGATAGCGAGAACTGGAGCTGCCTCGACGAGTACCTGATGAACCACGTCGTCGAACCGTCGCAGCGGGCGACCGTGTTCGCGTCGAGTTTCGCTGCCGCGCTGGAATTGGTGCGGGAAGGCGAGATGGAACTGAACCAGAGCCGAGCGTTTGCGCCGCTCTATTTTCGTAAGCGTTTGCCGCAAGTGCCCGGTGCCACCGCGCCGGACCTTACGGCCGAGTAAGTGGAAGAAGGAGACCGAGCCATGGCAAGCCTGGCGGAAAAGCGCATGGAAGATGCCGAGGAGCACGTCACCGATCCGCAGGCGCGGCCCGAGGAGTTGCGGGTTCTGGAAGCCCTGCTGTTTGCCTCCGCCGAGCCGATCGACCAGGCCACCTTAGCCAAGCGCATGCCCGAGGGCGTCGACGTCAAGGCTGCGCTGGCGCAACTGCAGGCGGAATACGCCCCGCGCGGGGTCAATCTGGTGCGCGTTGCCAACAAATGGACCTTCCGCACCGCAGGCGATCTGGCCTGGCTGATGACGCGCGAGACCACAGAGACGAAAAAACTGTCGCGCGCGGCGATCGAGGTGCTGGCGATCGTTGCCTATCACCAGCCGGTGACCCGCGCCGAGATCGAGGAGATCCGTGGCGTGGTCACCTCCAAGGGCACGCTCGACGTGCTCCTGGAAACCGGTTGGATCCGCCCCCGCGGGCGCCGCAAGACGCCGGGACGGCCGCTCACCTTCGGCACGACGGAAGCGTTCCTCTCGCAGTTCAGCCTGGAGGCGCTCGGCGACCTGCCGGGTCTCGACGAACTGAAGGGAACCGGTCTCTTGGATTCGCGCCTGCCCTCCGGCTTCAATGTTCCGACGCCATCGGACGATCCGACGCTTCGTGAGGACGAGGATCCCCTCGAGCCCGGCGACAATCTGGAACTGTTCCTGGCGCCGGTTGCCGAGCCCGAGGAGGGCAGTGGCAAGGATTCGGACGCAGAGGGCGCCAGCAAGGATTCGGACTCAGAGGGCGCCGCCAAGGATTCGGATTCAGAGGGCGGTGGCGCTTCAGAGGATGATGGCAAGGAATCAGCCTAACCTCCGCAGCCGGAACGCCGTAGCTTAACGGTAGCAATATTGCGTAGCCGCGACAGCGATTTGCCGCGGCTTGAGTCCTTGTTTTTGACGCCCCGCGGGCCTACTTTCCGCTCGAAGCTTAGGCCGGTGCGCCGGTCGTCTTTGGAGGGTTTGCAGGATGGGTTCGCTTAGCATTTGGCACTGGATCGTGGTGATCGCAGTGGTCCTGCTGCTGTTTGGTCGCGGCAAGATTTCCGACCTGATGGGCGATGTCGCGCAGGGGATCAAGGCCTTCAAGAAGGGCATGCAGGACGATGACAAGACTGCAGAAAAGCCCGCCGAACCGGTGAAGACCATCGATCACAACGCGGCGCCATCGGCAGCGCGGTCGGACGTCGGCAGCAAGGCCGTCTAAGTTAGACGTCCCGTTGAGAAAAACCGCGCGCGCCCCCAAATCCTGTTAGAAGGGCGGGGGGCCATTTGCGCGTGAGCGGAATCTTTCATGTTCGATATCGGGTGGAGTGAACTGCTCGTCATCGCGGTCGTCGCGCTGATCGCCATCGGCCCGAAAGAGCTCCCCGGCGTGCTGCGGATGGTGGGCCAGTGGATGGGCAAGGCGCGCCGGATGGCCGCCGAATTCCAGGGCCAGTTCCAGGAGGCCATGCGCGAGGCCGAGATGGCCGATCTCAAGAAGAGCTTCGACGAAGTCAAGGAAGCCGCCACGGGCTTTACCAGCAATAACGTCATGACGTCGCTGCAGAAGGACGTCAATGACGCCATGCAGATCGGCGACATCGAGAAGCCTCCGGAGGTCAAGCCTGCGGATGCGCCGGCCGCTCTGCCGCCGGCATCGGAAAGTGATACGCCGGTCATTCCAACGACGCCGGCAGCGCCCACGCCGGAGACCTTTGTCGAAGCCGAGGCGCACGCGGCGGCAAACGAGCCGCTCGCGATCGTCAAAGAAGCTGAGCCGGCAGCGCCGCAGGACACGCCTGAGGTGCCCGACATGCAAAAGAGCGCGAAAGCGTCATGAGCGCCGAAGACATCGAAGCCAGCAAGGCGCCGTTGATGGACCACTTGATCGAGCTGCGCTCGCGGCTGATCAAGGCGCTGCTCGGATTCGGCGTGGCGTTCCTCTTCTGCTTCTTCTTCGCCAAGCAGATCTACAACGTGTTGGTGTGGCCGTTCGTCTGGGTCGCGGGGCCGGATAATTCGAAATTCATCTACACCGCGCTGCTGGAATATTTCGTCACCCAACTCAAGCTTGCGCTGTTCGGCGCCGGCTTCATCTCATTCCCGATCGTCGCGACCCAGATCTACAAGTTCGTGGCGCCCGGCCTTTATCGGCACGAGCGCAACGCGTTCCTGCCGTATCTGATTGCAACTCCCGTGTTCTTCGTGGCTGGCGCAATGCTGGTCTATTTCGTGGTGCTCCCGATGCTGGTGCGGTTCTCGCTCGGCATGCAGCAGATGGGTGGCGCGGAGACAGCGCAGATCCAGCTCCTGCCGAAGGTCGGCGAGTATCTGTCGCTGATGATGTCGCTGATCTTCGCCTTCGGCATCGCGTTCCAGCTTCCGGTGATCCTGACGCTGCTCGGCCGTATCGGCATCGTGACGTCGAAGATGCTGCGCGAGAAGCGGCGCTATTTCATCGTCATCGCTTTCATCATTGCCGCGGTCCTGACCCCGCCGGACGTGCTGAGCCAGGCCTCGCTCGCGATCCCATTGCTGGCGCTCTATGAGGGCGCGATCATCGCCGTGCGCATGGTGGAAAAGAAGGCAGCCGCCTCCCAAGCCTCGACCGGCGGCACACCCAACGCCGCCAATCCGGCGGAGTAGGGCGTTATTCGTCATGCCCGGGCTTGTCCCGGGCATCCACGTCTTTTACAGACCGTGCAATCGAGGCGTGGATGGCTGGGACAAGCCCGGCCATGACGTAGGAATGTGGTCATGCACGACATCAAAGCGATCCGCGACAACCCCGAAGCTTTCGACGCCGCAATGAGCCGGCGCGGCTTTGCGCCCCTGTCGCCGTCGCTGCTGGCAATCGACGAGAGGCGCCGCGCGGCAATTCTGGCGTCCGAGCAGGCGCAGGCGCGGCGCAATGCGGCGTCCAAGGAGATTGGCGAAGCCAAGAAGGCGAAGGACGAGGCGCGCGCTGCCAAGCTGATGGCTGAAGTCGCCGACCTCAAGACCTCGCTGCCGGAGCTCGAGGCCGCCGCAAAAGTTGCCGATGAGGAGCTCAACACGCAACTCGCCGCGCTTCCGAACCTGCCGGCACAGGATGTGCCTGATGGCGTCGACGAGCACGGCAACGTGCAGCACCACGTATTCGGCGCACCGCGGCAGTACGGCTTCGCGCCGAAGCCGCATGACGATCTCGGCGGCGCTCTCGGCTACATGGATTTCGAGGCGGCCGCGAAATTGTCGGGCGCACGCTTCGTCGTGCTGAAGAAGGGATTGGCGCGGTTGGAGCGGGCGATCGGGCAATTCATGCTCGACCTGCACACCAATGAGCACGGCTACACCGAAATCAATCCGCCGCTGCTGGTGCGCAATGAGGTGATGTTCGGCACCGGGCAATTGCCGAAATTCGAAGACGATCAGTTCTGGGCGATCAAGGGCGAACTGCTGACGGCGGGTGAAGAGCGGCTGAAGAGCGAACGGCTCGGATTGATCCCGACCGCCGAAGTCTCGCTGACCAACTTGGTGCGCGAATCCATCGTCGACGAAAAAGAGCTGCCGATGCGGCTGACCGCGCTCACTCCGTGCTTCCGCGCCGAAGCGGGCGCTGCTGGCCGCGACACGCGCGGCATGATCCGCCAGCACCAGTTCACGAAGGTCGAGCTGGTCTCGATCACGACGCCGGAGACCAGCCGCGACGAACACGAGCGCATGCTGGCCTGCGCCGAGGAAGTGCTGCGTCAGCTCGATCTGCATTATCGCGTGATGACGCTGTGCGCCGGCGATATGGGCTTTTCCGCGCAGAAGACCTACGACATCGAAGTCTGGATGCCGGGACAATTTTCAGGTCAGGGCGATGGTGGCGCCTATCGTGAAATCTCGAGCTGTTCGGTCTGCGGCGATTTCCAGGCCCGGCGAATGGATGCGCGCTATCGCGCCGGCGATGGCAAGCCGCGCTTCGTGCATACGCTGAACGGCTCCGGCACCGCGGTCGGCCGGGCGCTGATCGCCGTGATGGAAAACTATCAGCAGCAGGACGGCTCGATTGCCGTTCCCGACGTGCTGCAGCCCTATATGGGCGGCTTGAAAGTGATCGAGCACGACAAGTGAAGTGAATCTGCAAGATGGCGCTGCATCGCGACATCTACTGGATCGGACGGCAATGGGCCGTCACCGGTTTCGGGATGCAGCTCATCGATCAAAGGCACGAGGGAAAGTTCGATATCGAGATCGCGAGGCTCTGGGACGAGGGGCTCGCGGGCGATCTGGGCGCGCAGAAATGGTTCGATCCGGTAGATTTCGGCAAAGGGCTTTGGGTCGCGCGGCAGCGCCACACGAAACCGCCGGCACCCGCTCAGGTCGACGTGGCGCCCGAGGCGCCGGTCGCCGGGAAAGCGGAGGTTGCAACGGCTGGTGCCGTTGAGCCGCCACCGCGGAAAACCACTGGATCTCAGCTTCGGATCGCCGGCAGCGCCAAATTCCTGCGTCCCTGGCGAGTCCGGATGAAGCAGTAACAACCCGCAAGTCACCGGGTTTGCCTCTGCGGCGTTTGCCGGTTAAGACCTTTGGCAAGACAGGCGATCGAACAGGGCATTTTGACGGATGCGAATTCTCTGCACCAATGATGACGGCATCCACGCGCCCGGGTTGAAGGTCGTCGAGCAGATCGCGCGCGCTTTGTCCGACGATGTCTGGGTCGTGGCGCCCGAGCTCGACCAGTCCGGCGTATCGCATTCGCTGTCGCTGAACGATCCCTTGCGGCTGCGCGAGATCGGCCCGCGGCACTTCGCCGTCAGGGGTACGCCGACGGACTGCGTGATCATGGGCGCACGCCATATCCTCGGGGCCAAACTGCCGGATCTCGTGCTGTCGGGCGTCAACAAGGGCCGCAACGTCGCCGAGGACGTGGTCTATTCCGGCACCATCGCCGGCGCGCTCGAGGGCACCATTCTGGGGCTGCCGTCGTTCGCGCTGTCGCAGGAATTCAGCATCGAGACCCGTGAAAAGCCGCTCTGGGACACCGCGCTGCAATTCGGCCCCGACATCGTGCGCAGGGTGATGGATGCCGGCATCCCCAAGAACACGGTGATCAATGTCAATTTTCCGGCCTGCGTGCCTGACGACGTCAAGGGGATCCGCGTCACCCGGCAGGGTAAGCGCAATCTCGGTTTCCTGAAGATCGACGAGCGCCGCGACGGCCGCGGCAATCCATATTTCTGGATCGGCTTTGAGCGCACGGCGATGATGGATACGCCCGCGGAAGGCACCGATCTCGCGGCGCTCAGGGCGCACTACGTGTCGGTGACACCGCTGCGGCTTGACCGCACCGATGAAGCGTTTTCGGAAACGCTGACATCGACGTTGAAATAGGGTTCGTAGGCCGGATGAAGCGAAGCGCAATCCGGGGCCTGCGTATCCATGCGCGAGGGATCCCCGGATTACGCTTCGCTTCATCCGGGCTGCGGATTCGATGCTAAACCGGCGCGCTCTTCAGCGTGCTGTCGATCAGTTGGGCGAGCGTTTCAAGCTGGAATGGCTTCTGCAGCGCGGGCCGATCGCGGTATTCCTCCGGCAGGCCTGACGAGCCATAGCCGGTCGCGAAAATGAAGGGTCGGTTACGCGCGTTGATCAATTCCGCGACGGGCGTGATCACCTTGCCATTGACATTGACGTCGAGGATCGCGAGGTCGAACTCAGTCGATTGCGCGAGCTTGACCGCTTCTGAAATTTCCCCGGCCTCGGCCGCAACGCTGTGACCCAGCTCTTCCAGCATGTCGGCGACCATCATCCGGATCATGACCTCGTCCTCGACGAGAAACACAGAACAGCCCTCAGGCCGTGCGGTAGTCATGTCGGAATCCTTGCCTGTCCCTGCGCTACGTTCGCAAATATCTCCCGCAGGCGCAACGTAAACGTTCGCACTCATGCTCGCCTCACAGAGCCTCGATCATGCGTCGTTGCCGATCATATGGGTAATAAAAATACTTGCTCGCCAACGCCGCGCCATGGCTATGGTTCCGGGGAGGGAACGCGATCGTGAGGGAAATTTTCCTCAACGCGGGATTTCGAGTTGGTGTGGCATTAATCGGTTAGGATCGTGCTCGGCAACCATGCCGCGCAGCAAGCTTACGAGACCCGCTATGGCCAGCACATCTGAGCCGCCCGAGAAAATGATGTTTCAGCTCGCGCTGCGGCGGCGCGGCATCAGCGACCAGTCGGTGCTTCGTGCGATGGAGGAGGTGCCGCGTGAGCGGTTTGTCGCGGCCAATGACCGCGACCATGCTTACCGCGACAGCGCGCTCGGCATTGCCTGCGGGCAGACCATCAGCCAGCCCTTCGTGGTCGCCTACATGACCGAACAGCTCCAACTCAACCGGGAGCACCGGGTGCTCGAGATCGGCACCGGCTCCGGCTACCATGCCGCGGTCCTCTCGCGGCTGTGCAAGCATGTGCTGACCATCGAGCGCTATCGGACATTGGCCGATACGGCCCGCCAGCGGCTGGAGAAGCTCGGCTACTACAATATCGAGGTCATGCTTGGCGACGGCTTCGACGTGCCTGCCGGGGGTGGCGATTTCGACCGCATCATCGTCACCGCCGCGATGGAGCAAATTCCGGAGAAGCTTTTGCAGCGGCTCGAGGTCGGCGGCATCCTGATCGCGCCGGTCGGTCCACACCATGGTACCCAGACCTTGGTGCGGGTGACCAGGACCGAGACCGGCTTCGAGCGCAAGGAACTGGTCGATGTGCGCTTCGTGCCGGCCCTGCCGGGGGTGGCGCGGGAACTGTAGAGGCTGGGGATTGCTGCCTCGCGCCAATACCTTATTCCGAAGGTTAAGCGGTTATTTACTCGGTACGTGTTTACTCAAAACAGTATTTTGTTGCGTACGAGTGAGTAACCATGTCCGCTCTTGTCGAGTTGCTTCGCTCGCGCCGCGTCCCGCAGGTGACGGTGCTGGCGCTGATGTCGGTCGGTTTTGCCGGGTGCAGCGGCGACATGTCGACGCGCTTCTCGCAAAACTCCTATTCCAGCAATCCTTTCGCCTTCGAGCCCCAGGCGACCGGCTCTGTGCCGCAGCAGCCGGTCGAGCGGCGTGAGTTGCCGCAATATGCGCGGCCGCAATCGCCCTATTCGCAGTCCCAGCCCTATCAGTCCCAGCCGCTGCCGCCGCCGGTTGCTGCGCCGCAATCCTATCCGGTCTCGAACTCCGGCGTATCAGGGGGCGGGCGGGGCGTGGCATCCTATGCGCCGCCACAACAACCGCCGCGCCTTGAGGCGCCCCAGCAGCAGCGTCTCGAGACGACTGCCGCCGTGCCGCAGTCGGTGGCGCGCGCGCCCGCAGGCCATGGCGGCACTACGATCATCGTCGGCACCAGCGATACGCTGGAAGTGCTGTCGAAGCGCTACAACGTCTCGACAGCCGAGATCCTGCGCGCCAACGGCTACAAAGGGCCGCGCGCGCTGTCGCCCGGCCAGCAGCTTGTCATCCCGCGTCCGGCTGCCGTTGCGGCGGCGCCGGCACCTGCCGTGGCGCCGCCGGCAAGCAAGCCGGTCGCGGTCGCAGCCACGGTCGGAGGCGTCCATTACGTCAACAAGGGCGACACGCTGCACAGCATCGCGCGCCAGCATCACGTCTCGCCGGCCGAGCTTGCCAAGGCCAACCATCTCGACCAGTCGGCCAGGCTCAGCCCAGGCATGAAGCTGACCGTCCCGGGCGCCAAGACCGCTGCGGCCGCGCCCACGGCGCCGGCAGTTGCGCCGGCTCCCGCTGCCGCGCCAGCCGCTCCGGCACCGAAGGTGGTTGCGACCGCCCAGCCGCAAAGCGCCCGGCTGGTCCAGCCCGCGGCGAATGTCGAAGCGCCTGCTCCGGCCGCGGAACCGGTGGCGGTCAAGCCGAGCGAGACCACGAGCTCGTTGCCGACCTTCCGCTGGCCGGCCCGCGGCAAGGTGATCACCGGCTACGGTGCCAAGACCAACGGCAAATCCAATGACGGCATCAACCTCGCGGTGCCCGAGGGCACGCCGGTGAAGGCCGCCGAGGATGGCGTGGTCGCCTATTCCGGCAACGAATTGAAGGGCTATGGCAACCTGGTCCTGGTGCGGCACTCGAACGGCTACGTCACCGCTTATGCCCATGCCAGTGAGCTGCTGGTGAAGCGCGGTGATACGATCAAGCGCGGCCAGGTGATTGCCAAGTCGGGCCAGTCGGGAGAGGTGAGCTCGCCGCAGCTTCACTTCGAGATCCGCAAGGGATCATCGCCGGTCGATCCGCTGCAATTCCTCAACGGGGCGTGAGGCCGTCTTCGTCATTGCCGGGCTTGACCCGGCAATCATCTTTGAACAAAGCGCTTTTGTGAAGATCGATGGATACGCGGGTCAAGCCCGCGTATGACGATCAAAATCGTGGCCTGCTCTGCGCGCCATGCTGGGCGCCTTACTTGCCCGCTAGCCTCACGCCAAGCCGGCCGGCCAATTCCTGCGTGAACTGCCAGGCGACGCGGCCGGAGCGGGAGCCGCGGGTGGTCGACCATTCCAGCGCCTCGCGCTCCAATTCCTCGCCATCGACCTTGATGCCGAAATGGTCGCAATAGCCTCTGACCATGGCGAGGTATTCATCCTGGCTGCAGCGGTGGAAGCCGAGCCACAGGCCGAAGCGGTCGGACAATGAGACCTTCTCTTCGACCGCTTCGCCGGGATTGATCGCAGTGGAGCGCTCGTTCTCGATCATCTCGCGCGCGAGCAAATGCCTGCGGTTGGACGTGGCATAGAGGATGACATTCTCGGGACGTCCCTCGATGCCACCTTCCAGCACCGCCTTCAGCGACTTGTACGAGGCGTCGTTGCCGTCGAAGGAGAGGTCGTCGCAGAACACGATGAAGCGGAAATCGGAGGCGCGCAGCACTTCCATCAACATCGGCAGGCTCTCGATATCCTCGCGATGGATCTCGATCAGCTTCAACCGGTCCGCAGGCTTGCGGTCGAGATTGATGCTGGCATGTGCGGCCTTCACAAGCGAGGATTTCCCCATACCGCGCGCGCCCCAGAGCAGCGCGTTGTTGGCGGGCAGCCCGTTGGCGAAGCGCTCGGTATTTTCGATCAGGATGTCGCGCATCCGGTCGATCCCCTTGAGCAGGAATATCTCGACGCGGCTGACGCGGGCGACGTTCGAGAGCCGTCCGTCCGGATGCCAGACGAAAGCATCGGCCGCGCCAAGCTGCTCGCTTGCGTCGGAGTCCGGGGCGGCGGCGGAGAGGTGGCGCGCGATCGCTTCCAGGGCGTTCGCGATCCGCTCCGCGGTGTCGCCGTTGGGCGCGCCTGCCGGACCTTTTGTCGCGGTTTTGCGGGGGCCTTTGGAGGCCAGTTTGGGCATGGCGCGAGGCGCTGATTTTTTGGCTTTTTTCGACATTTGCGCAGTTCCTGACGGGGCAGCCTTTAACGGGCCTTGGCGGTTGCCGCAAGCGGCCTAAATGAGGGGCTGTTAACGTTGCAATTGGGCCGGCCGCCGCTATAGTCCGCGCGAATTTGCCCGGACCGGGCTTGACGCGCCAGGCGTCGCCGGTCCTTCTCCCGTCTCACGAGGATTGTCCGAATGCTGATTACTCCTGCGTTTGCCCAGGCCGGAGCCGGCGGCGATGCCAACAGCATGTTGATGTCGCTTCTGCCGTTCGCCCTGATCTTCGTGATCATGTACTTCCTGATTCTGCGCCCGCAGCAGAAGAAGGTGAAAGACCATGCCGAGCTCGTCAAAAACATTCGCCGCGGCGACACCATCGTGACCTCGGGTGGCCTCGTCGGCAAGGTGACCAAGGTGGTCGACGACGACCAGATCGAGTTCGAAATCTCCGATGGCGTCCGCGTGCGGCAGATGCGGCAGATGATCTCGGGCGTGCGCACCAAGGGCGAGCCGGCGAAGGAAAAAGCCGAGGCCAAGGACGAGACATCCGCGAAGTGATCGTCGCGCCGCAATTTTCGATCTGACAGGTCAAGGCGATGTTGTATTTCACGCGGTGGAAGGCGCTGGGGATCATCCTCACGGCGCTCGTGGTGTGCCTTTGCGCCGTGCCGAACTTTTTCCCGGAATCGCAGGTCAAGACCTGGCCGGGGTGGGCGCAGCGGCGTCTGGTGCTCGGCCTCGACCTGCAGGGCGGCTCCTATCTGCTGCTCGAGGTCGATTCCAACTATGTGAAGAAAGAGAAGCTCGACCAGATCCGCGACGACGCGCGGCGCGTGCTGCGCGACGCCAAGATCGGCTACACCGGTCTTAACGCGCGCAACGATGCCGTGGAGGTACGGATCAGCCGCGATACCGACCTGCCGACCGCGCTCTCCAAGTTGCGTGAGCTCTCGCAGCCACTCGGCGGCTTGCTTGGTTCCAGCGGCCAGCGCAGCCTCGAAGTGTCCGATGCCGGCGGCGGGCTGATCCGCCTGACCGTGCCGCAGGCTGCCATCACCGAGCGCATCCGCCAGACGATCGAGCAGTCGATCCAGATCGTCGAACGCCGCGTCAACCAGCTCGGTACCGTCGAGCCCGTGATCCAGCGCCAGGGCACCGACCGCATCCTGGTGCAGGTGCCGGGTCTGCAGGACCCGACACGTCTGAAGGAACTGCTCGGCAAGACCGCGAAGATGGAATTCCGGATGGTCGACACCTCGGTGCCGCCCGACCAGGCCCAGCAGGGCAGGGTTCCGCCTGATTCCGAACTGCTGATGAGCGCGTCGACGCCGAAGATCCCGTACGTCGTCAAGAAACAGGTGCTGGTCTCCGGCGGCGACCTGACTGACGCGCAGCCGGGATTCGACCAGCGCACCGGCGAGCCGATCGTCAGTTTCCGCTTCAATACCTCGGGCGCGCGGAAATTCGCCCAAGCCACGACCGAGAATGTCGGCCAGCCCTTTGCCATCATCCTCGACAATGAGGTGATCTCCGCGCCTGTGATCCGCGAGCCGATCACGGGCGGCCAGGGCCAGATCTCCGGCAGCTTCACGGTCCAGTCCGCCAACGATCTCGCGATCCTCTTGCGCGCCGGCGCGCTGCCGGCACCGCTGACCGTGATCGAGGAGCGCACGGTCGGTCCGGGGCTCGGCCAGGATTCGATCGAGAAGGGCGAACTGGCGGCTTATGTCGGCTCGATCCTGGTCATCGTGTTCATGCTGATCACCTATCGGCTGTTCGGCGTGTTCGCCAACATCGCCGTTGCCGTCAACGTCGCGATGATCTTTGGCCTGTTGTCGCTTTTGAACGCCACGCTGACGCTGCCCGGCATCGCCGGCATCGTGCTCACGGTCGGCATCGCCGTCGACTCCAACGTGCTGATCTATGAGCGTATCCGCGAGGAGCTGCGGGGCGGGCGCAACGCGATCTCGGCGATCGATGCCGGCTTCAAGCGCGCGCTCGCGACTATCCTCGACTCCAACATCACCACGTTCATCGCCGCTGCAGTGCTGTTCTACATCGGTACCGGCCCGGTGCGCGGCTTTGCCGTCACGCTCGGGATCGGCATCATTACCACGGTCTTCACCGCGTTTACGCTCACGCGGCTGATCGTGGCGTGGTGGGTGTGGTGGAAGCGGCCGCAAAAGACCGTGCCGATCTGAGAGGCCTGTTGTGACTCATTTTGTTCTCATTGGCCTTGGCATCCTGATCGCCGTGCTGACCGTCGTCGCGGCGCTCGGCATCCTGCCGCCGCTGCGCATCGTCCCGGACAACACGCATTTCGATTTCACGCGCTTCCGCCGCATCAGCTTCCCGATCTCGGCGGTGCTCTCGATCATCGCGATCACGCTGTTCTTCACCCACGGCCTGAATTTCGGCATCGACTTCCGGGGCGGCACGCTGCTGGAAGTGCAGGCCAAATCCGGCAATGCCGACATCGCGGCGATGCGCGCCACGCTTAGCACCTTGAACCTCGGTGAGGTCCAGTTGCAGCAGTTCGGCGGCCCGGCCAACGTCTTGATCCGCGTCGCGGAGCAGCCCGGCGGCGACAGCGCGCAGCAGGAGGCCGTGCAGAAGGTCCGCGGCGCGCTCGGCGATTCCGTCGAATATCGCCGCGTCGAGGTGGTGGGCCCGCGCGTGTCCGGCGAGCTCCTGGCTTACGGCATGCTTGGATTGATGGTCGCCATCATCGGCATCCTGATCTATCTCTGGTTCCGCTTCGAATGGCAGTTCGCGCTCGGCGCCATGATCGCCAACGTCCACGATATCGTGCTGACGATCGGCTTCATGTCGGTCTCGCAGGTCGATTTCGACCTCACCAGCATCGCGGCACTGCTCACGATTCTCGGCTACTCCCTCAACGATACGGTCGTGATCTACGACCGTATCCGCGAGATGCTGCGGCGTTACAAGAAAATGCCGATGCCGCAGCTCCTCAACGAATCGATCAACTCGACGCTGTCGCGCTCGATCATCACCCACGTCACCGTGACGCTCGCGTTGCTGGCGCTGCTGCTGTTTGGTGGCAACGCCATCCACAGCTTCACCGCGGTGATGATGTTCGGCGTGGTGCTGGTCGGCACCTACACCTCGATCTTCATCGCGGCGCCGATCCTGATCTATCTCGGCGTGGGCACCGTACGCGGGGACGCGCCGGAGACGCCGGCCAAGAAGCCGGAAGCAGCGGTCAAGAAGTAGCTCCATGGCTCAATCCTCGGACGCTCCACATCTTCCGAGGTCGGCGCCGATCGAGGCATACGGCAAGGGCGGCTTCGCCTTTGCCGACATGTCGCATCGCGGTTCGCTGCTCTGCCTGCCCGATGGCATCTGGGCCTGGCCGGTGACGACGCCGCAGCAGATCGACCGATACTCGCTCGAACGTGTGTTCGCGAAGGCCAACATCATCGACACGCTGATCGTCGGCACCGGCACCGAAGTATGGATAGCGCCCAAGGCGCTGCGGGATGCCTTGCGCGCGGTGCATGTGGTGTTGGATACGATGCAGACGGGGCCTGCGATCCGCACCTACAACATCATGTTGGGCGAGCGTCGGCGGGTGGCGGCGGCGCTGATTGCGGTGCCATGACCGAGTCCGGGTCCGGCCGCACGGACGCCGCGGCATTCTGCGCCGACCTGGTGCGCACGCATGATTTCGCGCGCTATGCCTCCACACTGTTCGTGCCGGCGCGCGAACGCCGCGCGCTGCTCGCGATCTACGCCTTCAACGCCGAAATTTCCCGCGTTCATGAGCTGGTCAGCCAACCCTTGCCGGGCGAGATACGCCTGCAATGGTGGACCGACATGCTCGCAGGCAGCGGCCATGGCAGCGTTGAAGGCAACCCGGTGGCTGCGGAACTGCTGCTCGCGATCAGGAATTTCCGGCTGCCCGTTGAGCCGCTGTCGCGGCTGGTCGAGGAGCACCAGTTCGATCTCTACAACGATCCGATGCCGTCGATGGCGGCGCTCGAGGGCTATCTCAACGAGACCGCCTCGGCGCTGTTCTCGCTCGCTGCGCGCGTGATGGCACAACCCTCCGAGGAGATCGACCACCTCGCACAGCATGCCGGGCTCGCGCAAGGTATCGCGCAAGTGATCGCCGCATTGCCGCGCGATGCTTCGCGGCGGCAATTGTTCCTGCCGCTGCAGTTCCTTGAGCAGCACGGCGGCGGAATCGAAGACGTGTTCTCCGGCAAGCAGACGCCCCAACTGCGCGCGGCGATCGACCAGCTCATCGGTGAGGCGAGCAGTCATCTGAAGACCGCGTTCTCGCTGCTGCCGACGGTCCCGCCGGCGACGCGGCCGATCTTCCTGCCATTGGCGCTGGCCGAGCGCGATCTCGCGCGGATATCGCGGGCCGGCAGCAATCCTTTCGCCCCGCAGGTCACGTCACGGCTGCGGGTGCTGTGGACGGTATGGCGGGCCTCGCGGCGACGGGAGTTCGGCGGCTAACACTGCGCGCTACTTGCCGATGTGCTTGGTGAAGATCCTGATCGTGCGGCCTTTCACGACCGGGCCGGCATCGAACAAGCCGGACGCGATCTTCTCGATCTCGTCGCGCAGCGACACAAACTGCCCCTGCCGCGCGATGCTCGGCGTGCCGCGCGTCCCCGCAAGCTCGTCCATCGCGGCGTCGCTGATCTGACACTCCACGGCTTCGCCGTCGTTCAACATCGTGAACGTGAATGCGAGCCGATCGGAATCATGTCCGCCAATCTTGCCACGCGTCAGCGGCATTGAAGCACTCTCCTTGGGATCGATTCCAAAGGTGCTTCGCAACGATGGCATTGTCGAGGTGGCGATGCCGAACGGTTACCGCGTCAGCCGATCCATTTCCGCGACTTCGAAATTGAATCGGTCGCGAAGATTCTTGCGCTGCTCAAGGATGTCCTTGAGGAAGGCGCGGTCGGTCTCGTTCTGCATCATCGGCTCGATCAGGTCGATCTGGTTCATTGCCACGAGCTGCAATATCTCGGTGCGCGGCTTGCCCGCGGCATCGCGCGGCAGCGCATGGACGACCTGGATATGCTCGGGCGGCTTGACGCCCTTGGCTGAGGCAAGCGTGTTGCGCAGCTTCTTCTCCAGCGCGGCCTCGTCAGCTTCCACAAAGGCATAGAGCCCGACGCCGACGCGGCGGTCGGCGAAAGCGACGATCGCGGTGTCGCGCACTTCAGGGTTCTTCCGGATCAGACCAATCAGGACCGGCGCGTCATTGACCAGCCGCCGGCCGCCGCCTTCGCGATCGGTGAAATTGAAGAGTCCGCGGGTGATCGCCTGGTAGACCTTCTTGCCGGTCTTGAGCCAGACGCTGGCGACGACGGACTTGCGTGCGAGGATCTTGCGTTCCTTCGGGGTCAGCGCCTCCGGCGCATAGCTGCGCTTGTGCTTCAGCAGGTGCCGCAAGTCCTCATATGCCGCGATGCGGAACAGACGGCTGCGGCGCTTGAAGCAGGCGGCGAGCTGGAAATCGGTGAGATAGGCGCGGCCGTTGCGGCCGACCAGCCAGTTCTGCTCCTTGGCGAGATCGTTGTGGCAGATGCCGGCGCGATGCAGTCTGCGCAGCGCATCCTTGGCGGAGCGGAAATAGGCGACATCGCCATGTGGCTTGGCCAAGTGCAGCGCCACGCCGTCGATGAACCCGCGTACCAGCGCGCGTTGTCCCGCCCACAGCAGTTTCGGTCCGACGTCGAGGTCGCGCGCCAGCGACAGCGCGCGCCGCTCGCGCGAAAACAGGTGCAGCGCCAGTGGAAACGACCAGAACGGCACCAGGTCGAGTCGGCGCAGCACCGCATCGGTTTCGCCGGTCTCGATGCGGAAACGGCCGCGCTCGACGGTCGAGAACACGTCGCGCTTGAGCAGGACTCCTTCGCGCCATCGCGCCGACAGGGTGGCGGCGTCGTGTTTCGGCAAGCTCATGGCTCAAGCCGCCGCCGCGACGTGCAAATGCTCCGATATCCAGCGGTCGAGATCGGCAAGCGCGCGGGCGGACATCGCCTGCTTCTTCGCGACCGTCTTCTCGTTGCCGCGGAGCCGCGTGCCGTCGGGTTTCTTCGTTGGCGGGCTGGCCAGCGGCGGGAACAGGCCGAAATTGATGTTCATCGGCTGGAACGAGCGCGGACCCGTGTCGATGGTCTCGATATGGCCGCCGGTGATGTGGCCGAGCAGCGCGCCCAGCGCCGTGGTCGAAGGCGGCGGCGCCAGCGAATGGCCGCGAGCGTCCGCTGCGGCATAGAGGCCGGTGAGCAGGCCGATGCTGGCGGACTCCACATAACCTTCGCAGCCGGTCATCTGGCCGGCGAAGCGCAATCGCGGCTCGGCGCGCAGCCGTAGTTGTGAATCCAGAAGCTTGGGCGAGTTCAGGAAGGTGTTGCGGTGCAATCCGCCGAGCCTGGCGAATTCGGCATGCTCGAGACCCGGAATGGTGCGGAACACGCGCTGCTGGGCGCCGTGCTTCAGCTTGGTCTGGAAGCCGACCATGTTGTAGAGCGTGCCGAGCTTGTTGTCCTGGCGAAGCTGTACGATCGCGTAAGGCTTTGTTGTGGGATCGTGAGGATTGGTGAGGCCAACCGGCTTCATCGGACCGTGCCGCAGCGTCTCGCGCCCGCGCTCGGCCATCACCTCGACCGGCAGGCAGCCGTCGAAATAGGGGGTGTTGGTCTCCCAGTCCTTGAAGTCCACCTTCTCGCCGGCCAGCAGCGCGTCGACGAACGCGTCATACTGCTCCTTCGTCATCGGGCAGTTGATGTAGTCGGCGCCGGTTCCGCCTGGGCCGACCTTGTCGTAGCGCGACTGGAACCACGCCACGTTCATGTCGATGGAGTCCTTGTGCACGATCGGCGCAATGGCATCGAAGAAGGCGAGCGCGCTTTCGTCGGTGAGCTCGCGGATGGCGCCCGCCAGCGGCGCCGAGGTGAGGGGGCCTGTCGCAACGATCACATTGCGCCATTCGGCGGGCGGTAGGCCCGCGATCTCCTCGCGGCGAATCTCGATCAGGGGATGGTCGTTGAGGGCCTTGGTGACCGCCGTGGAGAACCCCTCGCGATCGACCGCCAGCGCCCCGCCGGCGGGCACCTGGTTGGTATCGGCGGCGCGCATGATCAGCGAGCCGAGCCGGCGCATCTCGGCATGCAGCAGGCCGACCGCGTTGTTGGCGGCGTCATCGGAGCGGAAGGAATTGGAGCAGACGAGCTCGGCAAGGCCATCGGTGCGATGAGCCTCGGTCATCTGTTGCGGGCGCATCTCGTGCAGCACCACGCGCCCGCCGGCGCTCGCCACCTGCCAAGCGGCTTCGGAACCGGCAAGGCCGGCGCCGATGATGTGGACAGGATCTGGAAAAGGTTTGGTCGCGGTCATCGCGCAGGGTTAGCGCGTTTTTTCCGCGAGCGCATCTGAAACCGGGCAGAGAAACTGGGGAGAGAATACGAGAACGCCCGCGTAAAGTAGCGGGCGTTATCCGTTCACTGATGGGCTGACGAACGATCAGCCGTTGTAGTGCCCAGAGGCGACGCGCGGGATATCGGAGCGATCGAGGCCGATGTCCGCCAGCTCGCGATCGCTAAGCTGCGACAGCTCGGCAACATTACGCTGATAATCCCGGAAAGCCCGGATCATGCGGATGAGCGAGAGTAACATGGTAGTCTCCTAGAAATTACGATTCAGCGTTTCGGCACGCGTCATCGTTGATGAAGTGAACATAAGTTGAGTTGATGCGGTGCGGTAGCGCTTATGTTGCGATGCAGCTAAGTGAAAAATGCATGACAAAGTAAGGGTCGATTAACCCTTCATGGGGCTGCCCGAGAAGGCGCGGGCGCCCCCGGTGTGAGGCCTGTCGGAGATCAGAAAAGGCGCGTAAAATCACTGGCTTGTTACAAGAATAGCGTCTCTGTCGCCCCTAAAGCATGTCGTGGCTATCAGTGCCGAAATCAAACGTTGAAACCCGATTGGTGTCATGCAGAGGCCAACTCACAAGGGCTCGCTTCTCATGCGTGATTCGCATGCGCCGCTTAGAAATGAAATGAAAATCATTTCTTCTGGCGCAGATTTAGAAGAACATTCCTTCACCATCTAGGAGTTGGCGTCGGACCGCGCGCCCGAAGCCAGGCGCAGGATCATCGTCTGGCAGACCGTCCACCCCTCAGCGTAGTCACCCAAGGATGTTCGCAACCCGAAGGGCTCGTCGCCGACGCTGAACCCGCAGTTCCCGGTCCGCGGGAATTCGGTTCGTGAGGAGAGGAGACGGCACGTTGCACCGGGCTAGCGGCAACGATCGCTTACGCGGCGTTTCCTTACCGGGCTGTAATGAAAAATCGATGCAACGCATGCGTGCTTTGCTCGCAGCGTCGATCACATCTCTATCGCGCGGAATTCATTCTGAACTTTTCGATGATGAGCGAACAATCGCTGTCACGGATTCCGGCAATGACGTCGGCTTCCGTTCAAAGAAGACGGAAATGGGGAAAATACTATGCGCAACAAACTGATTGCAGCGACTGCGATGGCTGCCATTGCTTACGCGGCCATTCCTGCCCACGCCGCCAAGGTGAGCGCCGGCTGCAGCGGCGACAATCTCACCAAGACTGAATCTATGGTCGAGAACATGGCGGACGGTCCAGGCAAAATCGTGGCGCAAAAGGAGATTGCCCAAGCCCAGGACGCTCTGCTCGGTGGCAAGATGGGCGTGTGCGCGGCGCATTTGAACAAGGCCATGCACGCCGGCGAGGCGAAGTAGGAGGCAAGGCTTCTCGAAGGTGCCGATCGTCCTGCGGCGATCGGCTCCTTAAAGACAGAGGGGCGTAAGATTTCTTTTTGACGCGTTTCCTTGACGCGAACCGGCGTCCACCCTCGGATCAAGTCCGAGGGCATGCTTCGCTCGCAAACGCTTTAGGGCGCTCGGGTAAGCTGGGTGGCAAAATAGGCGACGGTCCGGGCGTAAACCTCGCTCTTGTTCCATTGCTGGATTACCGCGAAGTTCGGATTGCCTGGCTCCCAATTCTTGCCGCGTTGCCAGCCATGGTTGGCGAAGAAATTCGCGGTCGAGGCCAGCACATCGGGCGCGCTGTGCAGGAGATCGCGGCGGCCATTGCCGTCGAAATCGACTGCGAATTTGATGTAGTTCGACGGCATGAACTGGGTCTGGCCGATCTCGCCGGCCCATGCGCCGCGCAGTTCCTGCGCAGGGACATCGCCGCGCTCGATGATGCGGAGCGCATCCAGAAGCTCGGCCCTGAACATATCGGAGCGGCGGCAATCATAGGCGAGCGTCGCCAGCGCCCGCATCGTCGGGAATTTGCCGATGTTGACGCCGAAATCGGTCTCCAGTCCCCAGATCGCCACCAGCACTTCGCCTGGCACGCCATACGCCTCCTCGATGCGGGACAGCACCGAGCCGTACTGCTTCATCATGTTGGCGCCACGGGTGAGGCGGGGCGGCACCATGCGTCCCGAGAATTCCTCGAAAGTCTGACTGAACACCTTCTGCGACTGGTCGCGCGTGAGGACGTTCTTGTCGAGGGTGACGCCGTTCAGGCCGACCTGGATCGCGGACTGCGAAATCCCCTTCGACGCCGCCTCCTTCTTGAAATCGTCCAGCCACGTATCGAACGAGCCGCTGCCGCAGGTCGCGGCGAACGAAGGCGTGCTGAGGGTCAGGAGCAGGGCTCCCAGCGCAGTCCGGAGGGAAAAGCGAAAGCTCATGAAATCATTCACTCCATGTCGACGCACCATCGACACTAATCTCGAAACGCTACCAAAATGTTTGCGGCAACAGCGGCCAAAACAAGGCTTGTCGGCGTTGCGCGAGCAAGTCAATCCCATGCCGAGGCGATGACATATTCCTGCGCATCTCCGATCTGGTGCTCGCGCACCAGGCCGGAGATGAGCGGATTTGCCGAAGATTTACGCGCTGTTTTTCCGCCGCCATGGGAACAGGTTGGCGGGGAAGTCGGCGGCAGGCTTGCGCTCGCGCGGGCGCGGCGGGAGCGGTCGCACATTGGGATCGGGAACGATCACCTGCCGGTAGAGATGCCAGGTGGCATGGCCGAGCAGGGGAATGACAACGGCGAGGCCGAGGAAGAAAGGCAGCGTTCCCAGCACTAGCAATGCCGCAACGATCAGGCCCCAGGCGGCCATTGGTAGCGGATTGCGCGCGACCGCGCGCAGCGAGGTGATCATGGCTTCACCGGTCGTGGCGTGACGGTCGAGCATCATCGGGAACGACACCACGCTGATGCAAAGCGCGAGCAGGGCGAAGAGAAAGCCGACGCCGCAGCCGACCAGGATCAACCACCAGCCTTGCGTTGTCGTCAGCACCTGCGTGAAGAAGTCCGGAATCCCCGCAGCCGTCGCATAACCGAATGCCGAGACGTAGATGGCCTGCGCCGTGGCGATCCAGGTCACGAACAGTGCGAACAGCAGCGTGCCTAATCCAAGCATGGCGCCGAATGACGGCGAGCGGACGATCTCGATCGCGTCCCATGCAGAAGGTTCTTCGCCATTTTCGCGACGGCGGCTGAGTTCATAGAGACCGATCGCCGCGAACGGGCCGAGCATGGCGAAGCCCGCGGCCAACGGGAACAATAGCGGCAGCACGGAATAGCCGTGCACGACGCGGGCAAGCACCAGGCCCAGCACCGGATAGACCACGCACAAGATGACGGCGTGGCTTGGCACGGCCTTGAAATCCTCCCAGCCGAGCTGCAGGGCGCGATGCAGGTCGCCAAGACCGATGGTGCGAATCTCGGGCGCAGCCGCGACTTCCTGTCCGTTCTGCGTCAATGATGTGACATTGTCGTGATAGGTGGCCATAGTCGTTGTCTCCCTGCGCGGCCGCATTTCTGTGCCCGCCAGCGAGGGCACGACGTGCCGTCTCCTAAGCGATCACGAACAGGCCAGACGCGAAGACACCCAACCGGCCATGTCGCGAACTGAGATGTCACGGTACTCCCAAACCGGGACAGACGCGCTCACGCTTCGGTGAATGTCGCATTGGCAACCTTGGCTGGGCCGGGTAAAATCATTTTGCGACGCGGGCGGGTGCTGGCGGTCGAAAAGAGCCCCGAGAGAACCACCTGACACCACATCTCAAGTTTTTTGGAGTGAACGATGAGCATTTTCGGAAAAATCATGAGCTCGATCTTCGGCAGCAGCACAGCGACCGCAGCGCCGGCTGGCGGTGCGCCTGCGGGGAGCGCGCCTGCGGGGAGCGCGCCCGCGGGGAGCGCGCCCGCGGCCGGCACCTCGCCGACTGCTACGGCTGCAGCGCCTGCGCAGAGCGTCGACGTCGCTCCGATTTTGGATGCGGCTGTCGCCGCAAAGAAGGAGAAGCTCGAGTGGCGCACATCGATCGTCGACCTGATGAAGGCGCTCGACATCGATTCGAGCCTGTCGGCGCGCAAGGAGCTTGCCAAGGAACTCGGCTACACCGGCGACACCAATGATTCCGCGAGCATGAACATCTGGCTGCACAAGCAGGTGATGACCAAGCTCGCCGCCAATGGCGGCAAGCTGCCGCCGGAAATCAAGCACTAACGCGACGCTCGTACTTAGGATTCGAAGGCCCGCGATCGTCGCGGGTCTTTTTTTGACCCCAGATAACAACAACGAAGGAGAAACGCCCATGACTACGATCGATCGCAGGACCATGCTGGCAACCGGCGCGCTCGCGCTGGCGGGAACGGCTGCGCAGGCTACGTCCGCTGAGGCGCAGGCTGGGCCGAAGGCGATGTTTCCGGTGGCGGCGACGACGATCCCGATTGTCGGCGAGACCGAGGTATTCCAGGTCCGCCGCATCTATTGCATCGGCCGCAACTATGCCGCGCATGCGATCGAGCGCGGCTCCGATCCGACGCGCGAGCCGCCGTTCTTCTTCCAGAAGCCGACCGATGCGATCCAGAACGTTGCGATCGGGACAGTTGCCGATCATCCCTATCCGTCGCTGACGAAAAACTATCATCACGAGGTCGAACTCGTCGCCGCGCTGAAATCCGGCGGCACCAACATTCCCGCCGACAAGGCGCTGGATCACGTCTACGGCTATGCGCTCGGTCTCGACATGACCCGCCGCGACCTGCAGAACGGCATGGCCGCTGAGAAGAAGCCTTGGGAGATCGGCAAGAGCTTTGACCATGCCGCCGTGATCGGTCCGATCCATCCGGCTTCCAAGACCGGACATTTCACCCAGGGCGCGATCTCGCTCGCGGTCAACGGCACCGTCAGGCAGAACTCGGACCTGCGGAACATGATCTGGAGCGTCGCCGAGCAGATCGCAAAACTGTCGGAAGCCTTCGAGCTGAAGGCTGGCGACATCATCTATTCCGGCACGCCGGAAAATGTCGGCCCGGTGGTCAAGGGCGACGTGCTGCTGTGCAAGCTCGAGGGCCTGCCGGACATGTCAATCCGGATCGTGTAGCAGGCCGCTCACGCCACGAGATCCCGATATTCGGGGTGCTTGCTGAGATAGTCGACGACAAAGCCGCAGCCGGCGATCACCTTGTGGCCGTCGGCGCGGATCAATTCCAGCGCGCCCTTGACGAGTTCGGAGGCGATGCCGCGGCCGCGCAGCGCACGCGGCGTCTCGGTGTGGGTGATGATGATGGCCGACGGCGTCGCGCGGTAGTTTGCGAAGGCGACGCCGCCTTCGACGTCGAGTTCGAAGCGGCTTTGTGCGCTGTTATTGCGGACCGATGTCATGTCTGATGTCTACGCTTTCAGTGTTTCAGCAGATCCTGGTAATCCGCGTGTTTCTCGATGAAGGCCTTCACGAACGGGCATTGCGCGATCACCTTCAAGCCCTCGGCGCGCACCTGGTCCAGCGCGCCGCGGACCAGCTTTGAGCCGATACCCTTGCCGCCGAGCTCCGGCGGCACTTCGGTGTGAACGAAGGTGATCACACCGTCCGCTTTCTCGTAGTAGGTCGCGGCAATATGTCCGTCGACCGCGAGCTCGTAGCGCTTGCGCCCGGGGTTGTTGACTACGGCTTCGTTCACACGTCCATCCATTATCTCATTCCCGTTGTTTGCATCGCGGCATCGCCCCGTGGTTGTCCCGCGAAATGGCAATCGCCCGCCTTGCAAGCCGATCATAACCGGCCTAGGTTTTTTTCAAGACATACGCCCCGAAGCGGCCAGATGGTCGTTTGGTCCTGCAATGTCATAATCGCTGGCTGCTGACGTATGCCTCTTTTCCAGGGAGGTCTACCATGTCGGATAAGCGTTTCTTTAGCACCCATAGACCTTGGGAGGACTGGTTCGGCATGCTGCTTGGCGTGCTGATCGTGGTCTCGCCATGGTTTCCGATGCAGGCCGGCCGCGACGTCGTCGATGCCGACCGCAGCATCATGATCCTCAACACCTTCGTGATTGGCATGCTGGTGTTCGGCCTAGCCCAGCTCGAATATGTCGCCCTGCAGCGCTGGGAGGAGGTGGCAGCCATCGTGCTCGGCTGCTGGCTGATCGCTTCGCCGTTCCTGTTCGGCTATTCCGGCGACACCCTGCTGCAGGTGTGGCACGGCATCCTCGGCGCGCTGGTGGTTCTGCTGGGTGCGCTGCAGCTTTGGCAGGACTGGGGCAGGAGCGACCAGGAACTCGCCGACCATCCGCAGTGAGCGCCCTCGTCGCGGAGCGGTGGCTGGGCAGCCGGAGGCGCCGGGTCCGCCCTTGCCGAACCCCGTGCGGAGGCGATAAACCGCATAGGGGTGGCGAGAAGCCCCGCGTGATGAAATTCCCGATGGGACGGAAATGAGCGGAGAGACGGGTAGCGCGGCCACGCCGCGCGGCGGCCAGTTGCGGATGTCGCGCCGGGTCATGAACCTGGCGCATATCGTGACCCAGAATGCGCGCCGGCACGGCGATCGCGCAGGGTTCATTTGGCAGGACCGAAGCTGGACGTGGCGCGAGATCGATGGCCTCGTCTCGGCACTTGCCGCTGCGCTGGCGGCGCGGGGCGTCGGCAAGGGCGACCGCATCCTGGTCCACTCCAAGAACTGCGACGAGATGTTCTGGTCGATGTTCGCCGCCTTCCGCCTCGGCGCGGTCTGGGTCCCGACCAATTTCCGCCTGATGCCCGACGAGGTCGCCTATCTCGCCGCAGCCTCCGGCGCCAAGGCTTTCCTCTGCCACGGCGACTTTCCCGAGCACGCCGCGGCCGTCGCCAATCCGGCGCTGCAATTCACCTGGCGGATCGGCGAGGAGGGGAGCTTTGGCGAGCGGACCGTCACTGACGCGATCGCGGCGCATGCCGGCGCGAAGGTCGATAATGTCGCGGTCGAGCATGACGATCCCTGCTGGTTCTTCTTCACCTCCGGCACCACCGGCCGCTCCAAGGCCGCCGTGCTGACCCACGGCCAGATGGCCTTCGTGGTGACCAATCATCTCGCCGACCTGACGCCCGGCGTGAGCGAGCGGGATGCCTCGATCGTGGTCGCGCCGCTGTCGCATGGCGCCGGCATCCACCAGCTTATGCAGGCCGCGCGCGGCGTGCCGACCATCCTGCTGCCATCGGAGAAATTCGATATCGCCGAGACGTTCCGGCTGATCGAGCAGCATCGCGTCAGCAATCTCTTCACCGTGCCGACGATCCTGAAGATGATGGTCGAGCATCCCGCCGTCGACCAGTTCGACCATTCCTCGCTGCGCTACGTGATCTATGCGGGGGCGCCGATGTACCGCGAGGACCAGAAGCTGGCGATGCGAAAGCTCGGCGCCGTGCTGGTGCAGTATTTCGGCCTTGGCGAGGTCACCGGCAACATCACCGTGCTGCCGCCGGCGCTGCACGATCCCGAGGACGGCCCGCATGCGCGGATCGGCACCTGCGGCTTCGAGCGCGTCGGCATGCAGGTCTCGATCCAGGACGACCAGGGACGCGAATTGAAGCCGTTCGAGACCGGGGAGATCTGCGTGATCGGCCCGGCAGTGTTCGCGGGCTACTACGACAACCCCGAAGCCAATGCGAAGGCGTTTCGTGACGGCTGGTTTCGCACCGGCGATCTCGGCCACATGGACGAAGAGGGCTTCGTCTACATCACCGGCCGCGCGTCCGACATGTACATCTCCGGCGGCTCCAACATCTATCCGCGTGAGATCGAGGAGAAGATCCTGACGCATCCTGCTGTCGGCGAGGTCGCGGTGCTCGGCGTGCCCGATCCCTTCTGGGGCGAGGTCGGGGTTGCCGTCTGCGTCGCGCGCGAGGGCGCCAGCGCGGTCGGCGAGGCGGAGCTTGCCGCGTATCTTGCGCCGAAGGTGCCGCGCTACAAGATGCCTAAGCGCTTCTTCTTCTGGGAAGCACTGCCGAAGTCGGGTTACGGCAAGATACCCAAGCGCCTGATCCGCGATGAGCTGGAAGCGCGCGGGCTGCTCGACATCTCCACCAAGCAGACCTGACGATGCGCAGCATCGCCCAACCGGGTCCCATCGCGCGCGAGCGTGTTCAATGGGTCGAAGCGCGCGGGCGCGCGTTTTCGTTTACGCTGCAGGCCGGCATTCCGCTGCTTGAAGCTGCACGCCGGGGCTTTGCGGCGGAAGGGTTTTCCGGCGGCGTGTTGAGCGCAAGCGGCGGCGCGCTCGGCCCGTTCGCTTACGTGATGCCGGCGCTGTCGAAGACCGGCGCCAATGCCGCATTCTACAGCGAGACATTTCGCCCTGATGGCATCACGCGGCTCAAGTTCGCCACGATGACGCTGGGCGAGCGCGACGGTGCGCCGTTCTTCCACTGCCACGGATTGTGGACCGAGGCTGACGGCCGCTTCAACGGCGGCCATATGCTGCCGGAGGAGACGGTGGTCGCCGAACCTTTCGAGGTGCAGGCCTTCGGTCTCAATGGGGCGATGTTTGTCGCCGAGCCTGATGCCGAGACCAATTTCAAACTGTTCGGCCCGGTGCCGCGCCAGGCGACCAATGCTGAGACCGCCAGCCGCGCCTTTGCGCTGCGGCTGCGCCCGAACCAGGATTTTGCCTGCGCGCTGGAGAAGTTTTGCCGCCAGCATGGCATCCCGCACGCGCGCCTGCATGGCGGCGTCGGCTCGACCATCGGCGCCTGTTTCACCGATGGCCGCACGGTGGTGCCGTTCGCGACCGAACTCGCGGTCCGAGCCGGCACGATCGCTCCCGACGCCGATGGCCAGCTCGAAGCCGAGCTCGAGATCGCGCTCGTCGACTATCTCGGGGGCATTGCCGAGGGGAAATTGGTGCGCGGCGACAATCCAGTGCTGATGACGATGGAGCTCGTGCTCGAAGTGCTGGACGAGGAGTAGGCTCTCTCCGATATTGTAGGATGGGTAGGGCGAAGCGAAACCCATCGACTTCATAGCAAGCGGCCGCATGGTGGGTTTCGCTTCGCTCTACCCACCCTACGATTCCGATTCAATTTTCAAACAGCTCTCCGCTGTCATCGTCCGGCTTGACCCGACGATCCAGTATTCCAGAGGCCATCGTGCTTGAGCCGAAAGGCCGCGGGTTACTGGATGCCCGCCTTCGCGGGCATGACGGTGGAGTTTGGGAGAGGATGTGCGTTCGCATTCTCGCGACGCTTTGCGTCCGAGTTCTGCGTCACTTCCACCCTCGAAGAGAGGGCGCAGGGAAAGCCGGGCGCCGATTGCACCCATGGGTCCCGTGCAACAAAAAGCACGGGGGTAGGACCACAGGTTCAACCGGGATCACACCGGCTTTCCCTGCGCGACGGCTTTACGGCTTACTTCGTACTCTCCCCGGTGACCGGGCTTTCTTGCCACCGTCGCCCGCGGCAGCTCTTGCTGCTCGCGCGCTTAGCGCCAGCGTCGGGGCGCCAGGACCACACGACTTCGCCGTACGCAGCCACGCCATTCGTCTGCGCTTTTCGCGCCTGACACAGCCACGTCCATCGCATCCCGCTTCCAACGTCCGTGACGATCGCGATACGCCCCTCCAAGTGGAGGCGGGACGGCGCGTTTCTAAGGTGATTTGCGGTGAGAACGAAGCGGAATGTTTTTCGCGGGCAGACTGGATGGGGCAAATCACGTTGATATTGCAGGGGAATTTTCGCTCGAGCGACATGCGAGACCACGTGCTCAGTCCTCATCCTGAGGAGCCGCGCCTCGCGCGGCGTCTCAAAGGATGGCCGCGGGCGAGATCGGGGCCTCATGGTTCGAGACGCGCTACGCGCTCCTCACCATGAGGGTCTGGCATTGCGCGGGCTAGGACGCAAACATCGTCACCGCCGCTTGCGGACGTGGATGTTGATGTCGAGATCGATATTGCTGACGCACCTCTGCTCGGTGCGATGCGAGCCGCCTTCGTGCCAGCGTCCTTTGCGCAGGCGGGCATCGCGCACATTGGCGAGCCGCAGGCAGCGCCATTGCGGGAGCATGCCTGAACTCTCGCCGGCGAACTGCCAGGCCAGCACGACTTCTTCGCCTGATTTGTTGGTGCCGATGATGTGCGGGCAAAGCTCGCGCGGCCGGCTCTCGTAAGTGCAGACGACCTGCAGCTCGCCGAGAATGGCTTTGCGGAAAAGAGCGTAGGTGGCACTCGGCGCGGGACGGACGCTCATCGGCAGGATCGTTCTTGTTGTGTTCCGTGATCTGTGCCAGATAATCAGCCTGGGATTGAAGCTCTGAACTGCGTCGGTTGTTAGGTGCGCCCATGGCCTCGCGAAGAAGCCGAACGATCAATCTGCCGGCGCCTTACCTCAAGCGCGTCTGGCTCGATCCGTCCCGCATCACGGACCGGGACGCATATCCGTTCTGCCTGCCATTACTGCGGGATGACTTCGAGTTGAGCTTCGATCGTGCGATCACCATCATCGTGGGCGAGAACGGCACCGGCAAGTCGACGCTCTTGGAAGGTATAGCGGTGCTGGCCGGCTTCGACGAGGCCGGCGGCAGAAATGGCTACATGCCGGTCGATCACTCGAAGGCGATCGAGAAGATGGGCGGGCAATTGTCGACCGCGCTTCGCGCAAGCTGGTTGCCGAAAATCACCAATGGCTGGTTCTTCCGGGCGGAAAGCTTCTTTTCTGTTGCGAGATATCTGGACGAGGTCAACAACGAATTTATTCCGGGAGTGGGTCGCGGCATCCCTCCAGACTTCCTCTCCCATTCTCACGGCGAAGGCTTTTTGCGTTTCTTTAACGAGCAGTGCCAGCGTCAGGGCATCTTCATCTTCGACGAGCCGGAATCGGCGCTGTCGCCCTCGCGCCAGATCGAATTCCTGAAACTGCTGCGCCGCATGGACGTAACAGGACATTGCCAAGTGCTGATGGCCACGCATTCGCCGGTGCTGATGGCCTATCCCAACGCAACGCTGCTGCGGCTGACGAAATACGGACTCGAGCCCATTACCGTCGAGCAGACCGACCACTACAAGGTGATGCGCGAGTTCTACGCGGACCCGGCGAGCTTCGTGAGCGCGGCGATCGCGGAATAGAGTGGGGCGGGGACATGGGGCGAAAACGAAACCGAACGATCAACCTGCCTGCGCCGTATTTGAAGCGGGTCTGGCTCGATCGTTCCCTCGTTCCGGATTGGGAC
Source organism: Bradyrhizobium elkanii WSM2783 (assembly GCF_000472865.1). Lineage (GTDB taxonomy): Bacteria > Pseudomonadota > Alphaproteobacteria > Rhizobiales > Xanthobacteraceae > Bradyrhizobium > Bradyrhizobium elkanii_A. Next base: position 52,696 of record NZ_AXAP01000030.1, on the reverse strand, counting down.
GCCTATCCATTCTGCCTTCCCATTTTCAGGGACGAGTTCGATCTGAGTTTCGAGTCCGCCATCACCATCATCGCCGGCGAGAACGGGACCGGCAAATCGACCATCCTCGAAGGCATCGCAGCGCTTGCCGGATTCGACAGCGGTGGGGGCGGCAAGGGCACAGGTTGGTCGATCATTCCGACGCCATCGAAGTGACCGGCGAAGACCTTTCGGTTGCCCTGCATGCCGGCTGGCTGCCCAAGATCCACTACGGCTGGTTTTTCCGGGCGGAGACGTTCTTCTCGGTCGCAAGATATCTGGATCAAACCAGCGAAGAGCCCCCCGACTATCTCTCCTATTCTCACGCAGAGGGCTTTCTCTACTTCTTCGAGGAACGCTGCCAGCGCCAGGGCATCTTCATCTTCGACGAGCCGGAATCGGCGCTGTCGCCTTCACGCCAGATCGAATTCCTGAAGCTGATGCGCCGGATGGACGAGACGCGCCAATGTCAGATCATCATGGCCACCCATTCGCCGATCCTGATGGCCTATCCAAATGCGACTCTGTTGCGATTGTCGAAATACGGATTGGAGCCGGTGAGCGTGACGGATATGGATCATTACAGGGTCATGCGCGAATTCTGCGATGATCCCAAGAGCTTCGTTGAAGCGGCGATCGGGGACTAAGACGAGCAGGGCGCTGACCGCGTGCGACCGCCTTTCTGGTCCAGCGCCGCTCCCGCCCGCGCCACAAACCAGCCGCCTTTGGTCTGAAAATGCCTTGCGATATGACAGCCCGCGCGCCTAGGTGGCTGCCAAGATAATAAATGAGGAAACGACATGAGAGTGACGATCGCGAAGGTGGGAGCCGTGGTGGCGGCGCTGGCTGTGGTAGGGGCGGCTTGGGCCCATGGACCGACCCGGCAAAAGGTGCGGGAATCGATCGAGATCAGCGCGCCGCCTGCAAAGGTGTGGGCGGTGATCGGGAATTTTCAGGACATGAGCTGGTTGCAGCCGGTCAGCAAGACCGAAGGTGAGAAGGGCAACGAGATCGGCGCCACCCGGCGGCTGACGCTTGCGAGCGGCGGCACGATGGACGAGGAGCTCTACAAATACGACGCCGAGAAGTTGAGCTATTCGTACCGGATTACGGCGGTCGACGTGAAGGTGCTGCCGGTCACCAACTATTCCTCGACCTTGACGATATCGCCAGGGGCCGACGGCAAGGGCAGCGTTCTGGAGTGGGCCGGCGCCTTCTATCGCGGCTATCCCAACAACGACCCGCCACCTGAGTTGAACGATGAGGCCGCGGTGAAGGCGGTGAGCGGGCTTTATCGTTCAGGGCTTGAGGCGCTGAAGAAGAAGGTCGAGAGCGGAAGCTGATCGTGCGGGCCATCGTTCTGGCGGCTGTGGTCGCCAGCATCGGCTCAGCCTCGGCCGAGGAGGCGTTCGTCACCAATCAGCTCAGCGAAAACCTGACGGTCGTGGACCTCGCAACGGTGCAGCCGGTCGCGACCATCGCGATTGGCGGCAAGCCGGCCGGCGTTGCCGTCACGCTGGATGGACGCTTCGCCTATGTGACGAGCCCCGAGGCCAAGGCGCTCACGGTGGTGGATGCCGCCGCGCGCCAGGTCGTCGGGCAGGTCAAAGTTGGCGGCGGTCCGCTCGGTGTCGCGGTATCGCCGGACGGCGCAGCGGTCTATGTTGCTGACTGGCATGCCGCAGCGGTGCGGGTGATCGATCCGCTGGCGCTGCGCGTTGTCGCCGATATCGCGGTCGGCGCATCGCCGTCGGGCCTCGCGGTGACGCCCGACGGCCGGCTCTTGCTCTCGGCTGACCGCGACGACAACACTGTGTCCGTCATCGATACCGCAACGCGCGACCGGCGGGCGGTCATCAAGGTCGGGATGCACCCGTTCGGAGTCACCATCGATGCGGAAGGCCGGCGCGCCTACGCCGCCAATGTCGAATCGAACGACGTGTCGGTCATCGATATTGCAGAGGGCCGCGAGATCGCTCGTGTGAAGGCCGGCCTGCGCCCCTATGCGGTTGCGCTGGCGCAAGGCCGGGGCTTCGTTACCGACCAATATGACGGCACCGTCAGCGTGTTCGATCTCGCGACGCTGGCGCCGATCAAGCGCATCAGCGTCGGCGACTATCCGGAAGGGATCGCCGCGACGGCGGATGCGCGGCGCATCATCGTGGCAAACTGGGAGAGCAACACGCTCAGCGTCATCGATGCGGTCGAGCTTAAGGTGATCGGTGAGACCAAGGTCGGCGACGGTCCGCGCGCGTTCGGAGCTTTTCTGCGGCACTAGAGCGGGATGACTTGTCTTCGAATCGGCGTGACCGCGGTTGTCCACCTCTCCCATAGGGAGAGGTCGGCGCGCAGCGCCGGGTGAGGGGTTATGGTTCCTCGATCGAGCTCATCCCCCTCACCCGGATCGCATCTCACGATGCGATCCGACCTCTCCCCGATGGGGAGAGGTAAGGCACCTCCGACGTGGCGCCAACTCGACCTGATCTCATCATGCTCTAACGCGCGGATGGAGGTTCGTGCCTAGGCCCGTATTAGCGAAGCGTAACCCGCCCTTCGGCGCCGCCGCAAAGGGACGAAGCAATATCCTCCATTCGCTCGAACATCAGGTCGGGCCCGAGCGCCCGCAGCTTGGCGGGCGCTGCATAGCCCCACGACACGGCGCCACATGCGATGCCGACGGCGCGCGCGGCTTCGATGTCGCGGGTTTCGTCGCCGATCGAGATCACCTGCGACGGCGCAAGGTCGGCGCGCTTGAGGACGCGGCTGAATTTAGCGGCCTTGCCAAAGATCGACGCGCCGCAATCGAACGAGGAGAACAGTGCGGCTGTCTCGCCAAGCAGCCGGCGGGCATTGGCCTCATGGTCCGAACTGACCAGGGCGAGTTGCATGCCGCCGTCCTTGAGTGTTCGCAGCATGGTCTCGGTGCCTGGAAACAGCGTGATGTCGGCCAGGTGCTCCGCCTTCAGGCGCCGCATGTGCCGGGCGATCACGGGTATTTTCCACATCGGCACTTCAAGCCGCGCGACGATCTCACGCGAGCCAGCATGCCGCAGCTCTTCGACGTCCTCATCCGCGACGCGGCGGAAACCGAAGCGGTCGGCAACATCGTTTACGTTGCGCAGGAACCAGGGAAAGCTGTCTGCAAGCGTGCCGTCGAGGTCGAAGATGACAAGGGAGTAGGGCATTCGGCGGGAGAAGAGATAGCACGCGCCGAGACAATTGCGAAATTAACAAATGGAAAAGCAGTCGCAAAGCTGCGATCGGCATTGGCTGTTGCCGCATGCCGCCAGATGGCAGTTGCACTAACGTCACTCGGCTTCGGCCTCCTGCTCCAGCTGCAGGATATGAGCCCGCAGCGCATCGAACCTTGCTTCCGTGGCGTCGCTGAACAGCGGGTCCTCTTGGCTTAGCAGCTCGATGATCATTGCGGTGATCCACAAGGGGTGAACCATCGCAGAAAAGTAGACGCTCAAATCATCGTGGCACTGCGTTAGATCAAGGTCGGAACCGATTTGCACCGGAACCGCGACCGAAGTGTCGGAAAACCCTCACTCCGCTGCTTCGCTCGCGCTGCTCTTGCGTGGCTTGCTGTTCGCCTTCTTCAGCACCGGCGCCAGGAATTTGCCGGTGTAGCTGCGCGGCGCTTTGGCGATGTCCTCCGGCGGACCCCAGGCGACGATTTCGCCGCCGCCGTCGCCGCCTTCGGGGCCGAGGTCGATCACCCAGTCGGCGGTCTTGATGACTTCGAGGTTGTGCTCGATGACGACAACCGTGTTGCCCTGGGCGACCAGCTCGTGCAGCACCTCCAGGAGTTTTGCCACATCGTGGAAGTGCAGGCCGGTGGTCGGCTCGTCCAGGATGTAGAGCGTGCGGCCGGTGGCACGCTTTGACAGCTCCTTTGCCAGCTTGACGCGCTGGGCTTCACCGCCGGACAGCGTGGTCGCCTGCTGGCCGACGTGGATGTAGTCGAGGCCGACGCGGTGCAGGGTCTGGAAGGTTTCGCGGACGCGCGGCACCGCCTTGAAGAAATCGGCGGCTTCTTCCACGGTCATGTCGAGCACGTCGGCGATCGACTTGCCCTTGAACAGAACCTCCAGCGTCTCGCGGTTGTAGCGCTTGCCCTTGCAGACGTCGCAGGTGACGTAGACGTCCGGCAGGAAGTGCATCTCGATCTTGATGACACCGTCGCCCTGGCAGGCCTCGCAGCGGCCGCCCTTGACGTTGAAGGAGAAGCGGCCGGGCTCGTAGCCGCGCGCCTTGGCTTCGGGCAGGCCGGCGAACCATTCGCGGATCGGCGTGAAGGCGCCGGTATATGTCGCGGGGTTCGAGCGCGGGGTGCGGCCGATCGGCGACTGGTCGATGTCGATGATCTTGTCGATATGCTCCAAGCCCTCGATGCGGTCGTGCGGCGCGGCGGCTTCGCTGGCATTGTTGAGCTTGCGCGCGATCGCCTTGTAGAGCGTGTCGATCAGGAGCGTCGACTTGCCGCCGCCAGAGACGCCGGTGATGCAGGTGAACAGCCCCAGCGGAATCTCCGCCGTGACGTTCTTCAGGTTGTTGCCGCGGGCGTTGACGACCTTGATGGTGCGGCGATGGTTTGGCGGCCGCCGGTCGGAGATCGGCACCGAAAGCTCGCCGGTGAGATATTTGCCGGTCAGCGATTTCGGATTGCGCATGATCTCGGCGGGCGTGCCTTGCGCGACGATATGCCCGCCATGCATGCCGGCGCCGGGGCCGATGTCGAGCACGTAGTCGGCGAGGCGAATGGCGTCCTCGTCATGTTCGACCACGACCACGGTGTTGCCGAGGTCGCGCAGCCGCTTCAGCGTATCCAGGAGCCGCGCATTGTCGCGCTGGTGCAGGCCGATCGAGGGCTCGTCCAGCACATAGAGCACGCCTGTCAGCCCCGAGCCGATCTGGGACGCGAGACGGATGCGCTGGCTTTCGCCGCCGGACAATGTGCCGGAGGAGCGGGACAGCGTGAGATAGTTGAGGCCGACGTCGAGCAGGAAGGTGAGCCGCTCGCGGATTTCCTTCAGCACGCGCGCGGCGATCTCGTTCTGCTGCGTGTTCAGCGCTTCCGGCACGGTCTCGAACCACTCGCCGGCGCGCTTCACCGAGAGGTCGGCGATCTCGCCGATATGCTTGCCGCCGATCTTGACGCACAGCGCTTCCGGCTTGAGGCGATAGCCGTTGCAGGCGGCGCAAGGAATGTCGGTGAAATATTTTGCCAGCTCCTCGCGCGCCCACTCGCTCTCGGTCTCGCGGTAGCGACGGTTGATGTTGGTGATCACGCCCTCGAACGGCTTCTTGGTGTCGTAGGAGCGCACCCCGTCCTCGTAGGAGAACTTGATCTCGTCGTCGCCGGAGCCGTGCAGGATGGCGTTCTGCGTCTTCTTCGCCAGGTCCTTCCACTTGGTGTCGAGCGTGAACTTGTAGTGCTTGCCGAGCGCGGTCAGCGTCTGCAGGTAATAGGGCGAGGAGGACTTGGCCCACGGCGCGATCGCGCCCTTGCGCAGGGACAGATCCTTGTCGGGAATGACGAGGTCCTCGTCGACATGCTGCTCGATGCCGAGGCCGCCGCAGGCGGGGCAGGCGCCATAGGGATTGTTGAACGAGAACAGCCGCGGCTCGATCTCGGGGATGGTGAAGCCGGAGACCGGGCAGGCGAACTTTTCCGAGAACAGGATGCGTTCCGGTCCGCTCTTGTCGTGGATCTTTGCGGTCTTCTTCTTTTCTTCCGCGGGAGCTGCCTCCGGGGCGTCGGCGAATTCGATCACCGCAAGGCCCTCGGCAAGCTTGAGCGCGGTCTCAAAGCTCTCCGCGAGACGCTGGCCGATGTCGGGGCGCACCACGATGCGGTCGACGACGACGTCGATGTCGTGCGGAAACTTCTTGTCGAGGCTCGGCGCTTCGGCGAGCTCATGGAAGGTGCCGTCGATCTTGACGCGCTGAAAACCCTTCTTGAGATATTCGGCGAGCTCCTTCCGGTACTCGCCCTTGCGGCCGCGCACGACCGGCGCCAGCAGATAGAGGCGAGTGCCCTCGGGCAAGGCGAGCACGCGATCGACCATCTGCGAGACGGTCTGGCTCTCGATCGGCAATCCCGTGGCCGGCGAATAGGGCACGCCGACGCGTGCCCAGAGCAGGCGCATGTAGTCGTAGATCTCGGTGACAGTGCCGACGGTGGAGCGCGGGTTCTTCGAGGTGGTCTTCTGCTCGATGGAGATGGCGGGCGAGAGGCCGTCGATCTGGTCGACATCAGGCTTCTGCATCATCTCCAGGAACTGGCGGGCATAGGCCGACAGCGATTCGACATAGCGGCGCTGGCCCTCGGCATAGATGGTGTCGAAGGCAAGCGAGGACTTGCCGGAGCCGGACAGGCCGGTGAAGACGACGAGCTTGTCGCGGGGAATCTCGACGTCGATGTTCTTGAGATTGTGCTCCCGCGCGCCGCGGATCGTGATGGCACGCGTTGAGGAGCCGGCGGTCGGTTGGCGCTTCGCCCTGAGCACTTCATCCATATCGGCATTTCCAGGCGCTTGTAAGCGCGCCACGTTATGGGCGCGCGTCGTCGGAAATCCCTACCACGGCGCCGATGGGGTGATGCCGGAACATAGGAAGAACGGGCGACGATTTCCAGTGCTCAGCGCGAATCATCAACGATTTGTTTCTGATCGCATTTCCTGCGTGCAGCTTTGGCAGTAGCTGGCAGCAAGAGGGGCTCGCGCAAGCGGAGCTTCGCAGATGAGCGGCTCGGAACTAACGACACGCAAACAAAAAGGCCGGCACAAGGCCGGCCTTTTCTTAAGATTGATATCCGATCGCGAGATCAGTACCGCCCGATGATCGGAGCGCCGCCGAGGCCGAACTTGTAGTTCACGCGGACGGTGACGAGGTCGATGTCCTGCTTGATATTCTCGGTGGCGAAGAGGCTGCCGGCCGGGCCGGCGAAGCCATTGTTGATGAAATCGTAGGAGCGATTGCCCAGGAAGATGTGATTGTACTCGGCGCCGACCGACCAGTTCGGCGCAAAGCCGTACTCGATGCCAGCGCCAACCGAGGCTCCCCAGCGGGTGTCGTTGATGTCGTTGGTGATCGGGAAACCGGTGAAGGCGTCACGCACGCGGTAGCGATCGGCGACCACGGCCGCGCCGCCCTTGACGTAGAACAGTACATTGTTGGCAGCATAGCCGATCTGGCCGGTGATCAGGCCGAAGGCGTCGACCCTGGTCTCGTTGGTGTCGATGCCCGTCAGCAGGCTGACGTTGCTGCCCTTGAAGTCAGCCCAGTTGCCCTGACCTTCGACACCGAACACCCAGGTTCCGGTCTGCCAGCGATAGCCGATCTGACCACCAGCAGTGCCGCCGTCGGCGTTATGGGAGCCGTCACTGAAACCAAGGACGTCCCAGCGGTTGCGGCTCGTTCCCCAGCCGCCGTTGCCGCCGATATAGAACCCGGTCCAGTCGTAGACGACGGCGACGGGCGCCGGCGGAGCCTTGACATAAGGGCGCGCGGCAAGATCGGCAGCCGAGGCGGGCGCAGCCAGCGCAACCAAGGCAACCGTTCCAAGCAAAAACTTCTTCATCGTAGCTCTCCAGCCTTTGTTCGCTTCAATTTGGTCCCGAAGCGTTACGGTATTAAAGACGCGAGCGCCGCGCCGTCGTTTTAGGCATATACTCCGATTCAACCGGAAATACCGTCGCCGAAACGCAACACTTCACGGCGAAGTACCGGCAACATAAGTTAATGATTGTATTGGTGTTTTATGGAACCGACGGTCGATTTCGGGTTCCATCCTGGCTGCACCAAATTTGGGCCACAATGCCACCACGATTACGTCAAGTTGCACGGAACAAAACTGGAACAATGGCGCGGCTGGTGCTATATGTGGATAACCGCGGAATGGACGGGGAATGGCTGCGCCCGACGGTGTCGGCGAGCGTATAGGGTCCGTCAGCAATGTAAGATGTGGTTAGCGAAGACTGAATGTGGCCGCCGTCTAACCGGCCGGCCCAGTGATTGAGTGGAGAGCGGCGATGGCGGGAAGCGTAAATAAGGTCATTCTGGTGGGCAATCTCGGCAAGGACCCGGAAATCCGGCGGACCCAGGACGGCCGTCCGATCGCCAATCTGAGCGTCGCGACCTCGGAGACGTGGCGCGACCGGGCCACCGGCGAGCGCAAGGAAAAGACCGAGTGGCACCGTGTCGTCATCTTCAATGAAGGGCTCGCCAAGGTCGCCGAGCAATATCTGAAGAAGGGCGCCAAGGTTTACGTCGAGGGCCAGCTCCAGACCCGGAAATGGACCGATCAGAGCGGGGTCGAGAAATATTCGACCGAAGTGGTGCTGCAGGGCTTCAACTCCAACCTCACAATGCTGGACGGCAGGGGCGGCGGTGGCGGCAGCTTCTCCGACGACATGGGCGGCGGTGGCGGCGATTTCGGCGTCAGCGGCCCCTCGAGTTCCGCGCCACGCCGCGCCGTGCCGGCCGGCGCCCGCAACAACAACGACATGGACGACGATATCCCGTTCTGATCGAGCGGTACGTTGCCGGAAAGATCGCGTGAGGATGAAAATCTCTATCGCGCGATACAGCTTGCGTCGAACTTATCCTCTTCCATGACTGCAGGATATCAGCGTCAAGCGATTGATATGGCTTGATGTGCCGCGGCCAGGCTGCTTGTGGCTCCGGTTGATGTGAACTGTGAGGAAATCGATCTAACCGACAGGGCGGGGCGATGCGGGCGCCGCCAACGGCCCGCGGGCGGTTTCCTGACCTCTGAGGGCGCCCTTGCCGCACCCCGCTAGGGTGTTCCCGCGGCGCGCCGGTCGACCCCGTAAGTCTATGAAAAAACGAAGGGAAAAACCGGTCGCCGAGGCCGTTCCGGGGTGGTGGTCGGGCCCCCGATACGCTATATGATTCTGCAGTAGAACCGACCCGGATTCCCCCTTTGTCAGAACCTGAAGACGACAAGCCCGGCGAGCCGTCGGGGCCCTCCGACATTCGTCCCGTTTCCATCCTCGACGAGATGAAGAAGTCCTACCTCGACTACGCCATGAGCGTGATCGTGGCGCGGGCGCTCCCCGATGCGCGTGACGGGCTCAAGCCGGTCCACCGCCGCATCCTGTATTCGATGTACGACCAGGGGCACACGCCGGACAAGAAGTACGTCAAGTCCGCGCGCGTGGTCGGCGACGTCATCGGTAAGTATCACCCGCACGGCGACCAGTCGATTTACGACGCCATGGTGCGCATGGCGCAGGATTTTTCGATGCGCGTGCCGCTCATCGACGGCCAGGGCAATTTCGGCTCGGTCGACGGTGATCCGCCGGCAGCCTATCGATACACCGAAGCACGCCTGACGCGGGCGGCAGAGGCTGTGCTGGCGGACATCGAGAAGGACACGGTCGACTTCCAGCCCAACTACGACAACAGCGAGCAAGAGCCGTCGGTATTGCCGACGCGGTTTCCGAACCTCCTGGTCAATGGCGCGGGCGGCATCGCCGTCGGTATGGCCACCAACATCCCGCCGCACAATCTCGGCGAGGTCGTCGACGCCTGTGTGGCGCTGATCGACAATCCGGCGCTCACCATCGACGACCTCATCAACATCATTCCGGGGCCGGATTTCCCCACCGGCGGCATCATCCTCGGTCGAGCGGGCATCCGGGCGTCCTATCATCTCGGCCGCGGCTCGATCGTGATGCGCGGCAAGGTCACGATCGATACCCTGCGAAAGGATCGCGAGGCGATCATCATCACGGAGATCCCGTACCAGGTTAACAAGGCGAACATGGTCGAGCGGATCGGCGAGCTGATCCGCGAGAAGAAGATCGAGGGGATTTCCGACCTGCGCGACGAATCCGATCGCGAAGGCTTCCGCGTCGTGATCGAACTGAAGCGCGAGGCGATGCCGGACGTGGTGCTGAATCAGCTCTACCGCTTCACGCCGCTGCAGACCAACTTCCCGGCCAACATCCTGGCACTCGATTCCGGCCGCCCGCAGCAGATGAACCTGAAGGACCTGCTGACGATCTTTGTCGCCTTCCGCGAACAGGTGGTGACCCGGCGCACCAAATACCTGCTCGGCAAGGCGCGCGATCGCGCGCATCTCCAGGTGGGCCTGGCCATCTCCGTTGCCAATATCGACGAGGTCATCCGCGTGATTCGTTCGTCGCCGAATCCGGCGGCCGCGCGCGAAACCCTGATGTCGCGCGATTGGCCGGCGCGGGACGTCGAAGACATGATCACGCTGATCGACGATCCGCGCCACCGTATCAATCCGGACGGCACTATCCGCCTTTCGCTGGAGCAGGCGAGGGAAATCCTCGACCTCCGGCTGCAGCGCCTGACTGCGCTCGGCCGCGACGAGATCAGCGAGGAGCTCACCAAGCTCGCCGCCGAGATCTCCGACTATCTCGACATCCTGCGCTCGCGCGCCCGGGTGCAGGCGATCGTCAAGACCGAGCTCGCCGAGGTGAAGGCCGAGTTCGCCACCCCGCGCAGAACTGTTATCGTCGAGCAGGAAGGCGAGGTCGAGGACGAGGATCTGATCCAGCGCGAAGACATGGTCGTGACCGTGTCGCACGCCGGTTATGTCAAGCGCGTGCCGCTGTCGACCTATCGCGCCCAGCGCCGCGGCGGCAAGGGCCGGGCCGGCATGCAGACCCGCGACGAGGATTTCGTCAGCCGCGTGTTCGTGGCCTCGACCCATACGCCGGTCCTGTTCTTCTCCTCGCGCGGCCAGGTCTACAAGGAGAAAGTCTGGCGATTGCCGATGGCCGCGCCGAATGCGCGCGGCAAGGCGCTGATCAACATCCTGCCGCTGGAGCAGGGCGAGCGCATCACCACCATCATGCCGCTGCCGGAGGATGAATCCTCCTGGAAGAATCTCGACGTGATGTTCGCCACCACCGGCGGCAACGTCCGTCGCAACAAGCTGTCCGACTTCGTCGACGTCCGCCGTTCCGGCATCATCGCCATGAAGCTGGAGGAGGGCGAGGCGATCGTCGACGTGCAGATCTGCACCGAGCATGACGATGTGCTGCTGACAGCCGCCGGCGGCCAGTGCATCCGCTTCCCCGTCACTGATGTGCGCGTCTTCACCGGCCGCACCTCGATGGGCGTGCGCGGCATTTCCCTCGCCGAAGGCGACAAGCTGATCTCGCTCGCGATCCTGCGCCATGTCGAGACGACCTCGGACGAGCGCTCGGCCTACTTGAAGATGCGCCGCGCGGTCGCAGGCGAAGCGACCACCGAGGAGCCGGTCGAGACCGAGGCCGAGGAGGCCACAGGCGCGATCCAGCTCTCGCAGGAGCGCTATGTCGATATGTCGGCGCAGGAGCAGGTGGTGCTGACCGTGTCCGAAAACGGCTACGGCAAGCGGACCTCGTCCTACGAGTACCGCACGACCGGCCGCGGCGGCAAAGGCATCGTCGCCATGAGCGTCAACAGCCGCAACGGCAAGCTGGTGGCCTCGTTCCCGGTGGAGGAGGCCGACCAGATCATGCTGGTGACCGACAAGGGTCAGCTCATCCGCTGCCCCGTCGGCGACATCCGCATCGCCGGCCGCTCGACCCAGGGCGTCATCGTGTTCGACACCGCCGACGACGAGCATGTCGTCTCGGTCGAGCATATCGGCGACGACAGCGAGAATGGCGAGAACGGGAACGGCGGCTAATTTAGGAGGAGCGGATCGCATCCTCTCCAACGTCGCGATTCACGCAGCGGAGCTTGATGCCAAGCGAACGCTTTGTCACTGCTCAAGAACGTTCTCGGCCTTCGCTAAAGTCGCTACGGTTGCGCTGCGGAGTTCGTTATCTGACACGCGATGAGGTCCACAATCATTCGAGCGCGGATTTTGATCGTTCAGGCTTGATACAATGTCGCCACTGCAGGAGCGAACTTCTCGAAATAAATGTTTGCAGGCGGTGAGCCACACTTCGCTGCGTGCTGTCGGGCGCTTTCGACCATTTCGGGCGGTCCACACAAGTAAACGTCAACATCACCATGATTCAGCGCTTCAGCGCTCAGATGGTCTGTAACGCGCCCGGATAGCTGATGTTGGCTTGCAGGATTCGAGCAGGTCGTGACATAGCTGAGGTTCGGAAGGAGCGCTCGAAGCGCCTCGATCCGCTCGAGCTCGACAAGATCAGCGGGGTCGCGCACGCCGTAAATGAGTCGCACGGGCTGATCGCAGTTTCCCGTCCTGGCAAGGTATTCAAGCATTGACAAGAATGGTCCAACGCCGGTCCCAGCAGCGATGAACAACATTGGCCGTGTGGGTACGCGAAGATAAAAATTGCCAAACGGGCCGTCGAGAACGAGCCGTTCTCCTCGTTTGGCCTTTGCTTTAAGATACACGCTCATCCTGCCGTTCGGCAGATTGCGGATCAGAAACGTTGCCACGTCGCTACCCGGCGCGGAGGTGAATGAATACGGCCGACTTATCCCTTCATCCGGAGCGGTAATGTTGACGTACTGTCCCGGCAAGAACATCGGGAGCTCGCCCTCGAGCGATTTGACCGAAAGCCTAATGCGATGGTCCGATAAAGGCTCCAGATTGACGACTTCGCAAATGGTCCTCTTGGGTTTCACTTTGCAGGCGTCGGACGAAGCCAAGATGTCGATTACCATGTCGCTCCTGGCCTTAGTCTGGCAACAGAGGATATAACCTTCGCTTGCCTCTGCGTCGCTCAACACATCCTTGGACGGCGATCCCAGATCACACTGTCCGGATTGCCGGAAGGCCTTACAGGTGCCGCAAACGCCGTTGGTACAGTCGAGCGGCACATTGACGCTCTGCCGATAAGCCGCGTCGGCGATGCTCTCATTTTCGCCTGCATCGATGAACCTTGTGATTCCGTTTTCGAAGTTAAGAGCTATCCTGGGCATGCATCCGCTCTAATGCCGGTCATCGTTAGACGTGATAGACGTCGATCACGTGGTGGATGTAGTCGTTCTTCAGAATTACCTTCTTCGCTTTGATCATTGGACGTTCACCGGCAATCTCGAGCGTGTAGAAGGAAACTCCAAAATATGTGTCGACGATCTTGTACCGATAGCTGAGCGTCAACCAGTTGAACCTAAGGTCAACCTTTCCATCGCCGTGAGAAAGGATCTCGACATTCGAGATGTTGTGCGATGTCCGTGGCTCGGGGGTGCTTGCGCTCGACCGTTCGGTCTTGATGCGAAACACTCGGTCCTCCAAGCCGCTGCGGCGCGCATAGTAGACCAACGAGATCTCGCTTTGAGGATCCTCAACAAGCCCGTCGTTGTCGTCCCAAGCCGGCATCCAAAAGCTCGCATCGGGAGCATAGAAGGCGAGCCACGCGTCCCAATTCCGATCATCAAGAGCGCGGGCTTCCGCATAAAGGAACGCCTCAACAGCGGATAGGGAAATAGTGCTCATGCTTGCTCTCCCTTAGCTACAGCCGCGCGAAGTGCCGTAGACCAATGCCTGTGCTGAACGAGAAAAAGGCCTTCGTCTTCGATCTTCACGCCGCTTCTCACCGGATGAAGGTCGATGGCCCGCGCTGCCTCATCGGCACCTTCAATCCAGTGCGTTGCGCCGCGCGATAAGTCATTCCACCGCATCGAAGAGGCCATGTAGGCCTGTTGGCAAGCACGGAACTCCTCAAGGTCGTCGGGCGTCGCCATTCCGCTGGCATTGAAGAAATCTTCGTACTGGCGAATGCGGCGCGCCCGATGCTCGGCCGGTTCATTCTTCGGCGCGATGCAATAGATCGTCACCTCCGTCTTATCCACGGACAGGGGGCGGCTAACGCGCAGTTGGGAACTCATCTGATCCATCAGATAGAGGTTCGGATAGATGCAGAGATTGCGGAGGTTCTCGACCATCCATTCGGCTTTGGCTCTGCCATGCTTAGCGATAAGTTTCTCCCGCTGAGCATAGGCTGGCCTGCTGGTCGGATCGGCCCACCGAGACCAAAGGACCAAGTGGCCGTTGTTGAACGAATAGTATCCTCCTCTCTGCTTGGCAAATTTGCTCATGTCGGCTGCCTTAACGTCATCCGATTCCGCGCTGCGACGGCCTGTCGTCGCAACGTAATTCCAATGCACTGAGGACACATGATAACCGTCGGCACCGTTCTCGGTCTGCAACTTCCAATTGCCGTCGTAGATGTAGCTGGATGAGCCGCGTAGCACCTCCAGTCCGTCAGGCGCCTGGTCGATCATCATGTCGATGATCTTTGTTGCCTCACCGAGAAATTCGGGCAACGGCTGCACATCCGGATTGAGACTCCCAAACAGAAAGCCCCGATAGGATTCGAACCTCGCAACCGTCTTCAAATCGTGGGAGCCGTTGCTGCCGAATTGGTTCGGATAGCCGGCGCCGTCTGGATCCTTCACTCTCAGCAATTTACCGGCATTGCTGAACGTCCAGCCGTGAAACGGGCAGGTAAATGTCGACTTGTTGCCGCGCTTGTAGCGGCAAAGCATCGCACCACGATGACTGCAAGCATTGATGAAAGCGCCAAGTTCGTTGTCTTTGTTGCGTGTTACAAAGACGGGCTGCCGCCCCATCCAGGTCGTGAAATAGTCGTTCCGGTCTGGAATCTGGCTCTCATGCGCGAGATAGACCCAGTTACCCTCAAACAAATGCTCCATTTCCAGTTCGAAGAGTTCTTTGTCGGTAAAGATCGTGCGGTCACAACGAAACAACCCGTTCGTGGAATCCTCAATCAATGCCGCGTCAAGACGCTCAATGATGCTCGCTGCCATGGGCCTGACCTCGTCAATTACCTGCGTCGGTTGATGATCGACGATGTATTGCAACTATCGACGATACGGCCCCGACTCTACGGCCGGATTCCCCATCCGTCGTGAGACTCTCGCGCCCGTTCCAGATGGACACACGCGCACAATGCTGATCAGCGGTCGTGAGGCGGCAAGGAGCTTCCATACAAACCGGTCGGCCTCACACCCATTTCTCGGGGAGGTGATCATCTGTGATCCAAAAAATAGTTTGGTCTTGTTATCTTTAGTATGCGGCCTGAAACGTTCTCCGTTTGAGGACGCTTTTGTTGACCTATGTTTAAGAGCGCTTTTCTACCCATCGAGAACGCTTGATAGAGGCGGCGGCGGTGCACTCAAGCAGCGAATTTCTCACAATCCCAAGTATGGACTACGAGGAGTGGCAATGTACTGTCCTATCGATATGCGGGCGGTACACGCCGAGCATGATCGAGCCCAGCGCCTTTTCGGGTCGAGTGCAGGCCCGAAGTATCTACGGCTTGAGGGCCGTTGACCTCAGTTGCAGCGCCCATCGGTTCGAGCGAACGAACCGGGACGTCCGTGCTGACGCGAAGGATCACTACTACGCGGTGTTTCAGATGAGCGGTCGCTCTGGAATAATTCAGAACGATCAAACCATAGAACTCAGCGTCGGTGATGTCGCACTCGTGGATGCAGCCCGACCCATAGCGTATGTGTCTGAGGAAGAAGGTAACCACTGGGCCTCCGTGCAACTGCCGCGCGGTACCCTCTTGTCTTACCTTGGTTTGGAGCCGCGGTGCCCGCTTCGATCCGGCGAAATCGCTGCCGCACGACAACTCCGTCGACTGCTGCAAGATAGCGCTGAAGACGAGCAATCAATGTCCCATTCGACCAAGGATTATATGCGTCTAGCCCTCTTGGACTTATTGGGCGCGTTATTCGCCCCCTCCGAGCCAGGACATAGTTCAGTTCACACGGAGAGGCTGTTTGGACATATCTGCGACATCATTAGGGAGCGTTTTGCCGATCCTGATTTTGGCCCCGGCGACGTCGCCCGCGAGGCCCGAATCTCCCTACGCTATGTTCAGAAGCTCTTTACAACGAGAAATTCGACCTGCAGCCGATACATAAACTCGGTCCGCCTCGAGCGTGCGGCATTTCTGTTGAAACGACGATCGTTTCTGAAAACCGGCCAGCCCATTCGCGAGATCGCGTACGCGAGCGGATTCGGCGACTATGCTTATTTCAATCGATCGTTTCGCAGACAGTTCGGACAACATCCGAGTTCTCTCTTGCGAGATCCCAGTTAGCTCGATCCACACGGCAACAATCTGACAAGCGTCTTCAACACGACATTTGGGAGGCTAAGGCGACTGGTCCGATGGCGTCCAACAAGCGACGTGCGGAAATAGAGTCATTGTTTATCTGTCGCGTGATCGGCCTCCCGCTAACCGTCCGAGCGGTGGCAGACTCGCGCTCAGGTCGCTGTTTTGTGTCCAGTAATCTGGCTACCGATGCTACGAGGTTTCAAGCCACTATCAAACGTCATCAGCGATGAAAGCAAATACCTGCGAAATTGCGATTTAGGCGACCGGCAATGTCGCGGCCGTTAAGTTTATAGTCGCTCGATCTGCCGCCGAATATGCCCGGTCTTGAACCCGGAAACGACTTGATCGTCTTACAGTCGTAACCACACTAGGGCGCGTTTGCAATCATCCACTAACCGCCGCGTCATAGTGTTGCGCACTGTTCAGTCGAACATCGCATAGGATCATGGTCTTGAACCGCCGCAATCATCCTTTCCCCATCGGGCTCGCGCTGGGCGGACCAGCGAGGCTCATCAGGGTCAGTGCCGAAGGCGCAACACAGCCGGCTCGCACACGACTGTCGCTCAATGAAAACCCGTTCGGTCCCTCGCCGCTGGCTCTTGCGGTGGTTCGCGACGAGCTTAGCGAACTCTGCCGCTACGGTCGGGAACTCGGTGACATCCTTACGCAAAGGATCGCCGCGCGCGAAGGTTTATCAATGGACGAGGTTATGATCGGGGATATCCTTGAGCCACTCGGATTTCGTCTCGCTCAGGACGGCCCAAGCGGAGGAGAGTTCATCTACTCTGAGCCGGGTTACACCGCGCTGGTGGATGCAGTGCTCCCCAGCGGCGGCGTCGTGATCGGTGTGCCGCTCAATCATGAGCTCGAGAATGATCTTCCAGCCATCGCCTCCAAGGTGAACGAGCGGACTCGGGCAATCTATCTGGTTAACCCTCATAACCCTTCCGGCACGGTCAGTGATACCGTGAACTTTATCGCTTTTGTTCGCGAGATGTCGAAACGAACGCTTGTCATTGTCGACGAAGCCTATCTGGAATTCGATTCCGATTTCGAAAAGCGAACGGCTATGGGCCTCGTCCGAGACGGCGAGAACGTGGTCGTGTTCCGAACTTTCGACAAGATCTTCGGATTGGCCGGTCTTGGGGTCGGTTATGGCATCGCGGCCAAAGCGCTTGCCACTTCGCTCAAGAACGCCGGGGTGGGATCCGCGGACGCAGTAGATCGCCTTTCGCTTGCGGCAGCATTAGCGAGCCTCCAGGACTCCAGCTATGTGGCGACAACGCGCGCAAAGGTCGCCGCCGAGCGGGGCAAATGGCATGAGCTGCTGAGCAGCATGAGGCTCCGGCATTCAGAGTCCCGGGGAAATTTCGTCTTCTTTGAGACCGGACATCCACACCACGAAATCGCTGCCGCAATGCGCGCTAAAGGCATCGAGGTCGGCCGCGCTTTCCCGCCACTTGACGATTGGGTCCGGATTTCGATCGGCCTGCCGCACGAGAATGCGATGGCCCGGGCCGTCATCGCCGAGCTGTTGCGGTAAGGATCCTCGGCGAGGCCTCACGGACTCGCGTAGCATGTCACCTCAAAGCTGACATCGGCATTCAGTACGAGTCAATCGAGTAGCTGTGATTGCAGGCAATGGCTTTGCGATTGCGGCCTGCTGCCCAGCCAGTCAGATCTCGATTTCCGTCCCGAACTCCACCACCTGTCCGGTCGGCACGCCGAAGAACGCCGCGGTGCGTTCGGCGTTGCGTTGCAGGAATGCGAAGATTGATTCCCGCCAAACCCACATGCCCGGAACGTCCTCGCGCGGGATGATGGTCTCGCGGCCGATATAGTAGGTGACATCGGAAAGATCGATGCCGGGCAGCTTGCCCTGTCGGCAGGCGAGTTGCAGGCCCTCATAGATGGTCGGGTATTGCATGAAGCCGTAGTGCAGGATCACCCGCGTGATGCCCGGGATGATGTCGATGATCTCGGCGCGGTCGTCCTCGGAAATGCGCGGGGATTCCTCGATCTGCACGGTGACCAAAAGAACGCGTTCGTGCAGGACGTGGTTGTGCTTGACGAATTGCGTCAGTGCGAGCGGCACGCCGCTCGGCGCGGCTGCGAGGAACACGGCAGTGCCCGGCAGCCTGGCGCGGCACTTGGTGATCGCGGTCTCGATCAAATCCTCTTCCGGCTGGCGCAGTCTTGCGCGGGCGCGCTCGACCAGTTTTACACCGCCGCGCCAGGTGAGCATCAGGAACGCGATCAAGCCTGCAAGCAGCAGCGGAAACCAGCCGCCTTCGTGCAGCTTGGTCGAGTTGGCCGCGAAGAAGATGAGGTCGATGACAAGGAAGAAACCGTTGACGGCGAGCACGATCAGCGGCGAGTAGCCCCACTGGATCGCAACCAGCGCCGCCAGCAGCGTGGTGATCGCCATCAGCAAGGACACCGCGATGCCATAGGCGCCGGCGAGGGCGTCCGAAGTGCCAAAGCCCAGTACCGCGCCAAGCGTCGCGGCGGCGAGCAGCCAGTTCACCAGCGGCACATAGATCTGACCGATCGCGTCGCTGGTGGTGTGGAGGATGTGCATCCGCGGCAGGAAGCCGAGCTGGATCGATTGCTGGGTCAGCGAGAACACGCCCGAGATGATCGCTTGGGAGGCGATCACGGTGGCGATCGCGGAGAAAGCGACCAGCGGGTAGTGCAGCCAGTCGGGCGAGAGCTGGAAGAACGGATGGTCCAGCGCGCCCGGATCGGTGATCAACAGCGCGGCCTGCCCGAAATAATTGAGCACCAGCGCGGGCAGGCAGACGGCGAACCAGGCGAGCCGGATCGGAAACCGCCCAAAGTGCCCCATGTCGGCGTACATCGCCTCACCGCCCGTGACCGCGAGAAAAGCTGCGCCGAGGATGGCGAAGCTGATGTGGAAATTCTGGTGGATCAGGAAATTGAAGGCATAGAACGGGCTGAGTGCCGCGAGCACCGCCGGCGCCTGGACGATGCCGTGGATGCCGAGCGCCGCGAGAACAAGGAACCAGCCTAGCATGACCGGTCCGAAAATCCGGCCGATGAAGCCGGTGCCCTGCTTCTGCATCGCGAACAGGCCAACCAGAATTACGATGGTGATCGGCACCACCGCCGGCGCCAGCGATGGCGCGTCCACCTTTAATCCCTCGATCGCGCTCAAGACCGAGATCGCCGGGGTGATTGCGCCGTCGCCGTAGAGCAGGGCGGCGCCGATGAGGCCGACGACCAGAAGCTGCGCACGCCAGGTGCCCGGCTGGGCATGGCGCGCGTGCAGCAGCGCCAATATCGCCACGATCCCGCCTTCGCCGCGGTTGTCCGCGCGCAGGATCAGGAGCGCGTATTTGATCGAGATGATCAGGATCAGCGCCCACAGGATCAGCGATACCACGCCCAGGACGGCGTTCGGCGCGATCGTGCCGCCATGGGCGGCCGCCCTGGCAGCCTCCTTCAATGCATACAGGGGACTGGTCCCGATATCGCCATAAACGACGCCAAGCGCGCCGATGGTTGTTGCAAGAGGAAGGGGGCTCGGCGGATGGCCTGAGGCGATGGCGGGCGTGCTTGACATCAGCGAGACCCCCGATTGCACCGCGCCGACCGGATCATCCTCAAGGGCGCGACCAAACGGCAGTCTGCGACGAGACGTCGCAAATTACCACTATGTTCCTACGGAGGGGGGGCCGGGGTTACGGCGTGCGATCGGCGGTGACGAGGCGGGCTTCGCGAACGCCGCTCTGGGTGCCGGCGTTCCGGAGGCAGGAAGCGTCAAAGTTCGGCCAGTTCTGCTGCGCACAGTGATCGTTGCCCGCGGGGCGGATGTCCAGCCGGTCAGCCTTGGCAAGAGCGCGGGGCACGCTGGCCTCGACCTGGGGCGCAAAGCCGGGAAGAACGGTGAGAGCGGCGGCAATGAAGGCGGCAACGGCGACGGCGGAAAGTGCCTTGATCATGACGGTTCCCTGTCAGTGGGCCTTGGTGGCCCGTCGTTTCGTTGGCGGGAGTGATAGAGGCCGCCCGTTTCCCGCTGTCTTCGCCGGGGGCGAAAATGATTTCGTTGCCTCGGGATTTTGTTTCGTCCGCGCCAGATGGATGAAACATTGGGGTTCAGGGCCGCCTTGGAACCCGGCTGGCTTGCCGGCCAGCCCCGGGCAGGCTAGAGGGGGATATGCCTCGCACCGCGCTTTATCCCGGCTCGTTTGACCCGGTCACCAACGGCCATCTCGACGTGGTCAAGCACGCCGTCGTCCTCTGCGACCGCCTGATCGTCGCCATCGGCGTCCATCCGGGGAAGAAGCCGCTGTTTTCGGTCGAGGAGCGCCTGGTGATGCTGCAGGAGGTATTCGGCCCCGTCGCCGCCAAAGCCGGCTGCGGCTTCGATTGCATCACATTCGATGACCTGGTCGTCACCGCGGCGCAACGCGCCGGTGCTACGATTCTGATCCGGGGCCTGCGGGACGGCACCGACCTGGACTACGAGATGCAGATGGCCGGCATGAACGAAGCCATGGCGCCCGAGGTGCATACCGTTTTCCTGCCGGCCTCGCCGACCGTCCGGCCGATTACGGCGACCCTGGTGCGCCAGATCGCCGGCATGGGCGGCGATGTCTCCAACTTCGTGCCCAAAGCCGTTGCCGCCCGCCTCAAGGCCAAATTCGCCAGCTAGCTCTCGCGCTCTTCTCAGACATCCGTTCCGGAGTTTTCATGATCCGAATCCTCGCCGTTCTCGCCGCGCTCCTCTGTGTGGCTCCCGCGGTCGCGCAGCCCTTGCCGGCCAATCTGGACAAGGCCAATGCGATCGTGATCGACACCAACAAGGGCCGCATTGTCGTCAAGCTCAGGACGGACATCGCGCCGCAGCATGCCGAGCGCATCAAGCAGCTCGCGCGCGAGGGCTATTACAACAACGTGCCGTTCCACCGCGTGATCGACGGCTTCATGGCGCAGACCGGCGACGGCCAGAAATTCGACGGCACCGGCGGCTCGAAATACCCGAACCTGAAGCAGGAATTCTCGAATGTGCCCTTCAAGCGCGGCATCGTCGGCATGGCTCGGCGCGGCGACAGCGTCGACAGCGCCAACTCGCAGTTCTTCATCATGTTCGCGGATGGCCCGAGCCTGAACAACCAATACACCGTAATCGGCGAAGTGGTGTCCGGCATGGACGTGGTCGACAAGTTGAAGAAGGCTCCCGCAGGCTCCCCGAGCGGCGCGGTGACCGATCCCGACAAGATGGTGAAGGTGCAAGTCGCATCCGACATCAAGTGAGTTCAGGCGATGCTGCGCAGCAAACCATTTCTCTGGTTTGCAGCGCCGCTGATGCTGCTTGCCTGCGCGGCGCGGGCGCAGCCGGCGCCCGAAAAGCTTGATACGCTCAAGGATCTTTTCATAAAGCTGCACAGTTGCTTCAGGCCACCGCCGCTGTCGCAAGCCAACCCGATCGACATCACCGTGATCGTCAGCTTCAACCGCCAGGGCGCAATCCTCGGCCGTCCCAGGATCACCTATGAGACGGCAGAGGCCAGCGAGAATGACCGGTTGCAATACCGCATCGCCGTGATGCAGGCCTTGGAACGCTGCACGCCGTTGCCATTTACCGATGCACTGGGCGGAGCGGTTGCCGGCCGGCCGATGGCGATCCCTTTCCGAACCCGCAAACGTCAACCCGAAGCTAAAGAGAGGCGAGCATGGCTGCCACCGAAAATACTTTGATCCTCGAGACCACCCAGGGTCCCGTCACCATCGAGATGCGCCCTGATCTCGCGCCGAACCACGTCGCCCGCATCAAGGAATTGGTGCGCGAGGGCTTCTACGACGGCATCGTGTTCCACCGCGTGATCGAGGGCTTCATGGCCCAGACCGGTTGCCCCCATGGCACCGGCACGGGCGGCTCCGGAAAGAAGCTGAAGGCAGAGTTCAACAAGGAGCCGCATGTCCGCGGCACCGCCTCGATGGCGCGCGCCGCCAACCCGGATTCCGGCGACAGCCAGTTCTTCATCTGCTTCGACGACGCCGCCTTCCTCAACGGCCAGTACACGGTCTGGGGCAAGGTCACCGAGGGCATGGAGAACGTCGACAAGATCAAGCGCGGCGAGCCGGTGCAGAACCCGGACAAGATCGTCAAGGCAAGGATGGCTGCCGACGCGACAGCCTGACACTCAATCGTCATACCCGGGCTTGACCCGGGTATCCATCGCTCTTCAGAAGAGTCTTTCCTAGGAGATGGATTGCCGGGTCAAGCCCGGCAATGACGGCTAGAAGATGCGCACCGACCTCTTTGACTTCGACCTCCCGCCTGAACGGATCGCGCTGCGGCCCGCGAGTCCGCGCGACGCCGCGCGGATGCTGGTGGTGCAGGGGGACGGCGTGCTGCGCGACCGCACCGTGGCCGAACTGCCGCAATGGCTCGAGCCGGGCGACCAGCTCGTGGTCAACGACACCAAGGTGATCGCGGCGCAATTGAAGGGCCGCCGCATCGGCCGCGAGACCGAACCGAAGATCGAGGCGACGCTGATCAAGCGGCTCGACGGTTCGCGCTGGCAGGCGCTGGTGAAGCCGGCGAAGAAATTGGCGGAAGGCGACACTGTCCGCTTCGGCAATGAGGGCAAGGTCTGCCTGCTTGGACATCTCGATGCGCAGGTCGAAGCCAAGGGGCAGGAAGGCGAGGTGACGCTGTCATTCTCCTTCCACGGGCCCGCGCTCGACCAGGCCATCGCCGATCTCGGTAGCCCGCCGCTCCCGCCTTACATCGCCTCGAAGCGCACGCCAGACGATCAGGACGCCGCCGACTACCAGACCATGTTCGCGGCCAATGAGGGCGCCGTCGCAGCCCCGACCGCGGGCCTGCATTTCACGCCGGCGCTGGAAGCTGCACTACGTGGCCACGGCGTCGATATTGTCAGACTGACCCTGCATGTCGGGGCAGGGACATTCCTGCCGGTGAAGGTGGACGACACCTCCGAGCACAGGATGCATTCCGAATGGGGCTGCGTCTCCGCAGAGACCGCCGCCGCGCTGAACGCGGCGCGCGCCAAAGGCGGGCGCATCGTCGCAGTGGGCACCACCTCGCTGCGGCTGCTCGAAAGCGCGGCGAGGGAGGATGGCACGATCCAGCCATTCACCGGCGACACCGCGATCTTCATCACGCCCGGCCACCGCTTTCGCGCAGTCGATATCCTGCTGACCAATTTCCATCTGCCGCGCTCGACCCTGTTCATGCTGGTGTCGGCCTTCTCCGGCCTCGAGACGATGAAGCAGGCCTATGCGCATGCCATCGCTGCGGGCTATCGCTTCTATTCGTATGGCGATGCGTGTCTGCTGTTTCGCGCGCACGAGGGACGCGAGTTTCTGTAGGGTGCTACGCGCTCGCGCTGCCAGTTGATGTGCCCTCGCCCCTTGTGGGAGAGGGCTGCTCCGCTGCTGCTATTTGACTCATTCGGGTGAGGGGTTGCCTCCGCGGGCACGGTCGCCCGTGGAGACAACCCCTCATCCGGCGCTTCGCGCCACCTTCTCCCGCAAGGGGAGAAGGGAATGAGCGTCAACGGCTCTTGCGGCGGGGCGGTTCGAGGATCACCTGCTTCAGATCCAGTCCGCTGACGATGATGACCACGAAGCTCAGCTTGCCGCGTTCGCGTGTCAGGCCTCCGCTGATCGCCTTGCCCGAGGCGGCCCGTTCCGCCACGCGCACCGCATCCGACAACTGCTGGTCAACACCCGACAGCGAAGCGATGTTGGTGCGGTCCTCCGCATTGAGTTCTTTCAGGGACGACACCAGCCGATCCGTCGAGATCTCGCCGGTGGCAGCATCGATGGCATGTTCCCAGAGCTGGCCGTCATGAAACGTCCTGACCCGGTACACCGGCGCACCTGACCCCCCATCGAAGCTGACATCGGAGGTCCTCGCGCCGGCGTGCGCCCGCTCGACGATCTCGATGGCCCGGCTGAGCGACACCTGGGCGGTCCGGAACAGCTCAATTTGATGGGCGACCGCCTTGTCGTCAGACTCCGTTGCCTGCTCCTGGCCGGAGGAAGCCTCAGGAGCAGAAGGTGCGGCGACAGTGAAGGAGGGCGCGGATGCGAGCAGCGTCAGCAGACCGATCACGAGCAGGTGCCGTGTCGTTCTGGACTCTGTGCCCGTGGCGAGCGTGCGCGGATTCACCATCGATCCTCCTCCGTGGCGCGAAGCATCTGTTTCGCAGCCATGCGTCTCCCATCATTTGGGACTTCGATCCGGCATTTTTGAGTTCCGAACCGAGATCACATCGCGGCATTTTTCGCTCAACCGCCGCTTATTTGCGTGAAGGCACGAAACAATCTCTTCGGTGTTCGGGATGGAACCGGAGCAGAATCGAAAGACATCGGGCGTGCAGGCCTCGCGCTGTTCCGGCGTTCCCCGATCTTCTGCATCAGCTCGCGCCGCGCATGACAGCGCCGTGATCGCAAGACCGACGGCCATGAGCTGGACGCTTCTTTGCAACAAGGCGGGGGCCAATGAGAGGATCCTTGCTGGTCCGGACGACTATCGCGCGTCGCATTCGTGCGCCGAAAGGACACGGCCGACCCGTGTCCGGGTCGGCCGTCCGAACAGCGCAAGCCAGGCTTGGGGGCCAGGAAGACACAGGTTGCGCCGATCGAAGTCTGCGACGGCGTGAGCACTGGGTGACATCAGGTGCGGCTGACATCGCCGGCTCACTTAATTAAACTGTACTGTATCGTTTAGTTGTCGTCAACAGTGCTCCGACGCCGATAGCCGCCCAAATCGCGGGGCAGCCCGCAGCGCCGGGCATGGCTTATCGAGATGTCAGCGGGACGGGCGGGTCCGTGCGCCGGATTTCTGCGGCCGACCGCCAGATCCGCCGATGCCGGTCATCAAAAGCCGCAAGGACGCCCGCAAGCGTTTTTCCTCAGCCTTCCGGTCAATCGGAATGCCGTTGGTCGCCTGCCGGAAGGTGTGGCCGACGGTGATGTTGATATAGACCTCGGCGGCGGTCGTCGTGTCCTCGATCTGGACCGCTCGCTCGGCGACCAGGCGATCAAACAGACGGGTCATCGTCGAAACGGCTTTCAGGTAGCCTTCTTCCTCCGCGAGCCTTGCGAGCTCGGGGAAATTGGTTGCCTGCGCCGCCACGATGCGGCTCAGAGCCCCCGGCTCGGGCCCACTGATCAAATCGAGCATCTGCCGCGCGAGGTCGAGGAGAACTTGCTCGACGGAAACGCCGGAAACATCGCTGCACTGCATTTCCGCCGCTGTCGAGAGCGGAGAGAGCCAGCGCGCAATCTCGCGCCGCAGCACGGCCTCGAACAGGCTGCGCTTGTCGCGATAGCGGGCGTAGACGGTGGGCTTGCTGACCCGCGCCGTTTCAGCGACGGCGTCGATCGACGTCGCCTCGAAGCCGCGCTCCAGAAAAAGCCGGGTAGCAACCTCGATCAGCCGCAGGTCGCGCTGGATGGCGGCGCTTTTTGTCGGGCGGCCGCCGCGGGATTTCGCAGCGCTCTGCCGTGCCGCCCGTGCCATTAACCTCGTCAGTGGTTCCGTCCTCTCGGCGCTACTGTACCTCAGCTCTATATCGCGCCTCCGTGCAGCCGTCATCGCCAATCTGCCGGCGGCACCGGCCTCATGCCATCACGCGCTCGGGCAACAGCTCCGCGATCTGGACCGCGTTCAGCGCTGCGCCCTTCAGGAGCTGGTCGGCCGCCACGAAGATCGAGATCGAATGGCCGCTCGGGTCGCTCAGATCCTTGCGGATGCGGCCAACCAGCACGTCGTCCTGGCCGGAGGCATCGATCGGCATCGGGAAGTAATTTGCGGCGCGATCGTCCACGATCCGCACGCCGGGCGCGGCGGCAAGCAGCGCGCGCACCTGGTCCTCGCTGATCGGCTTCTCGCATTCGAAGGTGATGGCCTCGCAATGCGCGCGCAGCACAGGGACGCGGACGCAGGTGACGCCGACTGCGATGCGGTCGTCCTCGAAGATCTTGCGGGTCTCCTTGATGACCTTGGTTTCCTCGTCGTTGTAGCCGGTTTCGGGATCGACGGCGGTGTTGTGGTTGAACAGGTTGAATGCGTAAGGATGCGGCATCACCTTCGGCGTATAGACCTGACCGTTCAGATTGGCGCGGGTCGATTCCACCAGCTCCTCCATGGCTGCGGCGCCGGCGCCGCTCGCGGCTTGATAGGTCGAGATGATCACGCGCTTGATCCGGTTCTTCTGATGGATCGGCCACAGCGGCACGAGCGCGGTGATCGCCGCGCAGTTCGGGACGGCGATGATGCCCTTGTGCTAGCGGATGCGGGACGCGTTGATCTCCGGGATCACCAGCGGCACGTTCGGGTCCATGCGGAAGGCTGAGGAGTTGTCGACGACAACGGCGCCGGCCTTCACCGCAAGCGGTGCGAACTTCTTCGAGACGCCGCTGCCGGCCGAGAACAGGGCGATGTCGACGCCCTCGAAGGAGCGCTCGTTGAGCTCCTCGATGACGACCTTTTGGCCGCGGAAGTCGATGGCCTTGCCCGCCGAACGGCTGCTCGCCAGCGGCTTCAGCTTGCGCACGGGGAAGCCGCGCCGGTCCATGGTGGCGATGAACTCGGCACCGACGGCGCCGGTCACGCCGGCAATCGCAACTACGGGATCGTTCTTCACGGAAGTCTCCATCAGATTTGGGCAATAAAAAAAGCCCCGGACCTTCATCAGGCGGGGCTTCGGTTTGAGATGATGCGGTCGGTCCGACTACACGCGCACGCCTCCCAAGGCCCCGGAGAGCTGTTTGGTCGTGGTGGTGCGTTTGGTCGCGGTCATCATGGTGTTGGAACTTATGCGGGAGAGTTTTTGCGCCGTCAACGGCTTTGCGGCAGAAAAACGACGTCGGCGCGGTTGAACGAGCCACGCTGGCGCGCCATAAGCGGCCGCATGAGCCTTCCCAATCATTTCGAGTTGCTCACAATTGACGGCAATGCCCGTACTGGCCGGCTGACCACGCCGCATGGCGTGGTGCGCACGCCGGCATTCATGCCGGTCGGCACGGCCGGCGCGATGAAGGGCATGCACTGGCGCGAGGTGCGCGACGCCGGCGCCGACATCGTGCTCGGCAACACCTATCATTTGATGCTGCGGCCGGGTGCCGAGCGCATCGCAGCCCTCGGCGGGCTGCAGACGTTCACCGGCTGGAACGGGCCGATGCTGACGGACTCCGGCGGCTTCCAGGTGATGTCGCTGTCGGAGCTGCGCAAGGTCAGCGAGAACGCGGTGACCTTCCGCTCGCATATCGATGGCGCCAAGGTCGAGCTGTCGCCGGAGCGCTCGATCGAGGTGCAGCGATTGCTCGGCTCTGACATCGCGATGCAGATGGATGAATGTGTGCGATTGCCGGCGGAGCGCGACGATATCGAGCGCGCGATGCGGTTGTCGCTGCGCTGGGCCGAGCGCAGCAAGCGCGCGTTCGAGACTGCACCCGCCGGCTACATGCTGTTCGGCATCGTGCAGGGCGGTGATGTGCCGGAGCTGCGCCGGCAGAGCGCCGAGGCGCTGGTCGAGATCGGCTTTCACGGTTACGCGATCGGCGGGCTCGCGGTCGGCGAGCCGCAGGCCGTGATGCTGGCGATGATCGAGGAGACTGCGCCGGCGCTGTCAGCGGATCGTCCGCGCTATCTGATGGGCGTCGGCACGCCCGAGGACATCCTCGAAGCGGTGGCGCGCGGCATCGACATGTTCGACTGCGTGATGCCGACGCGGAACGGACGTCATGGCGTGGCGTTCACCCGGTTCGGGCCGGTGAACCTGCGCAACGCACGACACGCCGACGATCCGCGTCCGCTGGACGAAGAGAGCGCTTGGTCTTCCGCGCGCAGCTATTCGCGCGCCTATCTGCATCACCTCGTGAAATCGGGTGAGACGCTCGGTGCTATGCTGCTATCGGAAATCAACATCGCCTATTACCAGCAGCTCATGCAGGACATACGCGCCGCGATCGCGGGCGGAAGTTTTGAGGACTTCCAAAACCAAACACGCGCCGATTGGGCGCGTGGTGACATCGCCGCCAGATAGGGCTTAGTTGCAGACGAAGCGCTTGACCGCGTGCTTGGTCACGAAACCGTAACCGCAGGTGTCGCAGGTCCAGAGATAGCTGATGATGCTGTCGTACAGATAGGCAGACGCTTCCGCAGCTATCATGGTGTCTGCGCACACCGGGCAGGTCGGCAGATCGCAGCCGCGCGGATTCGGACGAACCGCAATGGTCGACGGGATTTCAGCGATTGCTGTCATCGTGACCTCCTGGCGATCTGTGGGGAGCTTAACTTAGCGGTAACTTATACACCGATTTATTTGACGTTGTCGCAACACAAATGCGTTGGTTTATCGCTATTTAGAAACATTTCGCTATTGCGATGCAGCGATCTGTTAATCGATCGTTTCCCTTCTTGCGCTGCGGTGGGCCCTGTTCCTAACTAACGAGAACCGCGATTTTCGCGGCACATTTTGCATAGGAGCCCTGTGATGGATGCGCCTTCAACTACGCGTGCAGTGCAACGGCCGGGACGAGGGCTGGTCTATGACTCCATTGTGGACGCGATCGGCAACACGCCGATCGTCCGCCTGCGCCGGTTGCCGCAGGCGCATGGCGCGCACGCGACGATCCTCGCCAAACTGGAATATTTCAATCCGACGGCGAGCGTGAAGGATCGCATCGGCGCGGCGATGATCATCGCGATGGAGAAGGCCGGCATCATCAATGCCAACACCGTGCTGATCGAGCCGACCTCGGGCAATACAGGCATCGCGCTGGCGTTCGTCGCGGCCTCGCGCGGCTATCGGCTGAAACTGGTGATGCCGGAATCGATGTCGATCGAGCGCCGCAAGATGCTGGCGTTCCTTGGCGCCGAGCTCGTGCTGACGCCGGCAGCGCAGGGCATGAAAGGCTCGATCGCGGCCGCCGAAGAGCTGGTGCGCACGACGCCGAATGCGGTGATGCCGCAGCAGTTCAAGAACCTCGCCAATCCGGAGATCCATCGCCGCACCACCGCCGAGGAGATCTGGAACGATACCGGCGGGAACATCGACTACTTCGTTGCGGGAGTCGGCACCGGCGGCACCATCACCGGCGTCGGGCAGGTGTTGAAGCCGCGCAAGCCCTCGCTGCGCATCGTCGCTGTCGAGCCCGAGGAAAGCCCGGTGCTGTCAGGCGGCCAGCATTCGCCGCACAAGATCCAGGGTATCGGCGCCGGTTTCATTCCTGATATCCTCGATCGTTCCGTGATCGACGAGATCGTCAAGGTCAACAGCACCACCGCGATCGAGATGTCGCGCGCGCTGGCGCGCAACGAAGGCATTCCCGGCGGCATCTCTTCCGGGGCGGCAATCGCCGCGGCGCTTGAGATCGGCAAGCGGCCCGAGGCGGCCGGCAAGACCATCCTGGCCGTGGTGCCGTCGTTCGCCGAGCGCTATCTGTCGACGGCGCTGTTTGAGGGGATCTAGCAATGGCCGATCAACCGAGGCGACCGCGCACGCTGAACGACGCCCGCAGCGAGGCGGAAGCGGCGTTCAAGCGCGCCACCACGAAGGTGGCCGAAGCGCCGCCCAAGAAGAATGCCGCTCCCGGCGTGCGCGAGCAAGTTACGCTGCGCATCGACCAGGACGTGCTGGAGTGGTTCCAGGAGGGCGGCCCGGGCTGGCAGGACCGCATCAACGAGGCGCTGCGCAAGGCGGCGGGGAAGTAGCTCCGACGAGGAGCCTCCAGAAACTGAAAAGCCCGGCGTGAGCCGGGCTTTTCGTTGAACGTTTCAAGGGCGTTAGCGACGGAACGCGCCGCCCAGCATGCCACCCACGACGCCGCCGACGAAGGCGGCTCCCGGATCGATGCCACCGCCGTGATGGCGGGAGGGAGGGGGAGCGCTGCCGCCACCACCTCCGCCGCCACCGCTGCTGGCGCGACGGCGCGGACGCTCTTCATCGCTCGAGCTCGTCGACGTGGTCGCCACGACCTCGGTCAGCAGCGCCTTGTGCTGCAGCCTATTGAGGTAGCCGCTCTTCGGATAGCCGCGCGCGGCCTGCCAGCGCGTGATCACGGCGCGGGTGGGCTCGTCGAATTTGCCGGTGGCCTTGACGTCGAAGCCGAGCCCATTGAGGCGGCGCTGCACGTCGCGGCGCTGGCCCTTGTCGAGGCCGATCTGGTCCTCGGTGACCTGGCTTGCTTCCTCGGTGAAGGTCGCAGGATCGATGCCGGCGGTAAGGTTACGCGTCTGCGTGCTCGGAGCCGCGGCGCTCTCAAGCGCGGCGATGCGGGCGAGCGCGAGCGAACGGAACTGCCCGTTCGGGTAGCTCGAGAGATAGGCGTTGAGCTCTTCCGTTTTGTTGGAGTCCTTGATCGAACGCCAGAACTCGAGCTCGACGTCCGAGCTCGGCGCGGCCGCAACCGCGGTCGATGCCGCAGGCGTGCCCGCCGCGGTGGCCGGGTTGTTCGCTGGCGCGCCGTTGAGATAGACCGAGCCGATCAGGTTGGTGTGGCCCCAGGGCAACTGGCCCTTGCTGGTCTCCTCGTTGACCTGGGCGCGGACCTTGGTCATCGCCTGCTGGATCTCGACGCCGGGCTGGGTGATGTTGGCGATCAGCGCGCGCGTGAACGGGCTGTTGGTGCCTTCCTGGCCGTCGAGCGCGGTCTGGCCCGGGCCGGTTGCGAACGCGATCAGCGTGCCTTCGCCGGATTTCATTTCGGCAAGGCCGGTCTGCACGTTGACGCTGCGGGTCGCCGAGTTCGACTTGATCTTGGCGGCGAACGGATTGTCGCGGCAGGCATCGAGGAACACCAGCTTGACCTTGGCGTCGCTCATGGTCTGGTCGAGCGTGAGGTCGATGTTGATGGCAGAGCCCAGCTTGACGTCCATCTCCGACTTGATGTCGGCATCGACGGGCAGAAGATAGTTGGTGCCACTGATCGCGATGCCGTGGCCGGCATAGTAGAACACCGCGATGTCGGCTCCTTGCGCCTTCTTGCCGAAGTCGAGCAGCTTCTCGGTCATCTTGTCGCGGGTGAGGTTGGTGCCCTCGACCACGTCGAATCCGACGTTGCGCAATGCGCTGGCCATCGACTTGGCGTCCATGGTCGGATTGGGCAGCGGCGTCACGTTCTTGTATGCGCCGTTGCCGACGACGAAGGCGACGCGTCTGTCGGCTCGGGCGGCAGTTGCGGTCAGCGCCACGCAGATCAGCGAGGCGAGGAGGGTAAGGGTGCGCATTGAAATCCCCCAGCAGAATCGAAAAGGCTTTGGCTCTATCGCATTGTGTCAGACTACACGATAACACCACCGTTCGCGCAGCATAAAAATACCACTGCGGTCGACGAGAGAATCGCGTTGCCATAAGGCATGCCATGAAACGCGCGGCGGCTACGTGATCTACGTCACAACCGCGTCGATCGTCAGGTCCCTGCGCGGGCGTGAGCCGGCGCGTTCGGTTTCAAGTTCAGGAGATTGCCGGTCAGGATCAGCACCGCGCCGAGCACGGTGAACAGATCGAGCTGCTCCGAATAGATCAGCCAGCCCGCGGTCGCGGTCAGTGGCACACGGAGGAAGTCCATCGGAATCACGACTGTCGCATCCGCGTAGAGCATCGCGCGTGCCATACAGTAGTGCGAGAAAGTGCCGCAGAAGGCGATCAGGACGACCCAAACCCAGACATGCGCTGGCGGCCACGTCCAGACATAGAGCGACGGCAACAGGCCTGCGGCCGACTGCACGACCAGCATCCAGAAGATGATCGCCAGCGTCTGTTCGGTGCGGGTCAGCGATTTCACCATCGCAACCGAGATGCCGAAACCTACGGCAGCCCCAAGCGCGATCAGTTGGCCTGGATTGATCTCGCCCGTGACGGGGCGGACGATGATGATTACGCCGATCAGGCCGAGCACGATCGCTGTGATCTTCCACATCGTCATGCGCTCGCCGAGGAAGGCTGCCGCGAGGATCGCTGTCCAGATCGGCATGGTGAATTCGATCGCCACCACCTGGCCGATCGGGATCAGCGTCAGCGCGAAGAACCAGCCGAGCTGCGCGCCGTAATGGATCAGATTGCGCGCGATGTGCATGTGCACGCGCGCGGTCTTCAGGATCGAAAATCCGCCACTCGCGTGGATCAGCGGATAGAGCATGAAGAAGCCGAGGATCGAGCGCGCTTCCATGAGCTGAAACACGTTCATGTCCCGCATGGCTTCGCGGCCGGCAATCGCGATCACCAGCATCAGCGTGAGCCAGCCCGCCATCCACAGCGCGGCCTTGATCTTGGAAGGGGTGCGGTCCATCGGTGATGCGGAGAAGGAGGGGGACGGGCGGGAACGTCGGTATCGGCGAGGCCCACACGATTTGCAACTCGCAATTCCGAGAAGGCAGCGATGCAGGCCCTCAGCTTTGCCGTGATCGCCCCTTAGGTGCTAAGCATCGTCCCGCTTCTGGGAGGATAAATTCATGCATGTCTTGCAACCGGCCGAATGGTCGAAACCCCGCGGCTTCTCGCACGGCGTCAGCTTCGACGCATCAGGCAAATGGATCGTGCTGGCGGGCCAGACCGGCGGCGATGAGAAGGGCGATTACGCGCCGGACATGGCAGCGCAGGTCGCCACTGCACTGAAGCGGATCATCAAGCTCTTGAGCGAAGCCGGCGCCGGGCCTGAGCACATCGTGCGCCTGACCTGGTATCTGACCAATCGTGCTGAATACGAGGCCGCGGGCGCCGGAATCGGCGCGGCCTGGAAGGAGACGCTGGGGCGCAATTTCCCGCCGTCCACTCTGCTTTATATCGACGGCCTGGTCGATCAACGCGCCAAGGTCGAGATCGAAGTCACCGCCTTCGTTCCCGCGGCATAGGTGGCGCTGATGGCAAACCGTAAGACGTCGGCGGATTTCGTGACCGGCTTCGCCACCGGCTGGCCCGAACATCAGCCCGACATCATGGTGCTGTCGCTGACGACGCACAAAGGCGTGCAGGATTTTGCGTTCAACAAGGAGCAGGCCCTGCTGATCGCCAAGACCATCAAGGACACCGCCGAGCGGCTGGCGAAGCCGAAGACGAGCTGAACGGGTTTCCTGAATTATCGCCCGCTTCCGCGGGCGAGCGGCGTGCGCGAGCTATCTCGATAGCGAGATGTCCGCTTCGCGGAACCCGTTATCGGCCCTGATGCTGACAGATTGCTTGTTGCCGCTCGTCCGCATGCTGAGGTTCGCATTGAACCCGCCGGCATTAACGGCAACCTGGAAATTACCGCCGCCGCCGCGGCCCTGCAGGCTCCCGCTGATCCCGCGGCTACCCTCGGTCCAGTTACCGGAGATCGCGCTACCCTGGGCGACGACATCGGCTTGCAGGTTGAACTTGTAGGCATCGCTGGCGCAGGTCAGCGACATCGCCATGTTGACGCCGCCGACGCGGTAGGTCGCGCGGCAGCGGATGCGCTCCCTGGAGCCGTCGTCCAAGGTTACGCTGCCACCGCCAGACCAAGTGCCGGCCATCCCAGCAAACGGGCCGGACTGAGCATGGCTGGGGGAGACCAGAAACGTTGCCGCAGCAAATGCCGCCGCGAAGGTCAGCCGCCGAGCGGAGGGGAACAGCTTCGAGGTCCGGTGGATCTTACTGACGGGAAGCTTCCCATCGACCGCTGCACGGTACGCCTGCTGATGCCCCATTCCACTTCCCCGATCCGGAGTTGCCACTGAGCTGTCCGTTGGCATATGCACCATTGATCGAGACTCGCACAAGGCCCTCACGGCCGACCCTGCCCGAGATGCCAGCGCCCGGCGCGGAGATTTGACCGTCCGTGACCGTAACCGTGGAAGAGGTCGAAGGCTCGCAGGTTCCAGTTTTGGTGACCACGGTGACCTGCCAGAGGCCGTCATAGGGCTGCTGGGCCGAAACAGGGGCAGAAATCAGGGCAGCAGAACCGAGAAAGGACGCAAACAAGAGCGCGCGAATGCGGTCAGGACGCATGGATCAGATTTCCTTGAAATGTGTGTGATCAGTCCGGCTTATCCGGACACAATGTGTTCAAAATGGGCCGTCCTGTGGAAGGCAAAAAGTTCCTGCGAGATCAAACACA
The DNA here is from genome assembly GCF_000472865.1 of Bradyrhizobium elkanii WSM2783. Taxonomy (GTDB): domain Bacteria; phylum Pseudomonadota; class Alphaproteobacteria; order Rhizobiales; family Xanthobacteraceae; genus Bradyrhizobium; species Bradyrhizobium elkanii_A. The sequence continues at coordinate 18,524 of NZ_AXAP01000030.1, read as the reverse complement.
TCATGGTGAACTTGCATGGTGAATCGGCAGCGTGAATCCGCACACCGAAACACAGGCGCGTTCGATTCTTGCGGCAGACTTTGGGCGTTCAGTGCCTGGCGTCAGGGAGACTGGGTGCCTTGGTCGCGAATTGCTCATCCTGCGGCTTGGCAGGAAGGCTGCCATGAGCTCTGGCATAGTCGATCACCTCGGCGAGCAGCCGGAGCCCCAGCGGCGCCAGCGCCCGCTCCCAGAGCTCGCGCGCGGTTTCGCCTTTCTTGACGAACACCCAGTCCTGCGCCGCGATGGCGCCGGCATCCATGCGATCGGCGAGATGATAGATGCTGCCGCCCGCGATCGGATCGCCTTCCTTGATGGTCCATTCCACGGCAGCCATGCCGCGATGTCGGGGCAGTAGCGAGGGATGGTAGCCGATCCCGCCGAGTTTCGCGGCGGCCAGCGCTTCCTTGCCGACGCGGGCGTGGCTGTGGGCCGTTACGATCAGATCGGTGTCGGGGGCGATCTCGGAGGCTACAACGAGCTTCGGATTGGCCTGCACCACCACATCGATCCCTGTGGCCCGCGCAGCCGCCGCCAGCCGGTCTTCGCCATCGTGCACCACGACCCTGACGACATCGACTTCGCGTTGGCGCAGCATATTCAAGGTCGCCACGCCGAAATGGCGGGAACCGACGAGGGTAATCCGCATATCTGTGTTCCGTACCTGATCTTGCCGTTATGCCGATAGCACAGGGCGGCCGACGATCCCGCCGCCGGGGATGGACAAGTTCCTGGTTATCAACAGAACGGCGCTGCAGCGAGCCGGTCTGGCGCATGGGACGGGTGCGCAACGGCCGTCGCGGCGGGGCCGGGAACCTGCGAGATGTCCAGGCTGCGGGAGATAGGTCACGGCTCTTCCACGCGGCTGGCCAAGGCCTTGTCGATCCTCCGGCCGTCGAGATCGACGATCTCGAACTGCCAGCCATGGGCCGTGATCTTTTCGCCGACATTGGGAATCGCGCCGAACTCCTGCAGCAGGAAGCCCGCAAAGGTCTGGTAGGGCCGCGGCGAGGGCAGGGTGATGCCGAGCAGGTCGGCAAATTCGAGCGCCGGCATCCATCCAGAGATCAGGTAGGAGCCGTCATCGCGCTTGACCGAGGCGAGTTCCGCCGGCCCCTCCTCGGTGTGGAACGCGCCGACGATCGCTTCCAGGATGTCGGCGCTCGTCACCACGCCCTGGAAGGTGCCGTATTCATCGTGCACCAGCCCGATATGGACGGCGGAATCGCGCAGGATCGCGATCACGTCGCGTGCGTCCACGGTCTCCGGAATCACCGGCGCCTGACGGACCAGCGAACGGATGTCCGGCGTTCCCCCAGACAGATATGCATCGAGCAGATCCTTGGCTTGCACGATGCCGAGTGCAACGTCGCGATTGCCGTCGAACACGACCGCCCGCGAATGGGTGGTCTTGAGCAGCGTTGCATGGATCTCGGAAGGGGGATCGGCGACGTCGATCGAACTGACTTCGTGACGCGGCGTCATCACCGCGCCGACCGGAAGATCGCCGAGCCGCATCACGCCCGCGATCATCTCTTTTTCGCCGGGCTCGAGCACGCCGGCATTTTCGGCTTCGACCACCAGCGTCCTGATTTCTTCCTCGCTGACTTTCTCTTCGGCTTCGCCACGATGGCCGAGCAGCCAGAGCAGCGCCTTGCCGGAGCGGTCGAGCAGCCAAACCAGCGGCAGCGAGATCCTCGCCATCCACACCATGGCCGGCGCGACCCTGACCGCAATCGCTTCCGGATCGCGCAGCGCGATCTGCTTGGGCACGAGCTCGCCGACGATCAGCGAGGCATAGGTGATGACGGTGACGACAAAACCGACGCCGATGGCATCGGCGAGCGCTGGGGAGACACTGAATCCGAGCAGCCATTGCGAGACCCGCTGCCCAAGCGTTGCCCCGGAAAAAGCGCCCGAGAGCACCCCGATCAGGGTAATGCCGATCTGCACGGTGGAAAGGAATTTGCCCGGGTCAGATGAAAGCGCCAGCGCTTGCCGCGAGCCGCTCACGCCTTTTTCGACCAATCCCGCCAGCCTTGCCGGCCGGGAGGAGACGATCGCCAGTTCCGACATCGCAAGCAGGCCATTGACGACGATCAGGACAAAAACGATCGCAAGTTCCAGATAAAGCACGATTAAACCTTCTTTAATGCTCAGCCGCGACAGCACCGAACATATAGGAAGCGCAACCCGTTTGGCTCCCGCTTGCCGACGCCGTCCGGAACAGCCGCGCCGCGCGAAGGTGTTAACACAGGTTCGGCTCGGTGTGAGGGGCGTCACATCGTGAAGCCGGGGAGCGGCGGTACAAACTCGGCCACCGCAATAGCTGGCGATAGAGCGACGCAGATGGATGCTCCGGGCCTGACGGCCTGGCGCATGTTCGGTTCTGATCGAATCAGAAGTCTAGCGCCAAGCGAGAATCCGCATCTCTGGTCTTGCGAAGCTGCGCTCCGGCTGCCCGCTCTGCTTCGGCTGGGGCGCGGCAACGCGCTCGAGACGCGCGCGCAGATCGGCGTTGTATTGCTTCATCTGGTTGCGCAGTTCGCGCCGGCCGAAAGCGGTCAGCGAGGGATCAGCGAGTTGCAGCCAGGCGGCGCGAAGCCATTCCTGCAACGCGCGGATGTCTTGATCCAAGATCTCTGGTTGGGTCATGCCGCCAAACCGTGTGAGAATCGATCAAGATGCGAGTAGGTCTGATTCGTCAGACAATACCTAGGACAAAATAGCGTCAGGGTTGCATTTCGAACGGCTGATCAGTGCCATCCTCATTCGACCTCATCCGGATTCGAGCGCAGCATGTCCATCGCGACCCAGATGCCGGCAAGCACCGCGGCGATCATCGCGACGTGCCGGATCTGCGTGGTGGAAAAGCCGAGATCCTCGTGAGCGACATATTCCAGTATGATTGCCGCGTACCCCGCGACAACGACGGCGGCGATGATCGTGGGCAGGTCGAACTTGTTTTCCATGGCGGCACCGCGGTCCTACGGCGCCCTGTCTAGCGCGCCGAAACGCCGACCGCTGTGACGTGGTTCACGTCAGCTATTCAAACCGTGCCGCTGTCTCGTGTCGGCCCTGGACGGGTAGAGAAAGATGACTTGGGCCTCAGGGAGTTGGAGCGGGACGTGCGGCGACGTGCTGACCACGCGCTGACTTCCGTCGGTCTCGGTGTAGCTCCTCAGAGTCTCCAGCAACAGGAAGAATTTTTCGGCAAGCACGGCAGCCTCCATCGGTGCTTTCTAATCTGTGCGAGGCGCGCCGCTAGCAATTCAATCAATTAAACGAGAGGTTGCAGGCGCAAACCGCTGCTGCAGCGCAATCGCAGGTGCCGGTGACGAAGCCAGACAGAGCTTGCTGGACCGTTCTGTCATGCTGCGCCGATCGCAAATGCTCGACGTCCCGTAGTCGCCCGGATGGATCGCGCCTCAGAATTTGCGTATGACACGATCGTTCCACCAGACATCATCGCGCTGATGGGGCGGGGGATGATGCGACGAGGCTCGGTCTCTAGGTTGACCGGGCCTCGTCCTTTTTGCTTTGGGCGGTTCACGAATATCGGCACGGCGGGCGGGTCGACCTCGCTCTAACAAGCATTCTCCTGAGCCCGCTTTTTCAACTCGCGATCGATCAGCGTTTGCGTCCGGCGTATCGCGAGCGCCTCCAATGGCGTTCGCATCAGGCCGGTCCTCGCTTGATCGCCGATCCAGAATATCCAGCGCCAGACGTGGCGCTGCCTGGTTTTCTCGACGGTGAACTCAATCCCTTGGTGCTGCATGGCCAGCGGCTATGATGAATCTCTGCGCCCCTCATCGTGGACTTGCCTCACCAGAGTCGAATGGTCTGCTGATATTGTCGTGATATCGCGATGTGTCTGCATCGTTCGGTATGAAGAAATCCAGCGCGTTCAATCTTTGCTTCTCAAAAGTTGGGCCCCGGCTTGCTCGGGGGACAATCGCCGGGGCCCTTGGGAAGGTGGATCATGTCGTCCCAATCGACGGGACGATAACCTGGGAGGCTGCCAGCCGTTCCGAATCTTCCTAAGAATGATACCGAACTATCCCGATTTACGTGAGATGATCGAGGAACGACGCCGGTTCGGACCCGTTGGAAATATCCAGTCTCGGAGTCGAAGATGCCAGAAGAGAATGATCTTGAAGGGCCGCAGGACCAAGGCGCCGATCGCAAGAGCAAGGTGATGGGTGATCCGCGCGTTGGCCGGACGCGCATGAGAGCAACATGAGCCGCGCTTTTGTCAGGGAAGGCGAGGGTAAGCTCGACGATCTGCCCGATCGGCCGATTTCGGACGCGCGAAACGATGTCACCAGGGAAGGCCTTGCCCAGATCGAGGCCGCAGTCGCGGCCGCGCAAGAAGCGTTGGTGGCGGCACAGGCGGAGGGCGACCGCTCGGCGATCGCGAGCGCCTCACGTGACTTGCGTTATTGGAGCGCGAGGCGCGCTTCCGCCAATGTGGTGGCAGAGCCCGAGGACGACGGCCAGGTTCGGTTCGGACATGCCGTTACAATCCTCCGCGATGACGGTCGACAACAGACCTTTCGGATCGTCGGCGAGGACGAGGCGGATCCTGCGCACGGCACCGTCTCGCACGCCTCACCATTGGCGCGAGCGCTGTTTGGCAGGAGGGTGGGAGACGTTGTCCGCGTTGGCAGCGGTGAGGCGGAAATCCTCAACGTCTCCCGTATGAATGCGCTTGGCGAGGGGTGACCGCTCGTGCCGAGAGCGCTCGGTCTCAAACTACATCACATCGGCAAAAACGTCGTCGATCACGGCAAGAGACACCGGGATCACAGCCAGTTCGTCCTGCTCCGAAGGACCTGACGTTCCCTTGATGTCCTGGACCACCCGGCTCTTGAAGTTGCGGAGCCACTGCATCGGCTCCTCGCCACTCTGCAGTGCTTGCTCGGCCAATATGTGGCGCATGAGAACAAGCATCGCATGCTGGTAACCGACAAAATCACTATCCATAGCGCTTCCTCGAAATGAGTTGGGCAATACCTCACGGGCCCATCTTATACTTTTTCTTCGGGCCAATCCGCTTGATGAAAAACAAAACCCCCACCGACCGGGAGGAAGGCGGGGGCTCTTGCGGGTGGATGGCACGAGGCCCGGTGAAACCCTAGGTGTCGCCCCAAGGACCCACAATTCTCAGAAAAGCGCCGAGATACGGTTCCGGCAAGGCGATTTTGTAGGCAGCCATCCGACCCACGTTAGAGCGTTTTCGAGCGAAGTGGAGACCGGTTCGCGTGAAGAAAACGCGTCAAAACAAGAATCTAGAGCTTCGGTTCTGATTCAATCAGAACCGAAAATGCTCTAGTCGGGCTCTTCGCCGGAGCCGCTCGAGCCGGCTTCATCGAGCAGATTCAGCGCGGTGTCGATCTGCTCGAGCAGCCGCTCGATCTCGGCGCGTTCGTTCGCCCCGGGATTCTCCTGCAGCCGCTCGAGCAATTGCTGCTTTTGCGCGAGGAGCTTTGCCGCGGTCGTCATTCGGATCTCCTGGCGCAGTCGTCGTGGTGTCAGAGGTCTCGCTGATTGGCTGCGCGCTATCGATTTCTTCCGCCCGATCCAGAACCCTGGCTGCCGGTTCCATTGCTGGATCCTGTCGTCTGGCTCTGGTCAGACTGACCGGGAACGCGCGCGCCCTGCTTCTCCTGGCCGGCCACATAGCCTGACTCGCCGGAGTTGCGGGTCTTGACGCCCTTGTTGGCGTCGTCCTGCATCTGTTGCTTGCCGGGTGTCATCTGCTGCGCCGCTGCCGGCAGCGCGATCGCGCTTCCCAGGGCGATGAGCATTGCGATAGTTGAGGTTCGCACGCGCGCTCCTCCCGTGTTGGCTCCTTGCAAGAACGCGCAAGGCGGCAAACGTTTCCGGAGGCGCTGGAATTTAGGCCGATGCGCTCGGCGAGGGCTATCGCGGTACGGCAGCAGCGCTGTGAGACAGCGCCCGCTCAAGATTGCTGGAGCGGGAATGCATCCAAACGAAATCAGGTTCGCGCTAGCCGGTCCGATAAGCGTCCAGCGCGTGCGCGAGGAAGATACCCACGCTCACCAGCGCGAGGATTGCTGCAGAGGTCTCGATCATTGCTGCACCTCCTGTTGTGCCAGGGAGGCGAGATATCTGCTGCACGATTGTTCCCAGAACAGGTCCAATATGAACTGCATGTTCGCCATCCCTGTTTTCCTTTTGAAACGTAGATAGCTCGCACTTTGTTTCAGGACGTTTTCGTCATCGGTGGAAAATGGTTTCGTGCGATGCAAACGGTCCGGCGCCTGACACAGTCCGCCACGCGAGCGACAAGATCAGGCCACAATCCACGGAGAGCTCGGCTGCGGCGGCGAAGGCATGCAGCGCGTCCGGATCAAGCACCGGACATCCACACATCATCGTCGCCGCGCCTTGAGGAGAGATACTTTCCGTGGATCAATTCTTGCCCGCGGTACCCGGGCTTGATCCTCCGTACTGCGACGATCCGGTGCCGCTCAGCGAGGTGGGGCCGGCGGCTGTGCCGTTCGGATTACCCAAATTTTTCGCGTGGTGCGCGCGGTGATGACGCTTGGCCGCATCCGCCGGCACGAAGGTCAGCGAGAGCATGGCCAAAGTGGTCAAGGCAACTGCAACGAATTTCATTTCACTTCCTCCTGGAGGGATAGGTTCGTGTAGTTGGGCGCCCTGCGGAGGAAAACGAGATCAGGTTTGCATCGCCGCCAGCGAGTTTCGTGCGAAATGAAAACGTGAGCGAGTATGAAAGTCTTCTTGGAAAGAAAGCAGAGCAGGCGAAGCGGAAAGCGCGGAGACGCTCGTCAACGCGATCGCCGCTCTGGGAAGGCGACACCGCCGCGACGGCGGAGCATCAGGAACGCGACGCCAGCGGCAAAACCGCGGCAAGATTTGCCACGAACAGCGTCGCATCGATGACGAAAATCCTGAGCATCGGGCCCTTCAATACGGGCCAGTATGCCACCCCGACGCGACCCCCGCGCATCAGGACCGGGAGGTTATAGGCGAACTGGCTGAAGTGGCACGCGGCGAAGAACAGGAACAGCGCAAGCTGCGCGTCAATCGCCTGAAAGAAGGGCGGCCGGGCGAGAAGATAAAGCGACAAGAGACCGATTGGCAGATTGATCCCGCCCAGAAATGCCACGCTGGCGGACAAGGTCGGTGCAATCGGATTGCCGCGCTCTTCCCGGGGCACCAGGATCTTCAGCGTATTGCGCTGGGCAATGCTGAACTGGATGAATGCGCCGCCGAACCAGAGTGCGTTGAGGAGCAGGACGAAATCCGAGAATCGCATCGGCTACTTTCCGTAGAAGGCTTCGCTGCGCACCACACGGCCGGCATCATCGAAGTCCATGAACTCGCTGGCGCGCGTGTCGCCCAGTTGCCACCACACCGTTAGGCGCGCGGTCGTTTCGTCCCAGGATTTTCAGGTCTGCGTTTTCAATGCCTCCATAAGCCTTGCGCCAGTAGGCGCGAATGTTCTCGGCGCCAACGACCACGGGAGAATCCGTCAGTTTGAGCGCCAGGGGGCTGCGCATCTCGGCGGCGTCGGCCAAGTGCGAGACGACGGCATCGATATCAACCTTGCACCAGTTGGCGCACCACGCCTCGACAAAGCGCCCGGCGGCCGCCCGGTCCATTGTCCGTCCGCTCATGCTTCCGCCCTCCTCAAGTGCAACTGCTGAAGAGTGGCACGGCGTGACATTGACGTCAATCAGGTTGACCTGAGAGTGCAGTCAGTTGTTGTCGGCGATAGCTTCCATAACGGCCATCCACGCGGCTGCGCCGGACGGCCCAGCACGATCAAATGCCTCGCGCAGGACCTCCCGCTCGTAGCCCGATGCTCGTTGTTCGATGCGTTGCCCCGCCTGCGTCAGGCGCAGCAATTTGGATCGATGCTGCTCGGGCGACCGCTTCGATGTCAGGAGCTTGCGCTCGAGCAACAGGCCGAGCGGCCGGTTCAAAGCTTGCTTGGAAATGCCGAGGACCTCGATCAGCGAGCCGATCGAGATGTCGGGCCGCCGTGCGACGACATAGAGAATGCGATGGTGCGGGCGTGATAGGCCGAGCGTGGCGAGATACTGGTCGGCCGAGAGCGTCATCCCGCGCCAACCATAGTACATGAGCTCCAGCGCCGCGTCCAAATCGTGGAGCTTGTTGAGGGAGGCGCGGTGCAGGCCCGCGGCGTGAGAAGCGGTTTTTTGCATTTGCCTATCGTGTCGAATTTGCCGAAGAGAATCTATCCTCGCGCGCGCAGCTCCGGTCGCAGCACCTTCCCCGTTACCATTATCGGTAGCGTCTCAGGAAGCGACTGCGCCGCCGCTAGCGTGCAAACGCGTGAGGACATATGATGCTGCCCTGGACGCGCGAAGGCGCTCCTCAAAGGGGCGCTCTTATCCACACACCAACTTCCACCACCAGGCGAACACGCCCGCGAGGAGGGGGGAAGACGTCTGGGAAACCGCCGCGGCTCTCGCGTAGTTGCCGGCGATCTCGAGCATGGCGTTGCGCGACTCGTCGAGGAGGCACAGCGCAGCTTGTTCGCGGGCTACTCGCTCCAATCGACGAGGCTCTTCTGCCTCGTTCGTTGTGGTCCAATTCGGGGGAAAGAGAAGCATTTCCAAACGGTAAATGGGTAGGTCAGGCCTGCTGTCATAAATCTATCACTAAACGCCACTGGGCCCCATCACTTTTGCTGGATCGATCCTCACCCGAGGAGGCTACGGGGCGTCATGGGTGTGAGTTAATTGAAATCATGTCGCCGCTTGCGGGCTCGAGTCCGGCGCCTGGCGGACATAAAAGCTCTGACCGCATAGCCAACCAGAGCGCCGACAAGAAAGACGCCCACCAACAAATCTGGTGCAGGCAACTCCATGGGAGGATCCCTGCTGGGGTCAATAGCTGATTAATGGCCCAAACGCGCTGAAACTCCCCACACAAACCGGTGAGATTCTGTCCATGGGTGATTAACTCACGCCACAATCACGACTGACGGGCTCAATCAGCGGCGTCTCGGCTTCCTGGAAGGCTGGCAGGTCCAGCGAGGCCGGGCCGAACTTGTTATGGGCCATCCGACAGCTGCGCGCGCAAACCGGCCGATGCTCTGAGCTGTCGCATTGAGACGGATGCGGCCGGCTAAGGTGACCTCGACCATATCGCTGATGATATCATCGCGTATGTTCGTCGTTTGAATTTTGGCGCAAGTGTTTTGGCGCGGGCTGGACATATTGTGTGTGGTGAGCGCGGAGGGACTCGAACCCTCGACCCCATGATTAAAAGTCACGTGCTCTACCGCCTGAGCTACGCGCTCACTTCCTGGAGGTAACGACGTTCTAAACCGTCACCCCGTTCCAGCTCTTGTCTGACCATGATCCGCCGGAAACCGACTCCCGCCTTTCCGGATCATGCTCCAGCCCGCGCTGTGTAGGGGGCGGGGGCCGACGGGTCAATAGCGCAGAGGGCGGCAAATGCGTGGTCGTGCGGGCCCGGGATTGCCCTGAGATAGCTGGCGGTTAGTCCGCTTCTTCAAGCCCGGCCGCGAAATCAATCCACGGCCGGATAGCGCCTCAGTTGGCGTCGCGGCGGATTTCCGAGGCGGCCTGCTGGGAAGGAGCGGCGATCGTGGGCATGGCGACCGGGCGCAGACCGATCAGTTCCGCGGTACGGATGGCGCTGTTGCGCCAGAACGAGAACGAGTTGATGCGCGAATTCTCCAGGATCGCGATCGCGACCGCTGCGAGGAAAGGCAGGCTCTGCAGCACCAGCACGCCGGCGAAGATGTAGATCTCGCGGACCTGCTTGAAGCCGTTGGTGGCGATGAGGACCGCGGCGCCGACCAAGAGGAGGACGCCGATCACCGCTTCCCAGAACGCCTGGAATTCGATCGACATCCGCGAAAGGCCGCCCTTGGAGGTGCGGGCGAACGCCAGGTGCTCGGTGATCAGTCCCTGCGCCACGGCGCGCGACACCGTCCATTGCACGCTCATCGCCGCGATCATGGCGCCCAGCATCTGGCCGGCCTTCACCTTTACCCGCATCCGGTACAGCGCCACGAAATGCACGAGCGAGACGACGAAGGAGGCGATGATCGGCAACGTCAGGATCTTGTCGGGGATGGCGATGTCGGCAAAGGCGACGATCGGCACCCAGATCAGGTTGAGGATCGCGACCAAGACGCCGAGGCTCTCGGCGCCCAGCCAGTTCAGCCAGCCCAGCGAAAATTCCCGGCGCTGGTTGGGCGAGAGCCGGCTCGCACCGGGCAGGAAGCGCCGCCAGTGCTTTTTCACGATCTGGAAGCCGCCATAGGCCCAGCGGTGTCGCTGCTTCTTGAAGGCCTCGTAGGTGTCGGGCAGCAGGCCTTCGCCGTAGCGCTGGTTGGTGTAATGCGTCAGCCAGCCGCGCTCGATGATGGCAAGCCCGAGATCGGTGTCCTCGCAGATGGTGTCGCTGGACCAGCCGCCGGCCATGTCCATCGCGGCGCGGCGGATCAGGCACATCGTGCCATGCACGATGATGGCGTTGTGTTCGTTGCGCTGGACCATGCCGATGTCGAAGAAGCCGGCATATTCGCCGTTCATGATGTAGTGCATCAGCGAGCGGTCGCCGTCGCGATGCTCTTGCGGCGCCTGCACCAGGCCGACCCGCGGGTCCGCAAAGACGGGCACGAGGTCCTTCAGCCAGTCCGGATGCACGACATAGTCGGCATCGATAATGCCGATGATCTCGGCGTCTGCCGCGGTGCGGTCCATGGCGATGCGCAAGGCGCCGGCCTTGAAGCCCTGGACCTTCTCGGCATTGATGAACTTGAAGCGCTCGCCGAGCGCGCGGCAATGATCCTGGATCGGCTGCCAGAACGCGGGATCTGGCGTGTTGTTGATGATGCAGACGCATTCGAAATTGGGGTAGTCGAGCCGCGAGACGGCATCGAGCGTCTGCTTCAGCATCTCCACCGGCTCGAAATAGGCGGGGATGTGGATTGAAACCTTGGGGAAGGTGACCTGCTCGCCAATCGTGGCGGGCGCCACCGCTGCGCTCTTCCGGATCAGGCGGTGGGGGCCGCGGCCGAAGGCGACATCGGCGATCTCCTCGATCCGCGCCATCGCGATCAGGATCAGCGGGACGAGAAGGATCAGGCCGAGCGCCATCGCGAATGCCGAGCCGAACACGAAATAGTGCCCGGCCCAATAGGCGAAGACGGTCGCAACCCAGGCGCCGACGCCATTGGCGGCAGCCGAGAGTATTAGAGCCTGCATCACCGTCGGGCGTTCCAGGCGCAGGATCGGCAGCGACATCAGGATGCCGACGAGGAGGGCGAGCAGCGCGAGCTTCCAGTAGTTCTCGTTCACGATCGGCCCGGTCCAGGCGAATTTCGGCTCGCGGGACGCATTCAGGATGCCCCAGTACGGGCCGACGCCGCCTTCGAAGAATTTCCAGGGCTGATCGATCGCCTCGACGATGTTGTAGTCCATGCCGATGGCTTCGGCGCGGGTGACGAAATTGCGCAGCACCGAGGCCTGCTCGAACGGGCCGGGCTCCGCATTCCGGAGATTGTAGCCCGCACTCGGCCAGCCGAATTCGGCGATCACGATGCGCTTGCCCGGGAACTGGTCGCGCAAGAGCTGGAACATGGCGACCGCCTGGTCGACGGCCTGTTGGGCGGTGAAGTTCTCCCAGTAGGGCAGGACGTGGGCGGCGATGAAATCGACGGAATTGGCGAGCTGCGGATTGTCACGCCAGATGTTCCAGATTTCGCCTGTGGTGACGGGGACATTGACCGATTTCTTGACGCGCTTGATCATCTCGATCAGGTCGTCGATCTTCTGCTCGCCGCGGTAGATCACTTCGTTTCCGACGACGACGCCGATCACGTTGCTGTTGCGCCGGGCGAGGTTAATCGCGGCGTCGATCTCGCGCTCGTTGCGCTCGGAATTCTTGTCGATCCAGGCGCCGACCATGACCTTCAAGCCGAATTCGGCGGCGATCGGCGGAACCAGTTCAACGCCGCCCGTCGACGAGTACAGGCGGATCGCGCGCGTCATCGTCGACAGCTTCTTCAGGTCGGCGCGAATCTTTTCGGCTTGCGGGATATTGTCGACGTCGGGATGTGCGCTGCCATCGAACGGCGCATAGGAGACGCTCGGCAGCATGCCGCGGAAGTCAGGAGCCTGCTGCTTTTCCTGCAGAAGGCCCCAGAGCGCGGCATGCACGGCGGTGACAAGCAACAGAACGGCGGCGACAGCGCGCATCGCGGCTAAACCATACGGGGCTGCTATGAAAGGAGAAAGCGAACCCGTCCCCTAGGTTCGACCGACATGGCGGTAAACTGCAAGATAATCCTGCCACGCGATTCCACAACTGATATGACCGCATGGCGTTTTGAGGGCGCCACGCAGCTCAAATGACGGAAGTCGCGTTCGTTCCAAAGTCGAAGGCGGTTATTTCGCGGCCGGCGACGGCGAGGCCGTCGGCGCTGGAGAAGGTGAGGCGGCAGGTGCCGGCGCAGCGTTGCCAGCCGTGGCGGGCGGCGCTTGCGGGTTGGGCGCTGCCGCAGCGGCTGCGGCCGCCGGAGGCTGGGCGCCGGGGTTGATCCAGCAAGCGTGGATGCGGCCATCGAGGCTGCGCGGCACCTTGTCGTCGATCGTGGCGCCAAACCGGGTCAGGCAGCGGAAGGTCGCCTGCACATGGCCGCCGGGGCAGCCGAAGCGATCGTAAAGGTCAAGGTGGCGGAAGGCGGTGTCGAGGTCATCAAGCCACATCAGCCGCACCACGCGCCGGCCGAGCCAGACGCATTCCGGGTTTCCGGCGGGGCCGTTGATCGCCTGCGTGGCCTCGACGAATTCGTCGGTCTTGCGCTGATTGTCCTTGGTGACGTCGGACGGAGCGTTTCCCTGCTTCGACTGCTCCTGCGGATTCGGCGTGCCGCTTTGGGAGAAAGCGGCACCGGTACCGATCAGAAGCGCGAGGCCGGCAGTGGCGAAATGGCGCAAGACCGCGATTTTGAACTGAAGCACCCGTCCACCCATACCTTCCCCGATCGATTTCCCGCCCAACAAATCATCTCGAACGGCCATGGCGTAATGCCGTCCAAATAGGTCTCCAGTGCGGCGGAGACGCTGGCGGAATCCCATGACCGGTATTTCAGATTTTGTCCAGCAAAGTCACAACTTTATCGCAACAGCGCAAAACTGTCGCAGGACAACCTTGCTATTGCCCGACTCGTGCTCTTGGCAGACGGTGCATGACCGGCTAATCGACGGTCCCCCGGAGGATGGAACCGATTTCTCTTCGTACGCCACTGGCGCTTCTCCTGATATCGCTGGGTTTGATTGCGGCCGTGTGGTGGTGGCTCGCCACGCCGATTACGCTTGCGCGCGCGCCGATCGACCCCAATGCAAAGCTGCAATGCGTCTCCTATGCGCCGTTCCGCGATACGCAGACGCCGCTGATCCCCACCACGCACATTTCGGCCGACCAGATCGCCCAGGATCTGGCTGATCTCGCCAAGGTCACCGAGTGTGTGCGCACCTATTCGATCGAGAACGGGCTCGACCAGGTGCCGGGCCTCGCGGCGAAGGTCGGGCTGAAAGTCATCCAGGGCATCTGGCTCGGCAGCGACCGGATCAAGAACCAGACCCAGATCGCGGTCGCGGTCGGGCTCGCCAAGCAATATCCGGGTGTGATCACGGCGCTGGTCGTCGGTAACGAAGTGCTGCTGCGCGGGGAGATGACGACCGCGGATCTCGCCGCCTATGTCCGCGCGGTGAAGGCCCAGGTCCAGGTGCCCGTGACCTACGCCGACGTCTGGGAATTCTGGCTGCGCAACCGCGAGGTCTATGACGCCGTCGATTTCGTCACCATTCATATCCTGCCTTACTGGGAAGACATGCCGGTGCGGGCGAAATTCGCCGCCGCCCATGTCGATGCCATCCGTAAGCGCATGGCGGTGGCATTCCCGAACAAGGAGATCCTGATCGGGGAGACGGGCTGGCCGAGCATGGGCAGGATGCGCGAGGGGGCGCTGCCATCGCGCACCAACCAGGCGCGGATCGTCTCGGAAATCCTCGATCTCGCCAAGCGCGAGGGTTTCCGCGTCAACCTGATCGAGGCCTATGACCAGCCCTGGAAGCGCCAGCTCGAGGGTACGGTCGGCGGCTATTGGGGCCTGTTCGACTCCGTCAATCGCGTGGTGAAGTACCCGCCCGGAGTCGCCATCAGCAATTACCCGCTTTGGAAATGGTACATGGGCGCTGGCCTTGGGCTGGGCTTCGTCACCTTCCTCGTGGCCTGGCTGGCGGTCCGGCGGCGGCCATGGGCGCCGCGGGTCATGTCCTGGATCGCGGTCGGCGTCTCCGCAACCAGCGCCGGGATCCTGCTCGGGGTTGCCATCGACAAGATGATCTATGAGAGCTACGGGACCGGCGGCTGGGTGCAATGGGGGACGCTGCTTGCGGCAGCCATCCTCGCGCCGATCCTGTCGGCCCACGCGCTGATGGCCGGCAAGTCGCTGCCGACCTTCCTCGAGTTGCTCGGGCCGCGCCAGTACCGGCACGGCACCATGCTCACCGCGCTGCTCGGCCTGTCGCTGATCGTGACGACCGTGATCGGGGCTGAAACCGCACTCGGCTTCACCTTCGACCCGCGCTACAAGGACTTTCCGTTCGCCTCGCTCACCATGGCGGTGGTGCCGTTTGCGCTGCTGATGCTGCTCAACCGGCCGCAGGAAGGGGTAAGGCCGATCGCGGAGGCCGTGTTCGCTGGCCTCCTGCTGGTTGCGGCCGGCTATACCTTCCTCAACGAGGGTACCGACAATTGGCAGTCGGTCTGGACCTGCGCGATGTATGTGTTGCTGGCGCTTACGCTGTGGCGGGCGCGGGTCGCGCAAAGCCCAAAATGAGCAGGCCGATCGCGATCCCCGACAGCGCGACATTGTAGAGCACGATCCCGAACCCCGCCGCGATCAGCCCGCCGGTCATCAGGACGATCGACGGCCGCAGCACGTGCAGTGTCGCGATCACGAGCGCGACGATGCCGAACACCGAGTTCCGGAACAGGGTCGTCGCCAGCGCGCGCACCTTGCAGTTCATGGTCTGCAGGCCCGCATCGCAGGCGAGCGCGACAGTTGAGAATTCGATCACGAGATAGCGCACGTAAAGTGCGTAACCGACGGTGAGGAAACCGACGATCAGCAGGAATTGCACCTGATAGGGCGTAAGGCGAAACGGGGTCTTTGTCATCGCGCGAATATGGTCGGGAAAGGGGACGAGGACAAGCCGCTTCGGGCGGCATGAAAGCGAGTGAAAATGTCGCCGCAACGTCTTGCGGTCACGCCATTATTGCTCCTTGCGACCGAACATTGAGGTGATCGCCGAGACTGCGGAAGGCGGCGCCGGCTTCTTCGGCGGCTCCTCGACCACCACTGGAGCTGCCGCTCGTTTCGGTGCCGCGTGCCGGCGTGGTGCGGGCTTGTTGGGAGTTGTCGCCGTCGGCTCCGGCTCGTCCTTGAGCGTCAGGCGCTGGCCGTCGAAAACAGCGGTCTCGCAAGGGCGGCCGTTCTCGGCGAGCACCGCGCAGATTTTCGCCGCGGCCCCGGCGTCGCGCAGCGGGCCGGCAACCAGGCGAAGCTGCATGCCGAGCCCGTTGGCGCCTTCCTTGATGACGATGATCGGGCGCAGGTTGAACAGTGGAGCGTTCGAGCGCGATTTCAACAGGCCTCGCCACAACGCGCGCAGCCCCGGCACCGTATTGGCGGTGCCGAGATCGACCCCGAATTCGGTACGCAGCACCTCGGCTTTCGGCGCGCCGGCGTCCTCTTTCGCTTTCTCCGCGTCACCAGCGGCAGGTGCCGCGGCGACCACCTCGGGCATGGGGCTGGCGGTGACCGTGGCAGCGGGCATGGCCGGCTCGACTTGCTTGCTCGCGGCAGGAACGGGCGGTCCGATTATCGACGCCGCGCCGACGAGCGGCATCGCGGGCAGCGACGCTGCCGCGGCATCGGCCGGGTCCGGATTGCTGGCTGGCACGGGGGCGGCGGGTGCCGTGTTGGCAGCAACGACCGGCGGTTTCTCCACGGGCGGCTTCTCGCTCGCAGCGGCCAGTGGCTTGTCCGAAGCCAGCACCGGGGGCTTTTCGGCGGCTGGTTTCTCGGGCGCGGTTGGAGCGGGTGTCGTTGCCGCGACTGGGGCCACGACCGGAGCCGAGGCATGATGCGCTGCCGGCTCTTGCACCCACGCGGGATATGGCGAGGGGGCGGGCTGTGGTGCAGCCGCCGTGCTCTGCTTCGCGATCGTGCCGGTAACCGAATCCAGTCCTTGCTCCAGCACGGTGACGCGGGTGTAGAGCCGGTCGCGGTCGGAGTTGAGCGTCTCGATCGCGGACGCAAGCCGCCGCGCCTCGTTCTGGCTCTCCTTGGTGAGCATCTGGATCTGCTGCGCCTGCCGCGCCACCTCCGCGGCGGCACCCTGGTCGCGCCGCCACCCGAGCGAGGACTGGTTGGCGAGGACCGCGAGCGTGACGGCGCTGACCGCGGCAAAACCCCAGGAGCCGAGCCGCCACAGCGTGCGGCGGTCGAATTCGTCTTCCTCGGCAAGCAGGCCTGTAAACAAACCGCCGGTGCTTTCCGCGCCGAGATCGCCTGCCAGATTGTCAGGATCTTTGGCCAAAACCCCTTTGGCCCTCCTCAAGGCCCGCCGAATCACGCCGCAAAGATTAACAGGAAATGCGCGGGGAACCTGATCCGTAGCCAACCCGCGAGGCGAATAGGTTTCCTCTCCCGGGGAAACCAATTAAGACGGCTTGGCGCGATCCGCGGACAATATTTGAGGGTTTTGATGACTGCTCGATCCAGCCTGACGGTGGTGCTCGCGGCCGGCGAGGGCACGCGCATGCGATCCTCGCTGCCGAAGGTGCTGCATCCCGTCGCCGGACAGTCGCTGCTGTCCCATGTGCTGCGTGCCGCGCCGCATGGCACGGGCGCTTCGCTGGCGGTGGTGGTCGGGCCGGACCATCAGGCGGTCGCGGATGAGTCGCGGCGGGTCCGTTCTGACGCCAGTACCTTCGTGCAGCGCGAGCGGCTCGGCACGGCCCATGCGGTGCTGGCGGCGCGCGAGGCGATCGCTGCTGGAGCCGACGATCTCCTGATCGCGTTCGGCGACACGCCGCTGATATCGGCGGAGACCTTCGAGCGACTGCGCGCGCCGCTGAAGAATGGCGCCGCGCTCGCGGTGCTCGGCTTCCGCGCCGCCGATCCCACCGGCTACGGCCGGCTGGTGGTCGAGAACGGCAGGCTCGTTGCGATCCGCGAGCAGGCCGACGCCAGCGCCGAGGAGCGCAAGATCACGCTGTGCAATGCCGGCGTGATGGCGTTCGACGGGCGCCAGGCGCTCGGCATCCTCGATGAGATCGGCAATGCCAATGCCAAGGGCGAGTATTACCTGACCGATGCTGTCGCCATCGTGCGTGAAAAAGGATTGGAGGCCGTCGTGATCGAGACCAGCGAAGACGAAGTGCGCGGCATCAACACAAAGGCGCAGCTTGCGGAAGCCGAAGCGGTGCTGCAGGCGCGGTTGCGCAAGGCTGCGATGGAGGCCGGCGTGACGCTGATCGCGCCGGAGACCGTCTATCTCGCCGCCGACACCAAATTCGGCCGTGACGTCACCATCGAGCCCTTCGTGGTGATCGGCCCCGGCGTGAGCATCGGCGATGGCGCGGTGATCCACTCCTTCTCGCACATCGTCGAGGCCATGATCGGCAACAAGGTCTTGATCGGTCCCTATGCGCGGCTGCGGCCCGGCACCTCGCTCGGCGACGGCTCGCGGATCGGCAATTTCGTGGAGACCAAGGCTGCGATCCTGGAGGAGGGCGTCAAGGTCAATCATCTCTCTTACGTTGGCGACGCCCATGTCGGCGCCAACTCCAATCTCGGTGCCGGCACCATCACGTGCAACTATGACGGCTTCCTCAAGCACAAGACCCTGATCGGCAAGGGCGCCTTCATCGGCACCAATTCCTCGCTGGTCGCGCCCGTGAAGATCGGCGCCGGCGCCTATATCGGCTCGGGCTCCGTCATCACCAAGGACGTGCCCGACGATGCGATGGCCGTCGAACGCAGCCCGCAATCCGTCCGCGAAGGCGGCGCCGCGCGCTATCGCGAGATCAAGATGAAAGCGAAGGCCACGAAGTGAAGCTGACGCCGTAGATTGCTTGTCCCGTAGGATGGCAGAGCGGAAGCGAAACCCATCGCTCTACCCATCCTACGAGACTGTGAATCTTTTTATATCGGGCGCGTGGCAGCTGTGATTCTCTTCGCGGATTGATTTGCAGGAGGGGGATGATGGCTGGTGACGAGTTGTTTGGAGAGCTGCCGGAGCAAGCGGAGCCACGGGCCGAAGCAGTGCGGCGCGGTGCGCCGCGGCTGCGCGAGCCGGTGCGCGACCAGGTCGAACTGCGAGCGGTCGATATCGACAGCCTGATCG
>NZ_AXAP01000029.1 GCF_000472865.1 Bradyrhizobium elkanii WSM2783 | reverse complement strand
CGCCGCAGGCAAACATCCTTGCCCGCAACCATGCGTTCGACGAGCGCCGCCCCCCTTTATCGAGACGACGATCCCCGAACCGGCCCAACGTCCAGTCAATCCGTGGCGACATCGCGGCACCTCCGTCAAATCGAAGTGCCACAATAGAAATCACACAGATTCCCGATTCTGGAATCCCTCAAACCCGCCCCGAGTCAATCCGCCGCACCGCACCACATCTGTGCATGCCCTAGTGCTTTCGCAGGGACGACAATCGTAGGATGCGTAGAGCGGAGCGAAACCCATCATTGGAGCCGCGCTCTCGTCGCGATGCGTTTCGCTGCGCTCTACCCATCCTACGGGACTGGGTGTCGCCGCTTAACTCTATCGCGCCGCGGAAGCGACCGCCTTGAGCCCGATCGGCGCGCCGGTGCGCGCGACCGGCGCGGTGCCCAGGCAATAGAGACCGCGGCGGTCCGGATAGGGCTTGAAGACGCTGCTGATGCCAACCACGGATTCGGCCGCCCCCAGCGCCAGCACGCCGTCGGGCTCGAGCATTTTTGCAAGCCGCGCGAAGATATCCGTCTTCGTCTCCTGATCGAAATAGATCAGCACGTTGCGGCAGAAGATCACATCGAACGTGCCGAGATGGGAGAAGTCCTGCAGCAGGTTGAGCTGGCGATGCTGCACCATGGCGCGGATATCGGCATTGAGCTGCCAGAACTCGCCGATCTGGGTGAAGTATTTCACCAGGAACTGGATCGGCAGGCCGCGCTGCACCTCGAACTGGCTGAAGATGCCGGCCTTGGATTTTTCCAGGACTGCCTGCGACAGGTCGGTCGCGACGATCTCGAGCCGCCAGCCCGCGAGCGCCGCGCCCATTTCCTTCAGACACATCGCGATCGAGTAAGGCTCCTGCCCGGTGGACGATGCCGCGCACCAGATGCGCAGCGAACGCCGCGCGGCCCGCGCCTGGATCAGCGCCGGCAGCACCGCCTGCTTCAAATGGTCGAACGGAATCTTGTCGCGGAAAAAGAACGTCTCGTTGGTGGTCATCGCCTCGACCACTTCCGATGTCAGCGCCTCGGCGCCAGCGCCCTTCATCTTCTGGACCAGCTCCGGAATGCCTGATAATCCCGATTTGCGCGCAAGCGGCACCAGGCGGCTCTCGACCAGATATTGCTTGTCGGACGACAGGTCGAGGCCGGACCGCTCCTTCAGGAGCTTGCGCAGATAATCATAATCCAACGGCGTCACGAACGATCTCCCGCAAACAACCGGTTAAGCTTCGGTCCGATCTCCTTGAGCGGCAGCACGGCCGCGCATATCCCCGCATTCGCCGCCGCGCCCGGCATGCCCCACACGACACTGGTCGCCTCGTCCTGGGCAATCACGCTGCCGCCGGCGGCGACGATGTCCTTGCCGCCGCGCATGCCGTCCGACCCCATGCCGGTCAGGATCACGGACATGATGCCGCCCTGCCAGACATCGATCGCGGACATGAACATGGGATCAACCGCGGGCTTGCAGAAATTCACCGGCGGTCCGTCATCGAGTGCGATCGCGATCTCGGCGCCGCGGCGCGCAACACGCATATGGCGGCCGCCCGGCGCCAGATAGATCTGGCCGGCCTTGACGATCTCGCCGTCAACAGCCTCATGCGCCGGCCGGCGGCTGGCACGCGCGAGATGCTCGGCCAGGATCGTCGTGAAGGTCGGCGGCATGTGCTGGGTGATCAGGATCGGAAAGCGGTCGATCACCGGTCCGATTTCGGCGACCAGCACCATCAGCGCCTGCGGGCCACCGGTCGACGAACCGATCAACAGCACCTTCGGCGCCAGCATGCCGAAGGTGCGGCGGACCAATGCCTGCTGCGAAGTCGCCGGGCGGGTCGCGGCTTCGCGCGCCTTGTCCTGCACCGGCGCCAATGCCGGGCTTGCGGCGACGGGTGTCGCGCGCCGGCGCACCTTGGCGCCGAGATGGCGGATCTTCTGGATCAGGTCGTGCCGGAAGGTCTCTGCCGCGCCGGCCTCGCGCGTGCTTTCCGGCTTGGGGATATAATCGGCCGCGCCGAGCGACAGCGCCTTCAGGCTGATCTCCGCGTTGCGACGGGTCAGCGTCGAGGCCATGATGATGACGAGGTCGCGTTTCTTGGCGAGCAGCTTCGGCAGCGCCGAGATGCCGTCGAGCTCCGGCATTTCGATGTCGAGCACGGCGACATCGGGATTGACGCGCTCGAGCTGGTTGACGGCGTCGAGACCGGTGCGGAATGAGGCCGTCACCTCCATGTCGGATTCCGCGCCGATCCAGCGCGAGATCATGCCGCGGATGACGACGGAGTCGTCGACCACCATCACCCGCAACGGCTCCTCTCGCGTCGAAGTCCGGGACGGGGCATTTGTCAACGCAACACTCATCAATTCACCAACGGCTCAACGGCACGCCTTCTCCGGATCATGCTCCCATGCCGATGGCTTTCAGCCGCCGGATCGAACACGACACTCAGATCAGGCCGACCTCCTGGAACTTCGCGGTAACGATGTCCCGGTCGAACGGCTTCATGATGTATTCGTTGGCGCCGGCATGCAGCGCGCGGGCGATATGCGCAACGTCGTTCTCGGTGGTGCAGAACACCACCTTGGGCTGATCGCCGCCGGGCATGCGGCGCAGATTGCCGAGGAATTCGTAGCCATCCATCACCGGCATGTTCCAATCGAGCAACACGGCGGCGGGCATGGCGCGCTTGCAGGCTTCCAGCGCCTTCTCGCCGTCCTCGGCCTCGACAATCTGAAAATCGAGGCCTTCCAGGATGCGACGCGCGACCTTGCGAATGACGCTGGAGTCATCGACGACAAGACAGGTTCTCATGTTGGGCCTCTACTTCCTCATCCCGCGAGGGACGTTTCCGTTTCAGTTCTTCAATAGGCATGCCCGCCTATCGCGCGGAGACTAGGCCGCCTTCGCATCCGGCATCAGTTCGAGCACGCGGTCGACATCGAGGACGACCATGAGCTGGCCGTCCAGGCGATGGACGCCGCCGGCGAGCTTGGCCATCCGCGGGTCGAGGTTGACCGGATTCTCCTCGCGGCTGTCATCGGGCAGCCGCAGCACCTCGCCGATCTGGTCGATCAAGAGGCCATAGGATTCGCCGCGAAGATCGACGCCGACCGCCATCGGCGGCTTGCCGTCGTCGTTCTTTGGCAGGCCGAGCCGCGCGCGCATATCGACCACCGTCACGATGCGGCCGCGCAGGTTGAGCACGCCGGCGATCTCGCTGGAAGACAGCGGCACACGCGTCAGCCGCTCCGGCATGAACACGTCCTGCACGCGTGAGATCGGCAGGCCGAACAATTGCCCGCCGATCACGGCGGTGACGTATTCGGCCATGGTGCCTTCGATGGTGTCGGTCTTGCTGGTCA
The DNA here is from genome assembly GCF_000472865.1 of Bradyrhizobium elkanii WSM2783. Classification (GTDB taxonomy): domain Bacteria; phylum Pseudomonadota; class Alphaproteobacteria; order Rhizobiales; family Xanthobacteraceae; genus Bradyrhizobium; species Bradyrhizobium elkanii_A. The sequence goes on along the minus strand of NZ_AXAP01000029.1, from coordinate 100,571 downwards.
TCGTTTCAATTCCTTGTGCCCGACTCAACCTATGCCGCTTTCCTGATCTCGGCGGTCTGTTCCTTCAACGCCGCGATCAGGCCGGGACGGTCGAATTTGGCGACGTAATCATGGAAGCCGGCTTGCCGCCCGCGCTCGATCGCGGCCGGCGAGACCATCGCCGACAGCGCGATGATCGGAACGCCGCTCAAATGCTGATCGGAGCGGATGCTCTCGGCGAACTCGAAGCCGTTCATCTCGGGCATCTCGATGTCGGTCAGCACCACGTCGAACGCCTGTCCCGAACGCAGCGCGGCCAACCCTTCCTGTGCATTCGGCGCGGTACGCACCTTGTAGCCGGCGGCCTTCAGGACCGGGGCCAGCATGTTGCGGAAGAACGCGCTGTCGTCGACCAGAAGCACCGATTGCGCGTTGGAGGACGGCCGCATCTCCTTGCGGCTGAACCAGTCGGAGAAGGCCATCGGCAGGAAGTGACCGACGTCGATCACTTCGGTCGCCTGGCCCTTGATCACGGCCGAGCCGAGAATGCCATCCTGCGAGCCCGCGACCTCGATGTGCAGCCGCTCCTCAACGATGTCGATGATCTCGTCGACCACGAGCCCCATCGAGCGGCCGTCGTCGGCGAACACCAGGATCGGCTGCGAGCCGGAGGTCTGCACATTGACATCAGCCATCTGCACCAGCGGCATCAACTGATCGCGGTACTGCACCATGTAGCGGCCGTTGGAGAGCTCGATCTTGTCGGTGGCGATCTCCTCCAGGCGCGTGACGAGGCCAAGCGGCACCGCCTTGGGCTGGCTGGTGCCGGCACGGAACACCAGGAGCGAGGTGAGCTGCTCGCCGCTGACATGGGCCGCAGCGCTGTCGTCCGCCATCTCATGGGCGGCCGAGCCGGCAGCACCGAGCGCCTTGGCGATGCCGTTGGGGTCGATGATCATGATGACAGCGCCATCGCCGAGGATGGTGTTGCCGGAGAACATGTCGATGTGACGCAGCTTGGTCGACATCGGCTTGACCACGATTTCCTCGGTGTGAAACACGCCGTCGACCACGATACCGAAAGTCTGGCTGCCGACCTGCGTCACCACGATGAAACCGTTCTCGGGATCGCTCGACGAACCGTCATCGATCCTGAGCAGCTTCTTCAGGTGCATCAGCGGCAAGAGCTTGTTGCGCAGGCGCAGCACGGCGGTGTCCTTGATGCGCTCGATGCGGTGCTCGGAATTGGCCCGCGCGCGAACCAGTTCAACGACGGAGAGCTGGGGGATCGCAAAACGGTCGCCGCCTGCTTCGACGATCAGCGCGGACACGATGGCGAGCGTCAGCGGGATCTTGATGGTGACGGAGCAGCCCTCGCCTGCGACCGACTTGATGTCGATGGTGCCGCCGATCTGGTCGATATTGGTGCGCACCACGTCCATGCCGACGCCGCGGCCGGAAACCGAAGTAACTTGCGCAGCCGTCGAGAAGCCCGGCGCGAAGATGAACTTGTGGATCTGCGCTTCCGTCATCTTCTCCAGTTCAGCCTCGGTGACGAGGCCGTTGGCCAGAGCTTTCGCCTTGATCCGTTCGGTGTTGAGACCGCGGCCGTTGTCGGCGATGCAGATGATGATGTGGCCGCCCTCGTGATAGGCGGAGAGACGGATGGTGCCCTGCTCCGGCTTGCCGGCCGCCGCGCGCTCGGCCGTGGTCTCCAGACCATGGTCCGCGGAGTTGCGCACCATGTGCGTGAGGGGATCCTTGATCAGATCGAGCACCTGGCGGTCGAGCTCGGTGTCGGCGCCGTGCATCTCCAGTTCGATCTGCTTGCCGAGTTCGCCCGAGAGGTCGCGCACGATGCGCGGCAGCTTCTGCCAGGCGTTGCCGATCGGCTGCATGCGCGTCTTCATGACGCCCTCCTGCAGCTCGGCGGTGACGTTCGAGAGACGCTGCAACGGCACCTTGAACTCGGTGTCCTCGTTGCGGCGTGATATCTCCAGGAGCTGGTTGCGGGTCAGCACCAGCTCGGAGACCATGGTCATCAGGTGCTCCAGCGTATCCACGTTGACGCGGATCGACTGGTTGGCGACCTTGTCGGACTCGTGCATGTCTTCGGCGGCCGCCGTCTTCCTCGGTGCCTTCTTCTCCTTGGCAACCTCTGCGGCCGGCTCATGTGCGGCAGGCTTGGCTGCGGGCGCGGCAGCAGGCGCGGGCGGCGCCACTTCGGTGGCGGTTTCGCGGAACGCGCGCTCAAGCTCGTCGAGTGAGACTTCACCGGGACGCAGCGGACGCTCGAGCGTCTGTACCACCAGCGTGCCCTCCGTGGCCGCGGGTTGCAGCGGCGGCGCGGCCATGACAGGGGCCTCCGGCTCTGCGGCAGGTTCGGTACTGGCCTCGGCAGCCATCGATTCGAAACTGCGCTCGGCCATCTCGTGCAGCTTGACGATGAGGTCTTCGTCCGATCCTTCCGGCTCGGCCTCGGTTGCCTCCAGTCCTGCGAGGATCTCCTTGATGCGGTCGATGCTCGACAGGATCAGCGTCACCGCTTCCGCCGTGACCGGCATGCCGTCGCGGAATTTGCCCATCAAGGTCTCGCCGGCATGCGCCAGCGCTTCCAGTCGCGGAAGCCCCAGGAAGCCGCAGGTACCCTTGATGGTGTGCACCAGGCGAAAAATATTATCGAGAATCTTCGCGTTGTTCGGTTCTTGCTCGAACTTCACCAACTGATTGTCGACCGTGTCCAGGCTTTCGCTGGTCTCGGTCAGAAACTCTCGCATCAAATCGTCCATGAACCTGGCCTTCGTACGCAGCGGCACGCGACATCGACGCGCCTTACGGAACTTGGACCAGCTTCCATGCAAAGCGTTTAAGTTTGGTTGAGTATGTGGAAAAGAACGGGATCAACAAAGAGATAAGAAGAAAAGATTGAAATCAACGGCAAGTTGCAAACGATTGGTTAACGCTATGGCCGCCGTCGCGGCGCGCGGCGCATTCGCTTCGCGCCTCCGATCGCGCTCTACGTCGTTGTTTGCGCATGATCCCTTGGGCGGCCTGCGCGCCGTGAGATCATGCAGCAATTCGTCAGGACGCGCTGACCACCACAGTCTCGCCCTCGAGGGCGAGCTTGACGGTCAATCCGCAGGCCTGCGCCAACAGCCGCGTGTAATAGGGCTGCACCGCGTGGGCATCGACCGCGGCCGACGTGCTGCCGAGAATATCGACGATGTTCTGCGGCACGCGGGCGTTCAGCCCGGCCGAGGTGATGCGAAAGCTCATCGTCTCGCCCTCGCCGACCGGATCGATCGTCAGCGTGCCGCCGCGCGGAATCGTCTGCTGCGCGATCACGAGCATATTCAGGAGCAGCTTGACGCGATTCTTGGGCATGAGCAGCCGCGGCAGATTCCAGGTCAGCGTCACCTTGCCGTCCTCGATATGCCCCTTCGCCATGGCCTGCGCGTCGCCGAGATCGATCTGCGCACCGGCCGACCCGGCGGCACCGAAGGCAAGCCGGCAGAACTGCAGGCGGGCAGATGCGGTCTTGGCGCTCTTGCGGATCAGGTCGAGTGCAAAATCGCGGTCCTCGGGTTTCGGATTGTCGTCGATGACCTCAAGGCCATTGACGATCGCGCCGACAGGACTGATGAGATCGTGGCAGACGCGCGAGCACAACAGCGCCGCCAGTTCGAGGGCATCGGGAGCGGGACCGAGAGACGAAGTGCCAGACATGAAGTGTTCCTGGAATGCCGCAATACACGCGGACGGGAGCGAATCACGCATGCTTTTGGATTTGATACACTGGGGAAGCGCATGCTGCCAGCTTGCGGCGGAAGTGAGATGGGAACGGTAGTAGCCGATGAGAACCGCTTATGAATGAGGCATGCCCACCCCGGATCGACGGCAATGCCGCGGCCGCGCTGATCGAACCACTGACGGAACTGGTGATGCGGGCTGGCGAGGCCATCCTCGCGGTCAATCGCAGCGCCATGAAGGTTGAGGGCAAGAGCGACGGCTCGCCGGTGACCGAGGCCGATCTCGCGGCCGACCGCATCATTGCCGAGGGCTTGGCGCGGCTTGCGCCAAACGTGCTGTCGCTCTCCGAGGAGCGCACGCGTCTAGCAAGGCCGCCCTACAGAGACAGCTTCTTCCTGGTCGATCCGCTCGACGGCACCAAGGAATTCGTCGCCGGCCGCAACGAGTTCACGGTCAACCTCGCCCTGGTGACCGAAGGGACGCCGCTGCTTGGCATCGTCGGGGCGCCGGCCCTGGGCGTGATCTGGCGCGGCATTGTCGGCCATGGCGCGGAGCGGTTGATCGTTCGCGATGGCGCGCCACCAGTTGTCGAACCGATTCGTACCCGCCCTCACCCGCCGCGCGGAAACTCCTGGACCGTGGCGGTCAGCCGCTCCCATGGCGATCCGAGCACGGAGGCCTTTATCGCCAGGCGGGGCGGCGCGGTGCGGGTCGAACTCGGCTCAGCGGTGAAGTTCGGACGGGTGGCCGAAGGCAAGGTGGACGTCTATCCCCGCCTTGCGCCGACCTGCGAATGGGACGTCGCGGCCGGCCATGCCGTGGTCACCGCCGCCGGCGGCAAGATCACGGATTCGCACGGAGCGGCACTGCATTTCGGCCTGCGGGACGACTTTATCGTGCTGGAATTCATTGCCTGGGGCGATCCCGCAGCCGCCCCTTAGAGGCGGGCAACTACTGCGCCAGCGTCTGCTCCAACTCCGGCCAGCGGGCGGTGGCATCTTTCAAAAAACGTTGGGGATCGGCGACAAAGGCGTCCCGATTGTCCTCCCGGCCGAACAGATAGAGCCGCTGCCCGGCGACCGCCCAAAATCGTGGATTGCCGGCATAGGTGACGCCGCGGCCGAGATCGACCGGGTCATAGCCGCCGAATTGCGGACCGTAGATTTCCGGATGAGCGACAAAGGAGGCGCGGTTGCCTTCATTGCGGAAGCGCCAGACCGCGCCTGCCTGCGCAGCCTCAAAGTCCGGCAAACCCTCAAGGGCAGCGGCATCGGTAAAATATGCCACTGGGTCGAATCCCTCGATGGCGAGGCCGGAATAGTGATTGACCACCACCCGCTCGGTCGTGGCAGCCCGGACTGCCGAATCATTGCCGATCAAAGCTAAAAGACCGACGGCGAAGATGAAAAAGGCTATTCCGGGGCGCCGGCGGTATATTTCCTGCCGTTGTACCGTCATAGTTGATATCGATAACATTGGAATCGAGGGGACACTGGGCGCAAGCTAGAGCCGACCTTGTTGGCGTCAGGTTAAGGCGGCGACCAGAATTTCGATCGCAGGGGTTCTTTATGAGTTTCGCATCACGCCTTGCCGCGGCAGCGCTCGCTGCGCTGATGTGCTGGATTGCGCCGGTTGCCGCCCAGCAGGCCCCGCCGCCGCAATACCCGCCGCCGCAGCGCGAGCCCGGTCCGAGCACCTATGGGCCAGACGAACTTGTTACCGCCGGCCACAAATTCTTCGGTAACGTCTCGCGCGGGCTTGCCTCCGTCATCGAACGCGCGGTCAGCCAATGGGGTCTGCCCAATGGCTACGTGCTCGGCGAAGAAGGCTCCGGCGCTTTTGTCGCCGGCCTGCGCTATGGGGAAGGCACGCTCTACACCAAGAATGCCGGCGATCTGCGGGTCTATTGGCAGGGGCCCTCGGTCGGCTTCGACTGGGGCGGCGATGGTGCCCGCACCATGACGCTGGTCTACAACCTGCCCTCCACGCAAGCGATCTACCAGCGCTTCGTCGGCATCGACGGCTCGGCTTACATCGTCGGCGGTTTCGGCATGACCGCGCTGACGGCCAACAACATCGTGCTGGTGCCGATCCGTTCCGGCATCGGGCTCAGGCTTGGTGCCAATGTCGGCTACCTGAAATATACGCCGCGCGCGACCTGGAACCCGTTCTGACCCCGCCGTTAACGCCTTGACGTGAATCCCTCACCACGGACGGGCATTTGGCTGGCGTTTTGCCGGCCGCCCGTGGCATTGTGATTAACGAATTATTATCACGGGAGTAACCCATTCATGGTCGAACCGATCATGTATCTGGCGATCGGTTTTCTGGTCTCGATGCTGTGCGGTCTGATGATCGTGCCGCTGGTGCATAACCGGGCGGTGCGGCTGACGACCCGGCGTATCGAGGCCGCAACCCCGCTGTCGATGGCCGAGATCCAGGCGGACAAGGACCAGTTGCGCGCGGAATTCGCGATGTCGGCGCGGCGGCTCGAAATGAGCGTCGAGCAGCTCAAGAGCAAGACCACGAGCCAGCTCGCCGAACTCGGCAAGAAGACCGACGCGATCAACCGCATGAAGATCGAGCTCGGCGAAAAGAACGCCGCGATCTTCGCGCTCGAGGCGCGCGAAAAGGCGATGAAGGATCAGGCCCGCGCCACTGAAGAGGAGTTCGCCGCCAAGGCCGAGCAGTTGCGCGCCGTCGAGCAGGCGCTGACGAACAAGCAGAGCGAGCTCGGCAAGATCAATGCCGACCTGAACGACCGCTCGATGGCGGCGGATAGCCGCCAGATCGAGCTGATCTCCGTCCGCACCCAGATCGAGGAATTGAAGGACCGGGTCAGCCACGCTGAAAGGGACTTCGCCGCCACCCAGGCCCGCCTGGCCGAGGAACGCAGCGCATCCGAAGCCGCGACCCGCGAGCTCGCGGAGGCGCGAAGCCGGGCCGAGAGTCTGAACCAGCGCGTCACCGACCTCGACCGTCAATTGAGCGTCCAGGTCAATGAAGCCCAGATCCTCGGCAACCGCGTCAACCAACTGGAGGGGCGGCTTGCGAGCCAGGGCAAGCTCTTGGCCGAACGGGAATTCGAGAACAACCAGCTCCGGCAGGCCAATGAGGCAGCCGAGCGCACCGTGAAGGAACTGCGCGCGGCGATGAATGGCGGCAAATCGCCGGCCCTTGAAAAGCTAAAAAGCGAGAAGGCCGCTCTGGAAGAACAGCTCCGCATCATCAGCGACGAGCGGTCAAAGCTGCAGCGCGACATCAACGCGATCCAGGAACAGGCGGAGAACTCCTGGGCGACCGAGCGCATGGAGAACGCGCTGCTGCGCGAGCGCATCAACGACATTGCCGCCGAAGTAGCAAAGCTGGCGATCCAGCTCGAAGGGCCGAATTCGCCGATCGAGGCCATGCTGGCCGCGGAGCCGGCGGTCCCGGCCAAGGGCGGACCGAAGGCGGGACCGAAAGCTGCCAATGGTGTGCCCGCCGCAAGCGGTCTGCCCGAAGGCGGCGGAACGCTCGCCGAACGCATCCGAGCGCTGCAATCCCACGCTTCCCGCGCCCGCCAGCAGGGGGCATAAGGCTCTTTCACGCTTTGGGGTCGGCTTTGGCTTGACACCCAGCCCCTGCCCTTCGTAAATCGCGGCTCCGGCCGAAAGGCCGTTTCCGGCTTCCGCGCCGAGATCCCGGACGCATAGCTCAGCGGGAGAGCGTTCCCTTCACACGGGAGAGGTCCAAGGTTCGATCCCTTGTGCGTCCACCATCTAAACGCCTGAAATCGTTACATAATCTTTCTTGTTTCTGGTATACGCCGGGGCACACGGGGGCACAAAAGAGTAGAACAGGGTAGGAACATCCGTGCATATCCGTGCAAAATCCGTGCATAGCTTGTGCGATCTGTTCCCGGCCTGTTCATGCTAGCCACTCGCCAACGTGCTTGAGCAAAGAGTATGAGTAACGATATCCGCATCGACATCGAGACCTACGAGCGCAGGCACGGGAAGCCGACAGGCAAAGCCTATTGGACCTTCAAAATCATCTCGCCCACGGTGACGGCCAAGGACAAGGTCATCACCATGGATACGGCCGTACCGTTCAAGGCCGCCTGCGAGCGCGTTCGCCGGATCGCTGCCCTGCGCCGGTCGGAACTAATCGTGCTGGTGCCTGATGCGTAATCTACGCTGGCGCTACCGTCGCCCGACAGCGGCTGGCGACGGCGTCGGCTCGCTCGGCATGCAAAGAGCGACAAGGTTGGGTCGCCGCGTCGCGCCAGTTGCTGCTCGGCAAGGCCGACAGAACAGCACCTTGGCGAGCGTATGAATTGGCTTGTCACTCGGCCAGACGAGATCGGGCAGATAGACGCGCTCGCTGCGTCCGCAGGTCCCGCATTTCACTTCGAGCAAAGTGTAGCGCGCCTGGACGGCCGCTGCGATGGCCGGGGAAGGATCGGCATTGCCCCCGATAAACTGCCGGGCGTTCCACTCTTCGCAGGCCAGCCGGTGCGCGACCTCGTAAGCCGCCGCCATCCGCTTTTCCAGATCAGCGTGCAGACGTTCGATGCGAGCTAGTTCGCGGGCGTAGTGCTTGCGGTCGCCGCCAGACAGCGGCATGTGGATGATCCGAGGGGACATCCGCCTAGTTTATCTTCGAGGCCGCGTAAGGACCATCGCTAGGGTTTGTGGCGGGCTTCCGAGATTGGGCTAACGGTTGGTCTAGGAGATGGACTGCCGTCTCTTCCATCCCTGCGGCGGCGGGATCGCATCGTGAGCCTGAGCGAGTGTTTCGAGCCACGCGGCGACGCTCGCCGGGATGTCGGCTTCGCCGGACGCCCACCGGCGGACCAGTCTGTCATCGCATTCGAGAATCGCGGCGAGGCCCCGCTGCGTCCAGCGCAGCGAGGCCAAGCATTGAGTGAATCTCTTCGGTGTCATCCGAACAATTTCATGAAGGCCGCGCCCGCACCGAACAACGCGGCACCGGCGGTCATGGCGGTGACGACAAGCTGCCACGGCGCGAGAGCGACTTCGCGCCCGATCTTCCGCTGCTCGGCAGCGAACTTGCGGGTCTCTTCCTGCATGCGCTCGATGCGCGCGACCTGCTCTTGTTGATCCATCGTGGTAACTTCCGTCATCGGGGTTTCCCTCACAATCGGCCGGGGACAATCCGCTCAGCCATGTCCGCAATATGCGGACATTCGACGGCGTTGTCAATAGCAATGAGACCCGCTCGGGTCTCCCCGGCGGGCCTCTTAATGGCCGTGTCGCCCACGGCCCCCAACATCTTCTCTTTGGCTTCTTCTTCAGTTCACGACCGCGAACGGGTCGCCACTCTTCACTTTGCCGGGCGGGTACGAAGGCCGCCATCAAAACGAGATGCGGGTCTCAGATTTCCAAAAAGCGCGATCTAAGGTGGTATCATGATAGAAGGGTTTACTTCTTCATGGCGGTGCTCCAAGTCTGTTGCAGAACCGTTGGGTCCGCCCCAATGGCAGATGCCCTACCGTAGTGACTAGGAGCCGCGTTACATGCCCATTCGAGTAGCCCTTGCCGCCGCACTGTTGATCGCCGGAATCGCTTCCGCCCAGGCGAAGCGATTGGAGGTCGGGCAGTCCGGCGTCTTAACCTCGACGGCACTGGCCTGCTCGACGCTGGACGGCATGCGGGGCGTGCTGAAGACTGCCGCCGCCGATTTTGATGCTGGGATCGCCAAGAGCGCGGCCGAAGGGTGCGAGTCGTTCGGCAAGGGGACCGAAGTCTTTGTGGTCGAGGTGCCGAACACTATCTTCGCCTGCGTGCGCCCGAAAGGTCTGAAGTCCTGCGTGTGGACCGCGCAGGATCGCATTCACGCAATTGACTGATGAGGGACACCGAAACGGTCCAGACCGCGTGTAGGACGGTCGCTACCTTGGTCTCAATCCCAATGCTGATGAGGGTTGAGAGCCAATGTCCCCGACCGATTTTCTGCACGGCGTCGAGATTGCTGGAATCGATGCAGTGAAGTTAGTTCATTATGCCCTTCTGGCCTCAATTGCCTTGGGAGCGGCTGTTGCCGCGCGAGCCGTGATCTCGGCTACCGATCCATACAAAATTGTGGACGTTGAATCGCCTTCCATTGCGCCGTCGAACATCGATACAAGCGGGCTTACGCCGCGCTCGCTGGCGATCAATCCCGCGCAGAAAACGCTAGTCTTGATCACCGCCGGACAATCCCTGATGGCTGATGTTTTCGGCCCCACGGTCTATGTCCCCGCAAACGGTGCTGTCATCGACAATTTCAACATCTATGATGGAGAGGCTTATCCGTTCGGTCCGAAACCGGCTATCGGGACTGGCGGTTGGGGAGGGAATGTCGGGCCGTACCTTGGTGATCTGTTCATTTCGAACGGGGTATTCAATCGCGTGATCGTCGTTCCCATTGCTGTCACCGGCACCGCCATCGATCAGTGGGTCGGTGACGGCCCTTATGCGGGACGCTTTGCGGTAGCGATGAAGCGCCTAGCCTCTCGCGGCATCACGCCGAGCACGCCCGGCGTAACGTTCATGGTGGCGTGGGGGCAAGGCGAAAAAGATACCGACCTTGGGACGCCGCAGGCCCTCTATGCCGCCAACTTGAAAGCGTGGATTGCCCAGGTGCGTGCCGCCGGTTTCCCCGGCAAGATATTCGTCAACATCGAGACCATGTCATCGGGTGTGGTTTCGAGTGCCATACAAGCTGCACAAATGTCCGTCGTTGACAACGTCGGCGTCTGGCAGGGCGCGAATTGGGATGCCTTGGGGGAATCGTACCGCGTTGACGGCACCCACCCCAGCGACGCCGGGGCACCGACGTTCGCAACCAACCTTTACAACGCAATTTGCGGAAGCGGCGCGCTGTTTTAGCCGCCCCCTCAGTCTCGTCACGCCGCCACCTTGCGCGGCATGCTGCTAGGGCATGTACTCATAAACGCTTGCCGCTGATCAGCGCGTCGATGTCTGCTCTACGCCCGACAGCGGCGCAATAGCGGACATCCCTCAACCGCCGCTTGGGGCCAACAGCAGTCACCGTCAGCATTGTGGTTAATCGTCACTGAAGGCCCAAACGAGCATTGGGTCGTGAAGTCGTGATCCTCTATTAGAAGGGCCCGTGGTAAGTTGAATTATGCCCAGCCCTGAGCCACCAAGGGACGTGCCGAAGTCGCTCACCGACGATGCAACCGCTACAGCACCACGCATCGTCAATGGCTTGACGGTCCGTCCGCCCAAGAAAGTTAACGTGTGGCTATTCGGGCTTCTTTTACTGCCAGATTTCGTGGCACTCCCCGTTCTCGCCGGTCTCGGCATGCATCGGTTGCTGCGATACCTAGACACCCGGCGGAAGAAGACCAACGAGGCATGATTTCCGCAACGGGTCACACGCAGAAGAACTCAGGTTGAGCATAGCGAGTCCGCTTCACCCCCAAGGAGCAGACATCTAGCGGACATGCCGGTCGGCCGCTTGGGGCCAATAGCCGACGTGATAACCAAACGAGGCGATCTAGCGCACGGCGACGGTGATTGCTAAGGCGAGACCGATCAGCCAAGAAAGTGCGCCTATCCATCCGGCCGAATCCGCGTCGCACAGCAATGCGCCGTTGGGCAAGCGTTTAAAGCCTAACCAGTTGAACCCGGTTTCGCTTGACGAAAGAACGTCAACTTTGACCTTCTGAAAGGTCAAGGTTGGAAGCAATAATCGCGCTGTCGTGTACCCTACGACGTCAAGAATGAAATCTAAGAAAATCACCTCCGCCTCCAGCCAATCCGCAACCGCATATCGGGTGACCTCTCGTCCCCAGCAAGCGGAACTAGCACCTAGACTAACACATCGGTGGAAGCGCTGCGTCAAAGGCCGGGCAAATTAGAAAGCCCAAACTCACAGCGTAAACGTCAGCTTAACGCCGTCATTTCTGTTATGGGTCAAAAGCGGTGAGCAGCTTCAGACGGCCCGTCGCTTCGAGAACGGCAGAGCCCTTACCGCGATGCTCGGACCGATACGGCACGAAGCCCTCGCGCAGACAGGTCTCGATGGCTTCCTTACGCTGCTTGTCGTGGTCACTTCTCTTTGCCTTGCCTCAACAGAAACTGATCGAAGCGCGCGCCGATGCGATCCAACGCGCCAACCAGACGCTCTTCGATCCGGTCGATCAGTTGGACGGTCGCGTATTCTTGGGCGACTTTCTCGCGGAACTGCGCGAGATCGCGTTCGAGCGATGCGGCGAGCCGATGCGCTTCGGCGGCTGCGGCCTTCGCCTCATTGGCAATGGCCTGCCCCGCCTTCGCAGAGGCTTGGTTCTTCGTGTGCGCCACCGCGTTGCGGACAAGGAGCGCGATGATCGCGCCGGCACCGCTGCCGAGCAAGCCAATGAGCCATTCGGGGATAGTGATCATTGATCTTGGGCCGATGCTTTGAGGCGCACATAGCGCACGTTGGAACGAGAGATGCGGAGGCGCTTGTTCGCTTCCTTGCGCGCCTGCTCTTCCAGCTTCCATGCGACACGCGCGTCCATACCGGGGCCAACCTTCGGTGCGGGCACTTCGTCGAGTACGAGAGTGGACTCGTGCGGAACGCTGAAGCTCGGCGACGGCCTAACGCTTTCCGTCGTTTGACACGCGGTCAGGGAAATCGTCAGGAGTGAGCAGGCAACCAGCGTTAGGGCGAGCCTTGAGGCGTTGTTTATAGTCATCGATTTCGTCCTGAGCTTCCTTGGCGCGCTGCGCCGCTTCTTCACGTTGCTTGCTCGCCGTCTCGGCCGCTTCGAGCGCGAGATGCAGGTCGAAGTTCTTGTTTGCGATCACGCCATCCTTCGCGGCGATCTTCTGCCGAAGCTCGGCGGCTTCCGCCCGGCGGTCCGCCGCTCTAAAGCCGAGCAGGAAGACGAGAGCCGCCAGGGCGACGATGAAGACAAGCTTCGCCGCCTTGGCGTAGCCGCCGAGCAACGTGCTCACGATGGGCAGATAGCCGACGACTGCGGCCACGGCGATCAGCAAGCTAAGGGCAGACAGCGCGATCTCGGAAGTCGCCGCCGCCCAAAGGAAGTCGCTGATCGCCGTTGACTCGAAGCTATCCATGAAGAACTGCTTGATCACTTCTTCTCGCTCCAAATCCAGAGCGCGAGGCCGAGCAGGATGAACGTGCCCAGGGCGACGATGACCTTCCAATCCGTGAGCAGACCGAGGAAGGACGAGACAGACAGACCACCGAACAGGCCGGATGCTGCCGTGATCTTGCTCTTGATGAACGCCTTCAGCTTGCCCGGCGCGGTCGCACTCTCGTCACGAACATCGCTCGGCGGATCGAGCGTGACCTGTTCCTCCCCGGACTCGTCGGTGTCGTGGCGCTGGCCTTCGTCCGACTGAGAGATGAAGCCCATCGGCTTGTAATAGAGAACCGACTTCCGCAGCGCTTCGAGCGGATACAGCGGGTTGGTGTCGATCTTCCGGCCCGGCGAAATCATCCAGTGCGTCAGGATGTCTTCGATCTCGAAGGCGTCGCAGATGGCGTGGCACAAGTCCTTGACGGCCGCAATCTGCGCGTCGGTGTAGTGCAGCCAGTACCCCGCACCGTGCGCAGTGGTCTTCGCATACTCGACCTTCAGCGACGGGTTCTTGTTGGTGTCGATGGTGACGATGTCGTTCTTGTAGACGCCGTCCGAAACCTTCTGAAGCTTGCCGGGGTTGTCGATCTCGATGCCGACCGCGTAGCTGTTCATGAACTTCAGCCCCTTCCATTGGGACTGCCCGGCGTGCCACGCCACGACGTTGAACGGCACAAGTTGGGTGATCTTGCCGTCGCGGCTCACGACGACATGCGCCGAGACCTTGGCCTTCGGGTTCGTCAGCCAGGAAATGTCGCCATCGTCCTTCAGACCGGAGGCGGTGTCGTGAATCACGATGAAGCGCGGCTTCAGGCTGCCGCCACGGTTCGGGCTCTTGACGAACGGGAGCGGACGCCCGTTCTGATAACCAATACCCTTTTGAATAGTGATCTCCGACATCACACTCTCCAAGTTCTGTTGAGAGCATGATTGCCGACCGATGATTATTTGGCGGGACCGTTTGAGTCGCCCTTACTGCCCGCCCTCACCGCCCCAAAAATCATCGTTTCCTTCGCCGGAAGTCTCGCAAGAGATGCGCGTCGTGAGGCCCTGATCGTTCAGGCGATGCGTCGCCGACTTGATGATGTAGCTGCCGTCGCAATCGGGATCGAAGCCGACCGCCGTGAGACCGGCACCGGCGAACATCTCAGTGCGGCCGGGGAAGGTCGCGGCGAAGACCTTCTTGCCGCGTGCCAGCGCCCCCTTCGTGGCCTTTGCCTGCGCCTCTGCCTCTTCTTTCGTCTTGAAGAGCTTTCGGCTGCGGTAGACCGGCGAGCCGCCCCCCTCCTTCACCCACTCGCGTTCGCCCTTCTTGACGTTGTGCCACGCGGCTTCGACCGAGTTATAGTCGCCGCGCGTCGAGCCGGTGCAGTCCCATTCGGTCTGCCCGGTCTCGGTCAGCATGAAGGAAGGGGCCGCGCCGCCGCTGGGAAGGCTGCCAGAGCCCGCTTTGTTGAAGATGACCTTTTCATCGGCGAGCTTGAAATTCGCGCCCACACGGCTCGCTAGGCGCGTCAGGAAGTTCAAATCGGACTCACTCGACTGATCGAGATGGTCGATCTTGATCCCGCCAACCTCGCCGTTGACGATGGCCCCCAATCCGTTCCGACCAGCGATGTATTGGACGATCTCTTGGACGCTCTTCTCATGATAGGAGCGCGACTTCGGAGCCTTGATCTCGGTGGTCAGACCTGCGGCCTTCGCCGTCACGCTCATGATCTTCGGCCGCCCTTTCTTCGTCCACGAATCGATCAGGAAGGTGCCCATGTAGTTGACGCCGGTCTCGACGAAGCCAAGCGAGACCTGCAACTTCGATCCCTTGCCGGGCGACGGGATGTACTCCCGGTTATCCAGTTCTAGCTCGCAGCTATCGGACTTCTTACCCTCGTTGTCCTGAACGGTTAGAGAGAGCAGCGGCCCTTTTCCGAAGCCGAGCGCGCCGCCGGGAATGACGTGGCCGCCGCCTTCCAACGGCAGGCCGAAGGGCGCTGGGATCAGGTTCGCGGTGATGTCCCTGCCATCGAGCAGGATGCGCGCAGCGGGCGTCACGACCAAATCCTCGCGGCCGTTGAGACCTTCTTTACGGTGTAGTTGGGAATGTTGATGGTCATGCCTTCCGGCAGCTTTGTTCCGGCCGCAGCGAGGCCGGGGTTGGCGCGCAGGATCGCCTCCGTCGCGCCGTGCGTCACGCCGAAGCGGTTGTAGGCGATCAGGTCAACCGTATCGCCCTCAATCGTGGTATACTGTTCCATTAGGCGTATGCCCCAAGTTCAATCGTGAACTCGATCTTACGGGGCGCGCCGTCAGACATCAGGGTCTCTTGAGACTCCCTGATCTTCTCAATCACGTACATGCCGAGATACCGACCGAATCCCGTCGTGAGCGGGAGCGGCTGCCCGAGACCGGCTTGCGCGCGCATCTGATCGACCTGCCGCAACCCGCCGCGATAGTGGGGATAGATCGTGCCTTCGATGGTGATCGAGTCTTCACCGGGGCCGACATACTGCTTCGCCGGTGCCACGCCAATGCGATCCGTGGCAGGCCAGCGCCATGCAGAGGTCCGGTCGAACTTCTGATATGCGCCGGTATTGACCGAGAAACGATACGCCCCAAGCGCGAGAAGAACGGTGCTCTGCATGATCAGTCACTCAGAAGTCCACGCTGTTCGGACTCGAGCCGAGCGAAGGCCGCGTAGACCGCGTCTTCAGCCGCCCGCCGAACATCGTTGGGGTTGCCGCCTTGCACTTGGACGGTGACATGCGCCGTGTTGGTGCGCGACACCGCCGTATTGTTCTCGGACGAACTGGCGACCGCCGACGCGCCATCGGCCGTCAACCGGCGCAGCGTGTTATTGGTCTCGACGCGGCCGGATACGCCGGGCACGAAAAGCTCAGGGCCGTTCTCGCCGATAAGATACGGCTTGCCATAGGTCACAGGGCCGCCGAGAGCGCGAGCGCCTTCAATCGGATTCGAGGGGTTGCCAGAGTTGAGCCAAGACTTGGTGCTCGGCCCGCCAGTAAAGATGCCCTTGATCGCGCTGCCCAGGCTGATCGCCTTCTGGATTGCCGTCCCGAGGAACCCGATCAAGCTCTGGATCGCGGAGATGACGGTCTGCACACCCTGCGCGGCGACGCCGCCAACGGTTGCGCCCCACTCCCGCCACTTCGCCCCGGTTACGTCGAGAGGCCCGAGCAACTGACTCAGCCAGTTGTAGACAGAGCCCAGGCCATCGGCGAGAGCCTTTACAGCCGGACCGGCGGGACCGAGCCCCTGCATGAAGCCCTCACCGAACCCGGCGAAGAACTCTTTGATGCCCGCCCAATTGTTGTAGACCCACACGCTCAGCGCCGCGAGCGCGGCGACCAACGCCGTTATGATCAGACCGACCGGGTTGGCGATCAACGCCCACATGGCGAGGCCGATGGCGCGCAGCGCAGTGATCGGGAAGAGCAGCACGGCGCGGCCGAGCGCGAGCAGAGAGCCGCCCAGCGCCGACAACGTCGCCCCTGCACCAAGCGCGGTCAACATACGGAAGCCGACCGCCATCGCAGCCAAGCGGCCTACGGCGGCGGTTGCCTCGGCAGCGATAACGCCGCCGAGCAGCCGGAAGGGCAAGAGCAGCCCGAGCAGCGCGAAGTTGAGCCCGCGCAGGGCGAACATGCCAACGCGGCCGAGCGCGCCCAGGACGAAGAGCAGCGGACCGGCGGCGGCTGCCGCAGCGGCGAAGTAGACGCCGGTCTTCAACAGCGCAGGGTTCGTGGCCGACAGCTTTTGCAGCGTGTCCGCGAGCTTCGTGAAGGCATTGGCGATGTCGTTGCCGACCGATTCCACCACCGTGTTGCGGAACTTCTCCCAGGCAGCGCCGAGCTTCAGCAAGAGCGCAGGCAAGCCTTGGTTTGCGATCTTGTATTGCTTCTGCGAGTAGCCGTCCGACTTCTCTTCGACCTCCTTAATCATCGCGGGCAGATCGGCCTTCAGCAACGCCATGTAGCGCGAGATATGGCGCGCTTCGAGGATTTGCGCGATGTCGCCGGTCGTCGCAACACCGTCGTCCATCTTCTTCTTCAGGTCGGTCATGAACTTCGTGATGTCCACTTTCGACCCGGCAGCCGCGACGGCGTCGTTCACCGACTCCGAAATCTTGTCGGCGTCAACGGCAGACGAACTGCCGATCGCGCCCTGAACGGCCTTGGTGATCGCGGCCGACAACCCGGCATGATCACCCTGGTTGTTCTTGATCGCGTCGGCGATCTGACCCTTCACGCCGCTCGCGTCGATGCCGTCCGCCTTCAGGTTCTCAAGAACCGTGTCGGCGGTGACGGGGCGCGCTTGAGTATAGTCGCCCAGATTCATACCGATACGGCTCAGCGCCTTCATACCGCCCTTCGGCATCTTGACCAGACGCACGATGGCCGAGCGCAGCGCAACGCCCGCTTCCGAGCCGAGCACGCCGGCCTTCGCGAACGCCATGACCATCGCCGTGACGGAGTCGAGCGAGTTGCCGGTCGTCGCCGCGACGCCGCCCGCATACTTGAACGACTCCGAGATGTCCTTCATGGACGCGACCGTGGACACCGCCGCGTAGACCATGCGGTCGGTGACGACGGTCGAAGACTTCATCGCCTGCTCATACGTCTTCATGGGCATGCGGAATTGCGTGATCGTCTTACTGAGCGACGCGCCGACATCAGCAGGCGTCATATCGCCCGCCAGGGCGGACGCAGCCAAGACCTGTTCGAGCGCACCCTTGGCCTGCTCGAACGTAAAGCCCGCTTTCAGAAGCTCGGTCGCCGACTTCATGATGCCGGTCGCACCACCGGCGTCATACCGACCCGCCAAGTCCTGCGCCATCTTCGAAAGCTCGACGCGCTGCTCTTTCGTCGCTTCGCCTAGCGCCTCGACCATGTTGCCCGCCTTCGCGAACTCGGCGGCATCCTTGATCATGTTCGCGCCGAACCACGCGGCAGGCGTCGTGACGCCGAGCGTCGCGTTGCGTCCGGTGTGCTGGATTGCGGCCATCCGCTTCGAGGTTGCCGCGAGATGCTTGTTGACGGCCGCAAACGGCGCGTTCATGCGCGCGGCCATGCCAGCGAGCGAAGCCCCAAGGCTATTGACCTGGGTCTTCGCTGCGCTGACAGCGGCGTTGAGGCTGGGGCTGACCTTGCCCCCGATGTTGACGAATACGGAAAAGCCGGTCGCCATGCTACTTTGCCTTCATCGCCTTGTTGATGTCGGCTTGAAGCTTCGTCGCGTCTTCAAGCCAGCCGTAGAAGTCGTCGAGGGCCATTTCCTCGACTTCGCAGATCGTGACGCCGCCCTTGGTCAGCCGAATGAGCGTCAGAATCCCCTTGCGGAGATCGCTTAGCTCGACTGACCCCCACGAAAAGCATCGAGTTGATCGCTCAGCTTCTTCGCGTCGATCTCGTCAAGCTCTTCGATCACGTCCGGCGAAACGTTGCAGAGATCGGACAGAAGCAGGATGCCCTTGTCGGCATCATGGCCCTTGAATTTCGCCGCCTTCAGCGAGTCCTTCGTCTTCGGCCGACGCATGGTCAGCGTCTTGTAGGGCTTGCCGTCCACTTCAATCGGGAAGTCGAGCGTGATTTCCGCCGACAACCGCATGTCTTTCTTCACTTCAGTCACGGTAGTTCTCTCCCGCTAAGTTGCGGCCGACCCGCCGCGGCGCGGTCGGCTTGGTGGTAATTACATGCCCATCGCTGCGCGAATGGACGCAAGCTGATCCACGCCGTTGACGATGCGGACCATGTTGTCGATGTCGATCTCGACGACGACGGTGTCCTGAATCTGAATCTTCAGATACCGAATGGACATCTCAGCCTCGTTCTGCGTGAGGTCGCCGGCTTTCCAGTTGCCGAGAGTGTTCTTCTTGAAGCCGCCGTGCAGATCGACGATCATCGGGATCGCAGTCTCGCCGTCGCGCTGAAGAGCGCCGCGAAGCTGGATACGGGCGGCGTTACCATCCATGTTGCCCCAAAGGCCGAGAATCTGGTTGGCATACTCGCCGAACGTGAACTTGGCGCTCAAAGTCTCCAAGCCCATGTCCAACTCGACGTTGCCGTCCATGCCACCGCCTCGATACTCTTCGGTCTTGACCGAAAGCTCGGGCAGTTCGACTTCGGAAATGCGGCCGGCGTAGCCGACGCCGTTCACGAAGCTGTTGAAGTTGCGGAGTACGCGCGGGATCATCTTTCGTCCCCGTTATGCGAAGAGGTTGCGGATGTAGTCCGAGACGAGATGCGACCGGAAAGTCACACGCTCGGCCGGGTACGGCGGGGTGAAGTCATACGAGAACGTCGCGTGGCCCTGCGTGATGTCCGCTTCGGCGTTGAACTCGGGATCGACCCAGCAATCACCACCGAGGATCGCGCCGCGCGTGCGAAGCTGGCGCATGTAGGCGCGAACCGACGCGGTGACATCCTCGAAGTAGTTCTTCGTAATGGCACGGTCCACCGCCCAGCGGTGCGCCTTCGCGATGGAGATGTCGATCATGTCGGCCGTGCGGGATACGGACAGGAAGGCGAACTTCTCGTCTGCCGAGCAGGTGCGGTTGCCCCACAAATACCAGCCGTCGTCGCGAATGAACGTGGCGATCTGGTTCTCGTTGAGGATGTTCGCCCGGCTGTTTTTGTCGCCGTAGGCATAATCGATGGGTCGCCCGAGACCGCCGACGCCATAGATTTCCTTGTTCGACGGCGACTCCCAAAAGCCCATCTCGTTATCGACGCGCGAGATCAGGCCAGCGACGCGAGGCGATCCCGGTTCGAGGGCGTAGGTGTTGGTCTTAACCGACCAGCCGGACACCTTCGGATCGACGACGAACACGCGGCGGGTGCCGTGGTCGTTGCGATAGGCGAACGCAGCGGCATCGGTGGTCGAGGGACCATCGGCGATGATGTGCGCCTTCATACCATCGGCGAGTTGCTTCATCTCGCCAACCACCGGGTTCGCCGAAGCGCCGGTCTGGATCGTCACGGTCGCGCCTTCGCCGTCGCCGCCGATGGTAGCGGTGACAGGCGAGACGATGCCGTAGCCGAGTGATTGAAATTCCAGGCCCGTGATCTTGCCGTTGGTGATGATCGGGGTTGCAGTCGGGAGCACCGCACCTACACCACCGCCCGAGAAAGTCACGGTCGCTTGCGTGTAGTCCTTCGTGCCCTGATTAGTGACCTGATGACCGCTAACGCCAACCGGACGCTGATGCGTGAAGCCGGGCGCGATCAGGATCATCGGAGAGACGCCGCACTCGGCTTCGGCCGCGCGGAACGCATGGATGCCGGTGAACGCGCCGGTGGTGGCGTCAACGCCGCCGATGACCTTGGAAAGCTGCTCGTTCTCGGTCTCAGCGTCTTCGACGCGGACCACGACGATAAGTGCGCCGCCCTGGTCGAAGATCGCGTCAACGGCCTGCGGCAGGGTTCCGGTGCTACCGATGGTAGCCGCAGCCTGACGCCGGTTGACGAGCACCGGGGTGTCGAAGGGGAACGATGCCGAAAGGGCGGCGGGTGCCGTACCGATCAGTCCGATGACGGACGAGCGGACGGTCTGAATGGGCCGGGGGCCACGGTCAACGACGACAGTCTCGACGCCGTGCAGAAAGTCGGTAAGGGACATTTGTTCTCAATCCTCAGTGTGGGATTGAGAACAACCTAGCGACCGCCCTGCACGTCGTCGGGACCGTTTGAGTAGCCCTTACGTGAAGGTCTGCGCGAGCGTAAAGAGCGCCACAAGCTCTTCTTGGGACTTGTTCAACGCCTCCTTCGCACTAACGACAAAGGGGTGCGTGATGTCGAACTCGATCGTGAACTGCCAGCTATCACGCACGTCGATGGGTTGCGACGCGACCCACGCTTCAATCTCGTCACGCAGACCAAGTTGATTCATTGCGAGACGAATCTGGCGTGCAGAGGCGACCATCTTCACCGGCGTCGGCACATCGACGATTTCCCCGGTCGTCGCATCGTACATCTTTCCGCCGAAAGTCGCTTGCGGATCATCGATACTGTTGTCTTCGGTGATCTCAATAAGCGTGCAGTTCTGCGGAAACAAACGCGATACATCGCGCGTCGCGACCGTGACCCGGCCATCGTTGACGCTGGCCTTGATCGAGTTCGGCGCGAACACCGCGCCGTTGTAGATGTAATCGTACCAGTCAACGCCATCCACATCACGCTTGCAGAACATGATGCTCTCAGGAAGACCTTCAGGCCACACTTCCGGGACGTAGCGCGTCCATGCGCCGTGATTGATGATCGTCATGCGTAACCTGCCGTGTACCATGCACCGTTGATTGCGAATTGAAGATAGCGGAGGCGGATTTTGACAGCCGTCGAGCTAGCCCAATCAAACCCGGTCATGACGCAACCACCGTAGGGTTCCTGCATGCCAGAGACGGGTAGCTGGTGATCAGCAGCGTGGACCAGCCGAAGGCTGCTCACCAAGCTACCGAACGGGTTGCCGAAGTGCCCCGTGGTCCAGATGGTGCCCGCGCCAGAAAGTAAGTAGGAGCCACCGCCTTGCCACGCGATATAGCCGGCGCTGCCCGACGATCCGAAGCGGAGGTAGTTCTGCACAGCCACGAGTTCGCCGTTGACCGTGAGAGAGCCGGTGATCGTATCGCCGGCCTTATTGACCGGCGTGAAGCCAAGTGCCGTCTGATAGTTGCCTGCCGCCTGATAGTTGCCCGCCACCTGAGCACCGATGTTGGTGCGGGCCTGGGCTTGCTGCGTGGCGTCGAGCGTCTGCGCAGCGTCAAACCGAACCCGGTTGGCAATCGCGGACAGGATGCCAGCGATAATACCGTCGTTTTCAGTCAACTTCGCCGCGATCTCGACGAGCGTGTCGTATGCGCTGGAAACTCCCCCCTTCAAATCATCGATGGCCGTCGCGATCATACTCTTTACGCGAGCGACAACCGGGACTGCGTCGGTCGCCGTGCCAGTGGCCGCTTCAGCGGCCGTCGCGAGGCGAACGCTGCCGAACTCGGTCTCGGAGGCGCTGACGTTCCGCTCTTCGAGAGCCTGCATATCGGCGCTGATCTGGCCGATAGCATCACGGATGCGGCTGGCATCCTCGCGAGCGATGTTATCCGGATGCGGCAGCGGGTATCCCCGCTGCGTAGTATCGTTCGGCATGTGCTACTAACCCGTAGTGGACTTGACTGCGACGCAGCGGATGTTGCGAGCGTTGGAGCGCGCGCCGGGGCCTCCGGTGATCTTGATCTTCGCGCGCGAGACGTTGCTGTTGACGTGATCGATCATGTACTGGCGCTCTTCCCAGCCGTCGCCCAGCGGCGTCGCCTTTTCGAGCGTCAGGTTGGACCACACCGGCAGGCCAGTGTTTTCGGCCGTCTGCATCTTCGCTTCAAAGGTCGAGGTCGAGGGCAGATACACGTCAAGGATCAGGCGAATCTTCGAGTCGGTGCCCGCCTCGAACGCCCGCGTGATGTACTCGCCTTCCGACTGGATCGAGCCAGCGACAACCTGCACATACGGCACCATAAGCGGAGACAGCGCGACCGTGCCGATCAGGCGCAAGCGGACCTTCAGCGTGCCCGTGATCGCGGACGGAAGCTGGACGTTCACGCCGGGGGCGGTGATGTACTTCACGCCGTCCGGAGCCTCGAACTCGACTTCAATAGCCGTGTTCTCGGGGCGCTCTGCAACGAGCAGCGGCATCAGGTCCGAGCAGTTCGTCACATCGACCGTGCCCACTTCGACCGTGCGGACGCTCGGGTTGAACCTCGCGACCCGCAGACGGAAGGTCAGCGAGCGGCCCGGCTTCGGAAGCCAGGTACGGGCGTCCGAACCGTCGAGGAAGGTACCGAGCGGGAACGCGTTGCTCGTCACCCAGCCGTTGATCTGGTCGAAGCCGCCGAGATCGGCGATAGCAACCGAGTGGGCTGCGTCTTCGGTCAGAAGCGTGATTGAGTAGTTGCGATCCTCGCGCAGCGTCACCGGGCGGTCGAAGTTCGCAGCGGTCCAGTCGCTTTCGAGGCGCGGCGCGGTCGAGAGCGGGTCTATGGCCGTGACGGCGTGCATATCGAGCACGCATTCGGCCACAACACGCTCGGTAGGCACACCAAGCTCGACTTCACGAAGCTGCAAACGAACCGGCTTGTTCCGGTCACCGATCTTCGTGAACTTGATGTCAACACCGAGCGCCTGACGCGGCTCGGGCAGACGATAGGTCTGCGCGACCGGGTCGGGGTTGTACCAATAGTTCGTCGTGATGACGTTGCGCTCGTTGGTGATCGTCGTGAGCCAGCCGTAGGCGGTGTAGAGCGCGTTAGCCTTGGAGCCGCCGACGCCCTCGAAGCCGACGTGCTTCACGCCGACCGGGACGCCGGCCGGGATGTTAAACGCAGAGACGAGCGTACCATTGCCATCGGCGCGGATCGTGCCCGGCGGCGTAACGTCGATGTCGTCGAACGTGACCCTCTTCAGGACTTCGTTGTAGCCCCACTTGTTGATGATAAATCCGACCGACCGCTGCCGAATGGTCTCGATGTCCGTGGTGATGTTGCTCACCACGCGGTCAGCATAATCCGTCGTCTGCGCATACATGATGCCGCCCCAGCCGACTTGCCGAGCCGTATGAATCGAGGTCCACACATCCACGACTTCCGTCCACAGATCGACGGACGGATTGAGCGTGACATCGGTCGGCGGCGGGCCGAACGACTGGTAGGGATTGATCTTCGTCTCGCCGGTGATCTGGCGCTGCTCGAAGATGTTCTCTGACGTATAGTCGAGCGCCGTCTGCGAGACCGACAGCGTCGTGACGGTCGGCGTGATCGGCAGCCAGAGCTTGCCGCCGAAGATAGCGCCCGACTGTTGGATGCCCTGATCGCGCATGTCGTCGTCGAGCAGCGGATCGACGAAGACGCCGCGCTTGGACGATACTTCCTTGCGATCAACGTCGCGCTGAAGGCGCTCTTCGGCGACCAGCGCATACAGGTCGCCAACCATGCCTTCGAGGCTGCGCAGATCGTTGAAGGGCATGCGCACGGTTCCGACCTGCCGGACGGTCGGAGTCAATCCCCACTGGTTGTATACGTCGGCCAGCTTGACGAGCGTCGAGGCGACCGTGAGCGGCTGCGGCGCATAAAGCGAAGAGATACCCTTCAGGTAGGAGATAACGCCCGCCTGATCGACCACGACGGCATCGTATCGCGGCAACTTGGTCCGATATTTGACATAGGCCACGGTGCCATCGGCCGCGCCGGTGATGTTGAAGCGGTCGCGCTGAATGTTGGTCGGGGTCGCGTTGGTCAGGTAGCGATACGTGACCTGATAGGTCGATCCCGGTGCCATTTCCGCGCCGGTCGGCGACCAATCGATAGCCGCGCCCGACAGCTTGTAGTCAGCGCCCGCCTGATAGACCGTCGCCCCTTGCTTGACCTGCGAGATCGAGAGCACGGTCGGGTCGGGCAGCGCGTCGGACACTCCGGTATATGCGCCGTGAGTGAGCGTCACAGTCTTCTCGGCGATGATCGTGCATTCGACCACTTCGGCGATGGGCGCGAAGCGAACGACGATGGTCTGCACACCGGAATTGACGGCATGCGGCTCGTCATCAAGCAGCATGATCTCAGGCTCTTCGTCCACACGCAGGCGGTAGGACGCAGGCCGGGTCCGCTTGTAGCCGTAGACGTTGATCGTGCCTTCGGAGACAGAGAAGACCTGCTTGCCGTTTTCGAGGCCAAGGGCCTTCACCTGGAAGCCTTCGACGACGTAACCGCCGTGGGCCTCACGGTCATAGCGCGCGAGCAGGTTTGCCCATGCGTCGTCGATGCCCGGCTCGTTCGGCGTCTCGATCTCGCCGTCCTTGATGGTGTAAATGGGGAAGAAGTCGCCTTCCTCCCTGCTTCCCTCCCAATCCCAACGCCCCTTCATGACCAGTGCAGACGCGCCCGGCTCGCCCTGCGCGCGCGTTCCGGGGGCCATACCCTTCAGCGTCGGGTCTTCCTCGAACGTGACGGTGAAGGTGCGCAGGCGGATGCCGATGACGACGATGCCGACTGCGGACACAACGAGATTGCGCGCCTCGATGTCATGCACGGCACCACGGATGTAAACCTTCGCCGCCGCCAACTGCGCCTCGACCGTTCCGCTGGTGATCGGCCCGAGCACGATGGCCCCGCCGCTGACAAGCGAACCGTCGCGCCAGAAGGCGTCGGCAATGTTCTTGACGCGGTTCGCCTCGATATCCTGAACAACGTTGACTTCGTTGCTCGACATGAAGCGGTCGTAATGGAACGCGAGGCGCTGAAAGCCCTTCGCCGGATCGAAGCTATTGATGTAGGCCGGAAGATTGTCGCGTGCGTCGGACATTAGATCACCAGAACGTATGAAAAGCCTTGGCGCGAACTCGGGGAACGCGCGATGCCAGCGAAGCGGTCGAGCAGCAACAAGTATCCGGGTTCGGCGACTTCTTCGGGAGTCAAGTACAGTTGCCCTTCAGGCACCCCCTCCTTACGCACGGTGTCGATGAAGATGCCGACTTCTCGGATCGTATCGGCCTGCGCTTCGAGGTAATCAAACAAGACCTGCACATAGAGATAGCGGGTCGGCGTCGGCGACACGGTCCAACGATCACCGCCGGGCGTGTTGATGTTGCCGTTCGGGTCGGGCAACACGAACTCGACGGACGAAGCGATGCGGCGGCCAACTTCATCGACAAGCCCGACCTCCGACGACGCCAGCGGCGTGGTGCCGTAGACGACCTGCGCCTGAACGGTCGATCCCGGCGCAATGGCGCCCCCGTTGACGCGCGTCACGATGCCGGTGTTCGAGTCATAGGTGTAGTCGGCAGGCGACTCATAGACCTGCGCGTTGTTGCCGTTGCGCAGCGTGAGCGACTGCACCGGCGCGTGATCGAGCGTGATACGCTCGGGCGAGCCGGCGAACGTCTTGTTCACAACGTCCGTCTGGCCCCACCACGAAGCGCCACGGCCCCATGCGAAGTGCATCTGCCGCGCCTTGAGCGCCGCAGCCATGCCCGAGCGCCCGCTATTAACCAGAAGAGCCATCAGGGCCTCCATAGATGGTGAAAGGATCGAATCTCGACCACTGGACATTCGGCCAGTTGGTGCTCGGCCACATCATCAAGACTTCATCGGCTAGATCGATGATCTCGGACGAGAACGCAGCTTGGATCGCGATGACGGACGGCTCGACGACTTCTTGGTCGAGGATAGAACGGTCGAGCACGAAGCCTTCCTCGAAGCGCGCAACGCCGTCGAGGTAGCCGAAGTAGTTGGTGTGAAGCTCGGGGCCAAGCTCGATCGTGCCCCCATGGACGCCGCCGAACGAGAGCTTGGGCTTGATGCCGTCGAGGTAGACGCCGGACCAATCGTCGAGCAGAGCGCCGTCAAGGCGCATCATGTCGAGACGCATCGGCCGGATGTCATACCCGCCATAGACGCGCCCCAGGACACTGGACGCTCGCTTGGAGAGGTTCGCAAGGCCGATCAGATTGAGCAACGTCCGCATCTCGGGCTCGCCATCGAGACCGATCTGGAACAAACCCCAGCGCACGTCGCCGCGCGTGCCACGCTCATACACGCCGTTCAGGGCAAGCCACTCGAAGACGATCTCGAAGGCTTCCAGGCGGCCACGGACGGTCTGCCAGTGCTTGCCTTCCTTGTAGAGCCGTTGATGGTCAGCGACGAACGCAGCCGCGTCTTCGAGGCCCCAATGCCGCAACAGCCAAGGCAGGATGTCTTCTGGTATCGTGTCCTGATAGCGCACGTCGATAATCGACTGCACCAACCCCTTGTGGCGCGAGCGCGAGTCGATGGTGGCGACGACGGACCGTTGAAGCGGCGTCGAGTTGCGCGGGACGATGTCGATCAGGTCAGTCATCAGTAGGACCGACCCTTGTAGTTGAGCTTGACGGTGCCGAGCGCGACGGCCTCATTCGGCTCGGCGCGAGTGTAGTCGTCGGCCGCAGGCGTGATCATCACGATCCGGCGAACGCCGGACGTGCGCAGGGCGGCGATGACGAAGTCGGCGGTGAAATCCCAACCAAGGCGGCGCGCTGCGGCAAACTCGGTCGCGAGGCGCGTCTTGGCCGTTTCCAGTTCATCGGCCGGGGCTTCCGGCAACAACCAGACATCCGCCTCGACATTGACGACACGGATCACCGCCGGGACAACCTCGATATGATCGTTGTCGCCGAGAACGGTTGGCAGATTCAAGGCGGCGCTGACAATCGCGAGCAGTGCTTCGCTGGCGACGCCTTCGCCTTCCGTGGACAAGATCGAGACCTTGACGCCGCCCTTCGCGTCGCCGGTCACGCCAACGTCCGCCACGCGCGGATCGGCCGCGAACGCGAAGCGCTTATACCAGTTCTCGGTGAAGCCGCCCTGCCCCTTCTTACGCTCGCGCAGACGACGACGCAGATCGTCGATGGCCTCGCCCTCAAACGGGGTCATGCCCCAATCTGATGCCTGCGCGATAAGGTCTGCCCCCTGCGCGAAGTCGATCAGCGTCGCGCGGAACGTGTCGTTCAGCGAGGCGACATAGAGCAGATCGCCATAAGCCGCGTGGCGGCAGAAGTTATTGATCGGGTCCGACCGCAGCATGTAGGTGTCCCAATCGAGACCGGCGGTCTCAAGCAGGCCACGCATCTGCGTGATGCGGTTGTCGAACAACGTCTGGAATGCGGGCTCGCGCTCGATGACCGGAAGCGGCAGGCTCGGGAGCGGCGCGTCCATTAGACATAGCTCCCGACGATCAGGTTGTTCGAAACAACGACACGGCCGCGCGCATCTCGGGCTTCCGAATAGTCGCCGAGATGGCCGCGCGGGTAATAGATGCCGTCGATGTCGAAGACGGCGTTGCCCTGGTCGGTCATGTCGGCAAGCTCCATCTGAATGATGCGGAAGCGAGGCTCTTCGGCCATCAAGGACTCAGGGCTCTTGCGATTTATGGCTTCCGGCACGGCCGCGTAGAACTCGATCACCGTGACCTGCGACACGGCGCGGTCCACAAGGCGCGGCATCTTCGAGCCGAAATCGCGGGCCATAACGAGCGACTTCAACGTCGTGCTCAGAATGGTCGCAATCGACTGCCAGACATCGTCAATGCCTTCGAGAGGCTTGCCGTTAGTGAGGTCAATGGTCGCCATAAGGCGCACCGTGCCGCGTCGGCCGGGCCGCTTACAGTCTGATCCGGTCGCCTCTTAGCCCTTCTTCGCGAAGACCTGCTTGGCCGGGATGTCGGTGACGACTTCGACGCGGTCGGTCGGCTTCTCGCCAGCGCTATCGACGCCCAGGAAGGTCGCGGCAACGGTCACGAAGGCCGTCGCTTCATGGATCGACTCTTCTCCCACCTTCGTCGTGAAGTTCGAGCCCGCTTCGATCTTGACGTTCTCGCCCGCCTCAACCTCGACGTTCTCTTCCATCTCGACCTTCAGATTCTTCGCCTTCAGCGTGATCGTGCCGTCCTTCATGACGATCTTGCAGCCCGAGCCTTCGAGCGTGATCGAGCCCTTGGTTTCAATGCCCTTGATCAGCCAGTCGCCCGTACTGCGGTCATAACTGATCTCGCCGAGGATTTCGTCTTCCTCGCCTTCCTCGCCCCCTTCGTCGCCTTCGCCGCCCTGGTCGCCCTGGTCGCCCTCTCCATCTTCGCCGCCGCTCTTCGGCTTCGAGAAGATTTTGCGCCAAACACCCGCCTTGTCGGTGGTTTCCTTCTCGTCTTCATTCTCGAGCGTGTACGTGCCTGCCGGATAGACCTGCGCCGTCGCAAGCTCGCCGCCTTCGGCAAGCAAAACGACCTTCTCGCCCTTCTCAAGGAAATGCGTCTCGCGGTCGCCCTTCGCGCGCATGCCGCCCGCCGGGAGCCAGTCGGTGATGATATGGTTGTCTTCGTCGCTTTCGTCGCCGATCAGGACGCGATAAGACGGAGGCTGGCGCTTGTAGTCAACTTCCTTGATCTTGCCGAACTTGACGACATCCTGCGCGCGCCGGTCGATGTCGGACGCTTCCGGGTCGGACACGCCGCCGGTGCTCGCAGGATCGCGGAGGAACTTCACCATGGCTCACTTCCCCGCCAGGAAGTCGGCCATGGCGGCGTCGATGTCATTAGCCGTGGCGCGCGGACGCCATGCGGTGCGATAGATGACCTGCCAAACGAGGCCAATAGCGCCAATGGGGCGCTTGACCTGCTCGGTGATCACGTCGATGTCCGATTCCGTCAGGCGGATGCGCGCCGACTCGAAGCCGGGAATCACGAAGCCCTCTACGGCGGCTTCCATCTGTTCGGCGATGTCGTCGAGCTTGTCGTCAACGGTCTCGCCACCGAGCAGCATCGCCTCCGTGACAATGGTTAACTCGCGCTCGATATAGGTCGCGTCGCCCTCGACCCCATAGTCCTTCTCGGGGTTGTACTTCTCCATGCGCGCGTAAACGAGGATGGCGGCACCGTCCTCTTTCAACTCTTCCTCGTTCACGGGAGCCATGCGGCTCGCATACACGCGGCCTTGCGCGGCCGTGCGGTAGCTGCCATCCACATTCTCGGCGAGCCGGGCTCGGAACGCTTCGCGGATTAGCTTGCGAGGGTGTGCCATCTCAGTCGTTCGCCATGAGCAAGAGCAAGGTCATGCCGGTGCCGTCCGGCCGCTTGTCCTCGATCCGATATTCCTGCTCGACACCCAGCTTCTTGTTCTTGATGGTCAGCTTCTCGCCCTTACGACCGCCCTTATTGAGATCGGACGTGCGGCACAGAAACGTCGGCCCGGTGGACGTGACGCTCGCGCCCATCTGCATCTGAAACTCCGTCCCGTTCCAGCGGTTCGGATTCCAGTTGCTACCTTCGTCGTCGAACTGGCCGGGGATGTCCTTCGGCTCGACGGCTGGATCGCGGCACACATAACGCGCCTCAACCCCGAACTCGTCGGGGTTGAGAAAGATCAGAAGATCGTTGTCGGTCTCGACGGGCATTACAGCCCCGAGTCGCGCAGAGCCAACGCAGCGTCGATGTCGGCATCGGAGATGTCGAACCCGACGATGTCTTCAATCGGCTTTTGCTTCGGCTTGCCCGCTCGATGGCCGGACTTGAAGAAGTCCTTCTTTTCGTCGAGCAGGTCGATAGCCGAGGCGATGTCAGCGATGCGATTGCTCGCGCCGTCCGTCTGTTGTGAGGCGGGAGGGGCTTCAACAGCGGACGGCGCGTCGCCGGGAGCATTCCCGGCGGATTCGAGACCAGCAAGATGGCTGGTCGATTCGAGAGCAATCGCGGCGACGGCGGACACCTGATCCGGCGCGAGAACGACACGAGCAGGCCCGAGCGCCTTCGCTTCGTCTTCGGTCAGATCGAGCGGCGTACCGGGCGGCAGATACCGCCGGTTACGCTTGATCGTTACGAGGCCGCGATAGATCGGCATCACTTCACCTTCGCGCCCAGGGTGCCGTTCACGCGGTACGGCGCGATCAGCGGGGCCGACTGGCCGAGGATGTACCGAACGCTCGGGTCTTCCTCTTCCCACGACTTCACGAAGAAGTCGCGCGGCTGAAGCCCTGCCTTCAGGTCCATGATCGCGCCGAAGTGGCGGACGCCCTCGATCTCGCGCGAAGCCATCACTACCTCACCGGCCGGGAGCATCTCCTTCTCGACGCCATCGAGCGGATCGACGTACTTGTCGGCATGGACCCACAAGCGATAGTCGCCGAACACCGCAACCAACCGAACGCCGGGGGTGATCAGGATCGGGCCAAGCTCGGCGCGCGCGGAGGAAAGAGTTTCCTTCGTGGTGTCGATCTGAAGGCGCATCGCCTTGGCGACTGCATCGGTGTCGGGACCGAACATCTTCTCGCGGATGGTCTTCCACACGTCACTCGCCATGAACACGTCACGGCAGGTCAGCGCGGAGGCATCGAAGATCATCTGACCCCACTCTTCGATATCATCGAGCGGGTTCACGGCGGCATCCGACCACTTGTCCGATCCGGTCAGGACGATGCTCAGCGCGGCCTCGCGCTCGAAGTCCACGACCTGCTCGGGATAGTCGTCACCCTTCAGGACAAGTTTGCCGGTGCGCAGCACTTCGGCCGACATGACTTCCAGGCGGCGCACCCACATATCCAACTGCTCGGAGATCGCGAAACCGACAGATGCAGCGAGGCGCTGTTCCGGCGTCAGGGTGCCGCCGATCTTCTCGCCTGCGCGGCGCTTGAACTGCGCCTGCGGCTTGAAGACTCGCTTGTCCTTGACATAGGCCGGGGCCAGGGACGAGGTCTTGTAACCGGCCTCGCGGATTACCTTTCCCGCGATGACGGGCGAGACGAGCGGCGAAATCATCCGGCGACCCTTCACCGAGTCGAACTTGACGTCTTCGGTGTCGGAGGTCTCGACCGTGGTGAAGAAGGTGTTGAGGAAGAACGCCGGGTTCAGCGGCAGTTCCTCGACAACGCGGTTGAGGGCCGTGGTGGAATAGAGGTCCATAGTAGGGCTTCCCGTTTGCTTTGCTGGTTGTCTCGGTTAGCCCATCGGCTTAACGAGCCAGATCGACTTGGTGCGGAAGACCGCATCCACCGATCCGAGGGTGTGACCGGCACCGAGGATCAGCCTGTCCTGATCGAACTCACCGGCGATGTAGACGACGGCCTCCACGTCCTTGTCGGTCGCATCGACCGCTTCGGCGAGAATCGCGTCGGGCACCTGCGATCCATCCGTCGCGGCCTTGAGCGATTTCAAATACTTGGCGTCGGCCGTAACCAGGCCGAGCACGGTCGCAGCCGCGAGAACGCCAGCGCCCGACTTGATCGTCACCTTGCGGGCGCGCGTATGGCCGAGCGCCCACTGGTTCGGCAGAAACGAACCTTCGTTCTGAAACTTTGCCACGTTGCGGCTCCTTACTTGCCGGACACGAGCTTCATCGCGCCGAGAATTGCGTTTGCAGCGGCTTCGTCGCCCTGCGCCTTTTCCTGACCGCTCGACGGAGCGACGCCGGAATTGGCTTCGGTGTCCGTCTTGATGTCAGCAGCGCGTTCGGTGCGCTTGGCCTTTTCAGCAGCCACGATCATGGCCGAGAACTCATGCGCCGAAGAGCCCGTTTCGATAGCCTTCGCGGCGGCGGCTTCGTAACCCGGCAACGTCAGGCCCATGATCTCGGTGACGCGCTTGCGCTCAAGCGCAACCGGATCGTTTGCGGCGGCAGCGGCAGCCTCCGCATCGGCCTTGGCCTTCGCATCGGCGTCGGCTTTCGCCTTGGCTTCCATTTCGGCCTGCACGTCGGCGCGAATCTTCGCTTCGAATGCGGCCTTCTCTTCGTCGGTCATTTCGACATCTCCATCTTGGCCGGTCGCGGCCGGGTTAAAACCGAAGACAGCCTTCGGACTTTCGCCGCGAGACAAGCTCGCGAGAACCTGTTCAAACGTCGCGATGCCATCCGCCATCCCGGCATCGACCGCCGCTGCACCGATCAGCACATCGCCACGTCCGAAATGTTCGAGCGCGTGATCGACTGACACGCCGCGATAGCCCGCGACCGTCTCGACGAACACGGCGGCCATCGCATCGACGCGCGCCTGGACGCGGTCGCGACCTTCCTGCGTGTTGATATCGACGCGCTTGTAGGGAGACTGCGACGACACGAACTCGATAGTCTTGATGCCGCGCGCCGCGTCCTGCGCGGACGTATCGCGGTAGCCAGCGACGACACCCATGGAGCCGAGCGCAGCGGTCGGGCCGATCAGAAACTCGTCCGATGCAGTGCCCAGCCAGAAGGCAGCGGAGGCCGCCTGATCGCCTGCATAGGAGACGATACGTTTACGGCCGCGTACTTCGTGGACCGCGCTGGCAAGCTCGGCAACGCCAGCGGCCTCGCCGCCGGGCGAATGGATGTTGAGCAGGATCGCGGTGATCGACGCATTGTCCATCGCGGCCTGAAGATCGCGGCGGACGGTCTCGTATGCGGTCGCGCCGCAGAACGAAGTCATGAGGTTCGCGCGCTTGAACAGGGGGCCAGCCACGTCGATCACCGCGACGTTGCCGCGCCGAGTCGCACGCTCGGAACGCTCAAGTTCCTGACCGCGATAGGCTTCGAGCATCTGCGGCGTGATCTGCGTCTCGCGCGCGGCGATCTCCATGATCTGCCGCAGCGCGTTCTCGTCCATCGCCCAATCGGCGGTGAGCGCGGCGTCGAAGATCATCGGGTTGCGGACGTTGATGGTCATTGCTTCTTCTCGGGCTTCTTCGGCTGCGTCGGCTCGTCGTCCGGCTGATTGCTCACGTCTTCCTTGACCTGTGAGCCCATGCCGGACGGCGCGAGAATTTCGGGTTCGAGCTTCCCGGCGGCGCGCGCCGAGTGCTCACGGATGCGCTGCGCGGTGGTCTGCTCGAAGTCGTCGCCGCCGCGCTCGATGATCACGGCTTCGATGGTGCGCGCACCCAGGTTCACGGCTTCGGTCTCGGCCTTCCATTCCTTCAGCGGGTCGAGGATGATCCGCGCGGGTCCGATCCACTGAGCGCCGAGCCATGCGGCGCGGCGCACTGGATCGTTGAAGAAGGCGGGAGCCTCGATCAGGCCAGCGTTGATCGCATCGATCAGGAACCACTCGTAAACAGGCGCACAGAAGTTGCGGACAAGCCAAGTGCGTCGGTCGCGGAAGAACTGTGCTGCCATTTCCAGTGATGCCCTCGACGCGCTGTAGCTCGCCGTGAAGTGCATCATGAGCAGTTCGAACGGGATCGACAGCGCGACACCGATCTGGCGGACTACGGATTGGAAGAACGGATCGAAATTCGCGGTGTTCGCGGGCTGCGCCGTCTGAATCTCTTCGTCGGTGCCGATGTCAACGATGGTCCCCGGCCCCATCGTCACATCATTTGCGCCGATGCCGGGATACGCGCCCTGCGGCACCGCACCCGCCAGACCATCTTCGCCCGAGGTCTTTAGGAAGACCGTGAAAAACGACGATACGACGGCCTTCATCAACTCGGCTTCGCTGTAGCGGTCGAGTTGCTTCAGGATTTCGATGACCGGCGCAAGCTGGGGGATGCCACGGTTCAGGCCAGGGCGCAGCCGCTCGAATATATGGAGCACCATCTGCTCGCCGGACTTCTTGCCGAAGGCCGGGACTTCCGTGTAACCGTTGTAGGTTAAGGTGACGCGCTCGCCGGGGTGCTCGTTGAGCACGTAGTAGCTGACCGGGGCGCCGTCTTCGTCGATCTTGACGCCGTCGCGGATCAGATACTCGCCTTGCAATTCCTGGGGCGTGGCAACGCGGTCGGCCTCGATCACGTTCAGCGCGAGCGGCACAATCGCGTTAGGCCGCTTCGGGGTTCGGCGCAGAACGAAGGTGTCGCCAGACTCAAACACGGCGTTGAAGACGAGCCCCTGAAGCTCATAGAAATTCTGCGTCAGGGTGATGTCGCAGAGCTTCGACTGCGCCCACAAGTCGAACAGCGTCTCGGTCTTGCGCTCCCACAACTCGGCGGCTTCTTCCGAGAGGCCAACGAGCTTCGGGTTCAGCTTCGCGCGGACGCGCAGACCAGAGCCGACGACGTTGCTCTTCGAGGTCTGCCGAGCACCGGCGGCGATGGGGTTGTTGCGGCCGAGATCGCGCGAACGGCTGCGCAGCGCCGGAAGATCGCCGAGCGTGTCGGAATCCGCCGAGCCGGGATGCGTTTTCCATGCCTTCAACGCGGCACGGTTCGAGCGCGCACCGGCGTATTGGCCCATGTAGTTCAGAGAGAGGCGCGCGTGGTAGCGGCGCGTCGCGAAGTTCGGCGCGACACCCGCCAGGAAGCGGTCCATCAGAGTGGGGGCGAGAGGCTTGATCACAGCGGGATCACCCGCTGGATACGGATGCCACCACGCTTCGCGCGGGCCGCTTGTTTTTCGAGGCGCTGAGCACGCTGGTCAAGCTGGCGCAGATCGCCACGCCAAAGCTCACGATCCTTGATCGTGTAGCGCTGCCCGTTCTGCTCGACCTGTTGGATCGAGGTCAGGGTGCTTTCAAGCTGCTCTTCGATGCTCTTTGCCATGCCCCGAAACTACGGGACATGGTTCACTCCAAAGAGATCGTTCCGGTCGCCCTTAACGCGCTCGCTTGCGATCAGTCTCTTTGAAGATCACAACATCGTCGGGCGGCACACCCCCGGCGAGATAGATGCGCAGCAACATCTCAATGGTGCCGGACACCGCCGACTTGCCCTTTTCCATGTTGTAGACGTGGTCGGTGCCGTGCACTTCGGACAAGCCAAGGGCGCGCACAAGCTCTTGAGCCGTCAGCGGGGCTCCGCCGGGCTTCCACATCTTGCCCAGCGTTACGCGGGCAGCGCGAACATCGTCTCCGGTCATCATGCTTTTCATCTACCCGCCCAATCGTTAACTTTCAACGCCACGGCTGCGAATGCGACGCCGCCCAGGAACCGCCTGGGGCGTCGCAGCCACCGGCTCTTCTCGCGAGACGGACGGACGCGGGGCAGCATTGAGCGCGTTCGCTGCCGCAGCCCGCAGCGCCATAAGGCGGCGTTCCATGTTGATGCCGAGCGAGAGCCGCGCCGCGATGTTGTAGACGCGCAGATCGAGCGGTTCGTTACGCTGATGGACTTTGTGCCATTCCTTGACCACGAAGCCTCGCCTATCGGTCTTCAGCACGGCCTTTTCGGCGGTCAGGCCCTCGAAGAACTTCTTGTCGTAGTTTTCGAGCAGCGGGTAGTGGCAGTAGCCGGGGCCGGGCTCCTTGGTCTCGAGTCGCTTGTAGTGCATATCCTTGGCCTGATCGACGCCGAGCACGAAGATCGTGACGTTCTTCGCCTTGTTGACGGTACCCTTCGCGGGCCAGATCGGGCGGCCGGGACCGGCCATACCTTTGATCGCGTAGACCCGCCGGGCGATGCGCGGCCGGACGAAGTTGTAGACGTGCTGCGTAAAGTGGCCGCCCGAGTCGATGCAGGCCGCTTCGACGCGCATCTCGATTCCGGCCGGGTGCTTGAACGTGCGCAGCAAGGCGCTATCGATCACCTCCCAAAAGCCGGGCGTGTTGGGCGCGCCATAGTGGACCTTGTAGTCGAGCGACCA
Source organism: Bradyrhizobium elkanii WSM2783 (assembly GCF_000472865.1). Classification (GTDB taxonomy): domain Bacteria; phylum Pseudomonadota; class Alphaproteobacteria; order Rhizobiales; family Xanthobacteraceae; genus Bradyrhizobium; species Bradyrhizobium elkanii_A. The sequence continues at coordinate 64,681 of NZ_AXAP01000029.1, read as the reverse complement.
CGACTCGTCGTCGGCCCCCCAACCGACCCACTCGATCTCCGCGCGATCATCCTGAATATCGACCGAGCTAGTGATGCAGCCGACGCCGCTGGGCAGCAAGATCGAGGCGTCATACTCTTCGCGACGGGCATAGATCGAGTCCGGGTTGGCGCGCTCGCCTCGCTCTTCCCACGTCTCCGCGAGGCGCGTGTTCACCCAGGTCTTCAGACGCTCCGGGTGCTTCTTCACCAACACGAAGTCGCGCGCCATCTCGCCGAGAGCGCGCCAGGGCGACGCGATCCGGTTCAGGTGGAACCCAGCGTGGCCCTTCACTTCAGGGCGCGTCGCGATCCAGACGCCGCGAGCGATTGCCTTCAGCCGTTCAGCCTCGCTCCATCCGTGATCGCAAAGCTCGCCGGTGTCGGGATCGCTGTATTCACAATGATAGCGCGCCGCGAGGGGATCACCTTCCGGCCATCGGACCTGCGCCCACCGCAGATGTTGCATATGGCCGCACTTCGGGCACGGCACGAAGAACCGACGCTGATCGCTTTCCTCGTAGGAGGACTCGATGCGCGACGCGCCCTTGATGGTCGGCGTCGAGACGAGCGCGATCTTACGATTCCAGAACGTCGTCGTTCGCTCGATGGCGAGCGAAACCGGATCACCTTCTTTGCCGGCGCTCGCCTCATAGCGATCAACTTCGTCGCAGAGCAGGATGCGGATCGGACGCGATGCGAGCGACGCGGGCGAGTTTGCGCCCGCCATCGTGATATGACCGCCCGCATATTTCTTGTGGAGGATCGTGTCTTCGGAATCGCGCGCGTGGTTACCAAGCTTCGCCGCGAGAGGCGGCGTGTCGCGGATCATCGGCGCGAGACGATCCTTCGAGTACGCTTCGGCCATCTGCAACGTCGGTTGCAGAATGAGCATCGGGCAAGGATCGAGATGGACGTGGAAGCCAGCCACGTTGTTGATGACTTCGGTCTTCACCGTCTGCGCCGCGACCATACAAGTGATGATCTCGATCTCAGGATCGGCGAAGGCATCCATGATGCCGCGCGACGGCTCGACGCGCGCAGTAGACCACTTACCGGGCTCCGAAGACGCTTCCGGCGAAAGCACGCGGTATTCGTCCGCCCATTCGGAGACGGTCAGCTTCGGCGGCGGACTGAAGCTCTGCGCGATGATCTCGCGGACCTGCGCGCGAAGCCGAGCTCCATATGCGCTATCCTCGTGAAATTCATCGACGACGGCGACGGCTGCGGTCATCAGGCATCCGGCTTGCGCTGATATTCAGGGCAGCGCTGACGCGCGTCGGTGGGCTGGTCGAAATGGATCGATGCCGCACGCTGGCACACGCCAACCCACTCCCCTTCCCGCTTCCAGGCGGTGCAGACTTCGCAACTGTTCGGGGGCCACTTCAACCACGAAGGCTTGAACTCACTCGTCGTCATTTTCTTCTTCGTCTTGCTCGACAGTCTCGGACGGCGGCTCGGCGTGAGGCTCTTCCTCGACCGGCTCGTCCGTGGTCATCTTGATTTCGTTCAGCGCTTCGAGGATCAGCCGCTCAACTTCGTTGACCAGCTTCTTCGTGCCTTCGGGCGCGCCGACTTCGAGTTGGATCGCAGGGCGCAGTTTGGATGGAATGCCGAGCAGACGCGCGCGCGCATTCGCAATTTCGTTCGAGAGCACCTTGACGATCATGTCGATGGGGCGAACAAGCTCCATCTTCGTCGCCAACTCCAACTCGGACAGCTTCGCTTTCGCGATCTCGTTGCGAAGGCGCGCCTTGTCGATGGTGATGTCTTCGCCGCCTTCCTTCAGCGTCGCAGCCGTATGCGCCTTGCGCTCGGAACGCTCGCGCGCGAGCAGCCACTTCAGCACGTCTTCAGTATCGAACTCGAACTGCTTGCCACGCCCACCATGAGACTTGACCGGCATTCCGTTCTCGACCCATGCGGAAATCGTCGGCAGCGAATAGCCGAAGATGTCCGCAAGCTCTTGCCGGTTGACGACCTTGCCCATTATTCGTCGATCTCGATGCCCATAGCGATCAGTTGGGCGTCGATGGCCGCGATGCGCCGATTAAGCTCGGCGACAACAGCGGCCTTGACCGCTGCGACCATCTCGGCGTCCTGATACGTGCCCCTGATCGTCACGCCGAGCCCGTCGCCGTGATCTGCGATGCGACGCGCTCCGCATAGTTCGTCGCGTTGCTTCAGAAGGCGCTCGAAGTCGTATGCCTGGGAGAGCTTCATTGGCGCACCGCCTGGGTCTGCATCGGGGGCAGGCCATTGGGCCTCGCGAATAGGCGAGCGAGCAGTTCATCGACCTGCCGATACGTCTGAGTGAGACGGCCAACCTCATTGATGAGGTATTCGTGCGGGCTGATCTCAACCTGCGTTCGCTCGGTCGGATGATCCTTCGGCACCAAGCCGGGGCGAATGATCTCGATGACACGGCCCTGCATGCGGTCGATCGCTTCGGCCTCGTTCCGATGCCGGACATCCTCGAAGACGACGCGCTCGGGCTGGTCGATCCAGAGCTTGTCGGTCTCGGTGGCGATCCAAAGATCGGGAGACATCCAGTCTCGGCCCCACGGTCCGCCGAGACCTTCCATTGCGTGACGGGGCGTCTTCCCGTTCAGCCATTCGGACGGCAGTTCCTTCAGATCACCATCGATCATCCGCTCGATGGTGCTCGGTTCGCACCCACGATAGCGGAGATAGGCGCGCAGCATTTCCTTGAGCGCGCCAGCGATGCGGCCACGGACGAACCCGTGCCGTTCAACGAGGTAGTTTGCGACGGTGGACTTACCGGACCCGATAAAGCCCTTGATGCCGATAACGATCATGCTGCTAATGCTCCTGATTGGAGCAGTACGGTCTCAGACCGGATATTGTCGTTCGAGGCCGTTTCGGTATCCCAAGGATGGAAAGGCACCGCTGACGGCGTGAGCGAGTGTTCGCCGCCCAAGCGCGTCTTGATCCGGTGGCAGTTGGCGCAAAGAAGCTGCGCGTTGTCTTCTTCGCCGCGCAGGATCGCGCGATAGAAGTCGAGGTTTTGCCAATTGGTGATTCCGTTAGTGCGGCGATGCACCGGCTTGATGTGATCGACCTCAAGGCAGAGCGGTTCGTCGAGACCGCACCATTCGCAGCACCCACCCAAGCAGTCGATGACGAGATCGCGGAGCTTCCTGCGGTACCGAGCATTCTTGTCCTCGCTCGGCGGGTTCTTCTTGAGATACGCAGCGATGTTTGCCCTGAACAGGCTCATGATGCGGTTTGCGAGCTTCTGCTTTTCGACCCGCTTGGCCTCCGCTTCGGGCTTCCCTGCGCGGTATTTGCGGTGGTGTTCGTTCTGGCGGTCGCGGTTGGCTCTGCGCCACGCGCGCTTGGCTTCAGGTCCTTGAAGGGCATCTCGGTCGCTCCAAATTGCGACCTGAAGAAAAGCGGACCGTAACGGACGTGTCGGGTCTGATCCGGTCTCCCATCCGGTGTAATCCGTCAAAGTTGCTTTCGAGACCGATCCGAGCAGGCCGGGGTGTTTGAGGTCAAAACATCCGCTTAAGTCCGTGGAAATCGCCAATCGGAGTTTATTGCAGCCGCCTGGAACCCCTCTCCCACACAACCCATCCGAGAACAGAAAGTCACTTTTGAAATTTTATATCTAGCGGGATCGGGCGGTCGCACGTCACCCGCACGGGGGAGCGCCCCAGAAGGACCCAAATACCTTCGTGCGCTGCAATAAAAGAATAATCTTCCAATGACTGCGGCTTTGATAGAAGAATGCAGCTGTTTCCGTTCGATCGATCCCAATGCGGCCGTAACCATCGGTTGTATCCCCGACACAACCGCGCGCATGTTCTGCCATCGCGATAGCCGAAATAAGATAACGATTTCAATGCATTGAAAGGCGCTTCGCTTTCGATCTTGCGCGCTTTCGCAATCATTCGAGACTGCTTGAAACGGCTTGGTTCAATGCAGTCTAGCTCATTGATATTGCTGCGCTTTCGAGCACAAAGCCGCCCTGTGCTACGCGCTTTCCGGTTTTAGATCGGATTACGATGGCCCATCCGCGTTTCATCCGTTGAAATCGATTGACGCCCGCCGGTTTTAATCGGTATGGACTGTCTAACGACGGATGGCCCGTCGCAATCAACGGATGGAAGACATGCTGCAAGCTATCAAGACAACCCGGTTTAACGTCACAGTCCGCCGCATTGCGACGGGTTGCGACTTTCACGTTTCCCTTTTCGCGAAGGATGAGGCGACCGCATGCGACCGCGCGAAAGATCGCGCGCGCTTCGCCGAACGGATTCCCCTCTCGAAGCTTGCGACGCTCGAAGCAAACGGCATTGCCGTTTTCCGCGTCGTGTCATGCGCCGTATCGGCCGACCAATCCCGCCCCATCGCCTAAGCACACAAGGACTCGACCAATGCGAATCTATGTCGCCTGTCTCGCCAGCTATAACAACGGGGTTTTGCATGGGGCTTGGATTGATGCCTCAACCGACGTTGACTCCATGCAAGATGAAATTAACGCGATGCTTCGCGCGTCGCGCTTTCCTAACGTCACTGTCAAATGCGTCGAATGCGAGGGGAGCGGCGAAAAGACGTTCCACAACTCCGAAACTGGCGCGACCCGTCAAGACAAATGCCCGACATGCAAGGGCGCTGGCAACGTCCCCAGCGCGGAGGAATGGGCAATTCACGACCACGAGGGTTTGGGCGCTATCTCCGAACATTGCGGACTCGCGGCCATCGCGGAGCGCGTCAAGCTTGCCGAAGTCGCAGACGATAGCGGCATTCCCTTGGAAGTCGTCTTAGAGGTCGCGGACGACAACATAACGAACGACGTTGAATCGTTCATTCGCGACAACTATCGCGGCCAATACGACTCATGGGCCGACTTCGCCGAAGAGTTTACCGAAGAGACAGACGGCCTTAGCGGCGTTCCCGACCATATCAAGCCTTACATTGATTTTGAGGCGATGGGTCGCGATTGGCGCATCTCTGGCGATTTCCATTATGTGGAGCGTGACGGTTCGCTCTTCGTGTTCTGGAATCACTGAGGGGAGCGCGCAACAATGACTGATCTTGAAATCTTCGAACCCGCGCATTTGAAGCGTTGGACTATGCCGCGAAACTACGTTGGCGAAGTTTGGCCCGCGTACTATTCGGCCGGAGTCGGGCAGTCGCGCGACAGCGACGCGCTAGAGCGCTCTAACTTCCGTTGCATGCTTAAAGCTATCGGAGGCGAAAGCGAAACCGTTCACGTTGTCCGCGAGTCGCATTGGGCAGTTGGTTGGATTGAGTGGATTGCCATCCATCAAGACGACGAAACCGCGCTCCGCAAGGCGGATGAAATCAAATCCGCCTTGGAAGACTACCCTGTCACGAAGACGATTGGAGCAACGAAGAGCAGGCCGAAGCGGATGACGTTTGGCGCGAATGTTACAGCGTAGCGGAGCGCGTCAAATACATCCGCGACCACGACTCGCAATTCGAGTTTCACGACTGGCGCGACATGCGCGCGTGTGTGCGCGGCGATTTCTTCGCCGGTTATGCCTCTGACCTGCTCCGTTGATCCAAGGACTCCACACAATGACGATTTCCGCAGAAACCGCTAACGATATCCGCAACCGCGAAACCGCGCTCCGCGAATGGTTAGGGGACCGCACTAGCTACCGCTCCGAAGAGTTGCCAGCGAACATTAAGCCGCCAACGAACGAAGAGCGGAGCGCGCTTGAGGTATTCGAGTTTCTACGCGACAAGCCCGAGCGCTATTTCCTGTACATCAACCGCGACAAGGGTGTCGCGACGACTTGGACAGGCGAAGAGCTTGGCCGCGTTACCTTCGGCCGCGAATACCGCGACAATTTCGGAGGCAAGCGCGTAGCTATCACGGTTCACGCCATTACAGGCGATACCTACCACGGCACATATTACAAATCGTCGGGGGACTACGCGCGAGTCAAAAAGGCAATCAAGCGCGAAACGTTCAAAATGGACGTTGAATTTACCGATACCTTCGGAGGCGAGGCTAACTATTCATGGGTTAAGCGCGCGACTCTAACCTTTCGGGTTGGCGCTTCGGACCGGGCCATTATGCGCGCGGCAAAAGCCGCAATGGGCCTTAGCACCGTGCGCGGCCGTCTCGCCTCGCATGGGGACTCTTTCGAGTTTCGGCCGTATCGCTCCGCAACCGTCATGTTTGTAAACACCGTTTATTGAGGCCCGACCATGCCAGCTATCAAAACGATTTCCGACTTCCGCGCGGCTTTCCGTAACGGGCCTTATGCATGGCCCGGCGGTTATCCCCTCTACTTCATTACGGCAGACGGTGCGGCGCTATCGTTCAAGGCTGCAAAGGCTGAACGCCGCAACATTCTTGAGGCTATACGCGACGACGACAAGCGGAGCGGATGGCGCGTCGTCGCAATAGAAATCAATTGGGAAGATGGCAACTTGATTTGCGACCACACAAGCGAGCGCATCGAGTCGGCCTATGCGGAGCCGGAACAATGACGCGCGTTTACGTCAAAGAGTTGGCGACCACGGCAGAGATTTTTAGTGGTCCTGTTATCGGCATTGAATGGCAACGCGATCCATTAGAGCCGGGTTTCGCAGTCTACAAACGACATGACGACTCGCCAGACTTCAAACCGGCTCAATACGTGGAGTCGTTTCCCGACATGACGACCGCGGAGCGCGCGGCGTTGAAGCTAGGCAAGGCTTATTCCGTTCCTGTGACGCGCGCCGACTAGTGCGGCGCTTCCGGCTAGGGTCGCATCGCGGCCCCATGGGAAGCGCCCCCAGGGCGATTCAGTCTCACAAGGGAAAGGGAGTCCTATGCCTTTATCAGAACGTCAAATGAACCATCCGCAATTTGTCGCGGTATCGTCCGCAGTCAATGCGGCCCTTGCCGACATTGGCGCGCGGTTTGGTTTCGACCTTGCGCGCATGCCTCATTTGGAAACGCAAGCGAATCGCGCGGTTGACGATATGACGGCGCTTGTTCTGCGCGCGCTCAATTTCAGCGGAGGTCGAGAGTCATGATGAAACGACTCGCGGTCGCGGCCGTGGTCGCGCTCGCCAGCCCTGCCAGCGCGTCAACCGTTTGCCTATGGGGCAAGCCCGTGTCGCTGATTAGCCGCATGCCTAGCGGTCGCGCGGGCTTTGACGCGCTCCTAGTCGAGCGACCCGACGCGAAAGCCCCTTTCTTCGTTCTGTTAGAGCGCGGAAAGGATCTAGGACCATGCCGCTAGACGCATAGGAGAACGGCCGCAAACACGATCTTACGGCGGGCAGCTACGGCTTACCCGCCTTTAGGTGTTAGAAGCGCCGCTGTTGGCGTTTCATTATGAGGAAGGCGAATGATGACGCCAACATACCAAGAAATGATTGAACATATCGCGGCAGTAATCAGACTCCACTTAGCCGCGTCCAGCACGGGGTCGCCAAGCATACCGGAAAACCAATATCTATCATTACAGACAGGTTGGAGCGCGGACCAATGCCGTCGATTGGTAAGCATCCTTGAAAAACTACCCGCGAAACTAACCGACGACGACAAAGCGCTTATCACGGAAATGTACAATCGGAGTGCGCACCTATCAGTGACGCGAGGGGCACCGAACTAACCGACGCATAGGAGAACGGCCGCGCAAGTTGCGGCCGTTTCGCTATGTGCCGCAAGGCATAGAACCGAAGGAGTCCGAATCGTGCGGCGTCATTGCCGCGCGCTTGATGGCCCGCGCGATGATTTGCGCGGCCGTCGCGAGCGCGCGCGCGTTCACAAGGCTGTGGCAAGTCGTCGCGTCGTCGCGCTTTCGAGCAGTTGCGACACGGTCGCGCGCGCGTTTTTCGACCATGCATCAATCGCAATTAGAAGCCCGTACAGCGGCGCGCCGTTTGGACTATGCGAGTAGCGGGCAGTTCAAAATATCGCATGGGCGGCGCGTTTGCGCGCGATGGCGACGCACGCGAACAAGTGATTTTCGGTCGCGTCGCGAGACCTACTTTTGCGAGCAAGAAGGAAATTCTCGATCAGATCGGCCCGATTTTCAGGATCGGTGATGACCTAGCGAGAACAGTTGACAGAAGTCCGAGAGGGCGGCCCGGCGTAAGGAGTCGACGTAGCCTAAAAATTTTTTTCCCGCACGAAGTTTTCGCGGTGGTCCGCGAGGTCCACGCCACTTTCCATTAGCTGCCATCCCTTCTGACGACAATACGAACGAACGCGCTCGATCTGCCATCCACGCATGTAGCGAATGATCGGCGCGACATCGCCGGACACGATCCCGCCGATGACATCCGCCCCAGCGCAGAAGTGCGGCGCGTTGATCCAGAGCAGGCCGGTGTTGTTCGGCATAGGGGCGGACATCTTCGAGATCGTCGTCGGCGTAGTTGTTTGCGCTTTCTGCAAAGAAGTCTGGATCGCTATGCTGGTCGCCGCGCTGGTCATCGTCGAGAGATCGAGCGAGCCCTGGGCTCAAGATCGCCGAGATCGCGAGCCCGAGCAGAACCAGGCGCTTCGTGCGAGGGAGGGGGTTGGGAGTCATTTGGCTCATGAACCTTTCCCGACGAAGGGGGGAGTGGAGTCGTTTCGCTCATGGACCCTTCACCGCGTCGCCGCATTGACGACTGCGCGATAGAAGTGATTGGGGAAACGCGCCTGGACAACGCCGGACACGGTCCCGAGGAAATCCCAATGCTCGTTGATGGTCGCACTCCCTTGCAGCACGGCGAGGGTTTCCAGCGGAAAACGCTTCTTCGTCCGGCGGCGAACGACGATCACCTTCCCGTTCTTCGTGACGATATGAAACGGCTTCCGCTTCTGACCGTCCATGCGCTTCAACTGGCGGCGCACAACGGTATGCACCGGCGCACTGCCAATCGATCCGTAAGGCTTGATCAGGATGCCGCCCGACGCGAGACGGCCACGGCTATCTCGCTTCGCGCGGATCGACAGAGCGTTGTCGGGATACTTCTCCTTGCCCGCACCGATGACATGGCGCTCCATGTACTTGTCGATGCTGCCCACCGTCGCCATGAGCGTGCTGCCGTTGGCAGGGCGGATGCGGATGCCACCGACAACCCATGGCCGACGAAGCACGAAGATACTTGGAATCTGTGTGCGCAACGCCTGTTGGGCGTCCTTCGCGGTGAAGGTCAGCGCTTTTGCGGTCGCGGTGTTGATGCTGCGATCTCGAAGCTGATCGAGGCGTTCGAGCATCCCCTTTTCGAGCGCGAGCGTGATCTGCACTACAGATAGCTCCGCACGATCCGCTCGACTTCGTCGGCAATCTCTTCCGGCGTCTTCGCCTTGATCGTGATCACAGTGAAGCCCAGGCCGATCAGCTTCTTGTGCCGATCCTTCTGATCCTTCGAGCGCGACCCCTTCGGCGTCTTCAGTTCGAAGCTGAGCAGAAAACCGCCGGTGATATAAACGCGGACGTCGGGCTCGCCCGCCGTAAGGCCCGTGACCTTGGCTTCCATGCGCTCGCGTCGGGTGCGCTTGGCTCGGTTCATATCACCGGCGCAGGTGATCGGAAGCCCGGCGTCTTCGAGCGCGTGAAGGCGGGCTATGACTTCCGCCTGATAACGCCACTCAGGGATGTTGTTGACGATGCGGGTTTCCATGCGCGAATCTTCGCGCAGATCACCGCATCAAGAGAGACCGATCCGGTCTCCGTCATGGCTTGTTCCGGTTTAGCCCGGTAAGCGGACATGCTCGGCACAGACTTGAAGGTCCGAAGTGGGCCAAAGCGTTTTTTGGACATCGGGTGGCCTCACTCAACCTGAACTCGCGTGAAGCTCACATCATCGCCGCCACCCGAGGATCATCCAAGAAAGCTCGGCTACAAGCGCAAAATTCTTTTGAAGCATCGCTCTCGTTTTTCAACAATGCTTCCGATAGTACTTTCCGTAGTTCGACCTGCGGGCAGTTGACGATAACCTTTAAATTGCGCTCTAGGTTCTTGATTCGCTCGCCGCGTCTTTCAACCAAATTCGCCCTGTTCAAATCAAGCGCGACGAGTGAAATTTCTGCCGCTAAACTAGCGGTCGGCGTTGCGAAAATGAAAGGACCGACGAACCAGAAATGCGATGATGGGTCATCGCTATATGGGTCAAAAATATCCGTCTTGGTCCCTTTGTTAGTGTTGCATACGTCGCAGGCGAGCGTCAGGTTAAACCACTCGAAGGCGAGTGCCTTCTCCCATTTTTTGGGAGTTATGTGTTCTACGTCGCCGTACGCAATGTGAAGTAACTTGCTCTCGCAAAACGCACACTTGCCGTTCGTTTCCTCGATGATCGCCGCCTTAATCGGACCGAGGGCATATTTGCGCTTTACCAGAGCATCGTCGTTCCCACCCAGTAGCTCTTGGGTCCATCGCTCTTTGTTAGCGGCTAGAATGCTTGGTTCAGCGGATTTGCGAAGAGATATCATTTGGTTTTGCTAGCCCTGCTAACGCGTCGGAAAAATATTCGCCCAAACCGGCGTTGATAAGATCCGTTTTTAAGTTTGCCAACCGCTCCTTGGTGATCGGCGTGCCGACGTACTGACGTACGATATTGTTCAATTCCGTCTCAACCCACTCAGGGGCTGTCACTGGAACGCCAAGCACTTCACGCAAAATTTCACCGGCGGTTCCGGCCTTTTCAACCAGGTCCAGCTTTTGACTGTAGATGCGTCGCCTTTCCGTCAACGCTTTAGTTTCATCTACAAAATAGCGGAGTGCGTAAACGGTAGAGTCTCGAGTCGACGAAACAACAAACGGGCTATGAGTTGCAACGATAAATTGCACACGTGGAAACGCCGTTATGAGGTCGCCCATGAGAGATCGCTGCATCGATGGGTGAAGATGATTCTCTGGCTCATCCATTGTTACGACGAAGTGCGTGTTGTTCAGCGAATACAAATGTATCTGCCAGCATATGTCGATTAATGCCATTACGCCGCCAGATGCTGCATCTAAAAGGAACTCCCCAGACGCGGTGGAGAGTACGATGTCGGTCTGCCGGATTAAGATGCTTTGGAAGCCAAGTGTCTTCGGTAGCACTTTCCGCAAAATAGCTTCAAAACCTGACAAAGCTTCGTCTGCCGCGACATTGCGCTGAATCCGATTGTTCCCGGGGCCAAACGTTGCCATCGAAATCAGGGCTTCTTTCATCCTGTATGTTGGCGAATATCCGGTATGTCCCCCTTGAAATCGATTTACCGTTTCTGTGAAGTAGGAACTGTAAGCAGCCGACGGCGTCATCGCGTTGACGGGAATATTGGCGACCGGCTGATAGTTCGAAACTGGCCGATGCGAAGCAATATTGACGCCGGCGACGGCCTGTTGAGATTGAAATTGAAGTTGGTACTGAACTGAATTGCCGTTAGGGACAACGATAGGAGACGCAGAACCATCCGTGTACTGCATCTTGCCTATATGATTTACCGGTTGGGAAATTGTTTCCTCGCGGCCGAACATTTTCCAGGCAGCGCTCTTGAAAAGATCAAGCGCGTACGAAACCACGCCGGTTTCGCTCAATTTAGGTGTTGCAAGTATAGGTGCTTGATACCCAAAATGCCGTGAAAACAGGTTTAGTAGTGTGGTTTTCCCACATCCATTCGCGCCCGTCAAAATCGTCAGCTTTGGATGCAAGTCTAACTTCACATAGTCAAACTGTCGCCATCCCTGAATTTCCAGGCTTGAGAATAGACCCGATTGTATTGCCACTCTTATTCTTTCGATCTGCAGCTTCACCAACGATCTAGTTCATTAATTTGATAAGCGCAACTGAAAGCTGCAATCCGAAGCTCTCACTCCGACCCGCACCGCTTACTTCCAGCTAAGCCCAGCGAGCGGACGTTCTCGGCGCAGACTGGATAGCGGCACGGGCCGACTTGGCTGGAAGACGATAGTCACACCGGGATAACTAGGCGCCCGCCCTCGCCGATCACCGGCTCGCCGTACTTCCGCATAAAATACCGCGTACCCCTACGGCCTCGATCCGACGTTCGGACCACCGCCGAGCGGATCACGCCTATGTTCTCGAACATCTCACCGATCTGCACGACGCGGTCGCGAGCGATCTTGCCCTTGTTCGCGATCTCATACGCCGCGATGCCGGTCCGACCGGCAGCTTCGATGTAGGAGATCATCCGCTCTTCGTCGGTCAGGTTCTTCGAGAGGCGTCGCTTCCCCTTCGGCTGCTCGGCGAACTGCTCAGAGCCGGCCATAGCGAGATCGGGCTGCGTCTGCGCGACGATGGGCATGGTGTGCGGCCTATCGAGCCAGAGAGCATCACGGAGCGCCGCAACGGGGATGGTGGGGTGTTCTTTGGCGAACGTCCGGCAGAGCGTCATCAGGTTCGTCGCCTCGACCGTGATCGCGAACTTGATCTCGGCCTTGAGCGCCTGATGCTCGTTCCACGCACCGCCGGGATCACGGCCGAGCAACAGCCTGATCTTCAGGAACGTCGGATGCGCCTGCGTCAGGAAGCCAGCCAGTACCGGGTCGATCAGTGCGGGTTGCTCGACGGCTGCCGCCTTCGGCCGACCGCGACCGGGGCGCATCGCCGCCGGGAAGACCCGCCCGTGTCCTTGGCGCATTGAGAGCCAGATCAGCTTCTTCCGGTGCAGATACCGGGCAATGGTCTCAGCCTCGCTTGGATGGCACGGCAAGGCGTTGGCGAAGCCAACGAGGGACCATCCATCGTCCGGCACGGTTAGGAACGCCGCCTTGGCGTCCCACTCCGACATGACCTTCCTGCGCATCGGATAATATCAACTCCCATCCGTCGATCTTGGGTCGATATCCGTCGAGCCGGATAATATCAATGGACGATTTCGGGGTTTCGCCCCTATATATAACTGTAACGCCCTACACGCATATCTTCTTATATAAATATTACAAGTATATATTATTGTTATATATATGGGGGATACCCCTCAATGGTCGTCCTGAGCCCTGCGCCAGAGCAGGTTTCAGTTTTGCAGGCGTTTCCTCGCAAAACCCAAACCGCTCCCAAAAGATAATATGGAGTTCGCGATTTCCATGCGCGATCCCGGCCTGCTCTGACAGGCAGCGACCACATCTCGGCGGACAATCCGTCGATATTTCTCACAAATCCCTTGCGCGACGGATGATCCTTCGTGTATCCGTTGATTCCAGCGGAGCCGACCTGAATCAGGCCGGTTGGGTCGGGAGCACCACCGCACATCGCTGATCTGAAAAACGCCCTTCGGGGCGAACGGGAGAGCTTTGTCTATGCCTGAGAAGTATCCGAACACGCCGGGGTCGAAGGGCGGCGGCGCATCCAAGGATGCCGCCGAGCAGATTGCCAGCCGAGCTTTCATGCTCCGCTTCAAGATCGTCGAGCTTATGCAGCACGGCTATCGCCTGACGGCGGACGAGATCGCCAAGCAGATGGGCGAGAACGTCCTGGCGATCCGCCCTCGCGTCTCCGAACTCGTCAAGAAGGGCGTCCTGATCAAGCTGAAGGATCGCCGCAAGAACGCCAGCGGCATGACCGCTCACGTCCTTCGCCATCGCGACAGTGAGACGGAAGTCCCCCTCCCCGAACCCACCACCACCGCAAAGCCGCGTCGCTCCGCGCCGCAGGCAATGCACGCCGACCAGAACGCCTTGTTCGCTTGAGGGGATGACCATGAACGCCATCACCCACGACGAAGGCATGTTGGTCCGCCGGGCGCTCGGCCTCGAACGCTCACGCTCCATCAACCGCAACCGCGTGGCCGTTCACGCCAACGGCCAAGACATCAAGCTCGCCAAGAGCCTCGCCGAGAAGGGCGCGATGTTCTGCGACCTCGCCGCCGGGTACGGCGCGATGCGCATCTTCCGCGTCACGGCCGAAGGCGCTCGCGCGATCGGCAAGAAGCTGCCGCCCGCCCACAACGTTCAACCGCTCAACTGAGCCCTCCCCAACCTGCAAGCGATCCTTGCAGGTTCAACCTCTCACGAAAGCATCACTCCATGTTTCGCCTCTTCTTCGGGATCGTTGCCGGTGGGCACGGCCTCGCACTCGCTATCGAGTCCGCTCTCGCAGGCCACACCGCCATGGCCGTCCTGTTCACCGCGATGACCATCTTGCTGCTCGGCTACGGTTGGTTCGAGTTGAAGGCTCAGACCGCCACCAAGGCGCAGACCGACATACTGCGCGCGAACATCGACACGCTGATCCAGATGAACGCGAAGCGCTCGGGCGAGTCCGCCATGTTCGTGCAAGCGCTTCTTGATGCCCGTGAAGTCATTCAGGACAAGGCACCGAACGCAGCTATCGAGATCATCGACGATGCGCTCGCCGAGTTTCATGAGCCCGCCACCATCGTTCGCTTCTGCATCGACTGGCTGACCGATGTCGTTCACAACGCCAACAAGCATTGGTGGATCGACCCGGCCACCGGCGAAGACCTGCGCAACGCGCGGTTCATCGTGCCGACCAAGCTCATGCTGACCGTCAGCGAGATCGCCGAAGCGATGGAAGCCCATCGCAAGAATCTGGCAGACGACAAGCTGCCCAATTACCCCGGCCTGACCGTCGAGCTTGCCGATGCGCTCTTTCGCATCTTCGACCTCGCCGGTGCCCAGCGCCTCGCAGTTGGTGCCGCCGCTGCCGACAAGCTGCGTTTCAACGAAGTGCGGCCCGACCACAAGGCGGAAGCTCGCCTCAAGGCCGTGAACGGAAAGCACTACTGACATGGCGCGCACTCAGAACCCGGCTCTGCTCGCCCAGGCGCAAGCCTTCGTTGATCGCAAGTACGTCGTGACGGCTGACGAGCGCCAGAAGTCCATGGGGCTCGGCTACGTCACCGCAGAACGCACCGATCTCGCCCGCGAGATCACGAACTTCACCAGCGCGATCACCGCCGAATTGCAGGCCAAGCTCGCTGACACCGAGAAGCGGCTTAACGCACTTCGCGCCGCCTACCGCGTGGGTGACGGATCGTGAGCACGCTGGTCAGGCTTCCCATCAGTCAGGCGGCGTTCGCGGAGATCGCCGAGAAGCTGCGCGCCGCCGACTATCACCACTGCTTTCTGACCGGCGGCGGGATCGCAATGGACGGCATCGCCGTCGAGCCCGATCCGAACGCAGCCCTTCCGCCGAACATCGTCGAGGTTGATCCGAGAGACATCAGCCGCGACGCCTTCCGCAACATCTATGGACTCGACAACCTGGGGAACGGGGACAATGAAGCTGAATGACTTCGCCGCAGTCGGCGAACTGATCAAGGAACGCGACTACCTCAACGGCCTGCTCTTGCGTCTCGACGCCGAGCCGCGCATCACGATCAAGTCGCCGATGCTGAACACGCAGGACGTTCGGCCCGACATCGTCGAGAAGATGGTGCCCGAGATGAAGCTGATCATCTCGCAACAGATCGCCATCGTTGACGTGAATCTGGCCTTGCTCGGCGTGACCACCGAGAAGGACGCCGCGTGAGATGGCGCGCGTCCTGACCGACGTTGACGTGAAGATCGTCAACCGCACTCGCGCGAACGGCAATCCGTTCGCCGAGTTGCTGCATACCTGGGTCGAGGGCGGGCAGCGTCGCAACGCTCTGTCTCGCGTGCCATGGCCCGTCAACGACACGCCGCACAATCGCGCGTTCCACATTGAGGCGTTCAAGCAGCGCCAGTTGCGCGCTTGAGGCGATCCAAATGACTTCACGCAGAGATCGGATTCGCGAGAAGGTCATGGCGCGCGTCGAGATCGTGGACGGGCCGCTCGATACGCCCTGCCACATCTGGACAGGACCAACATCGGGGAGCACCGGAAGGGGTAAGGACTATCCGCGCATGTGTCTCGATGGCGGCACAATGGCCGTCCATATCGTGATGTTCGTGCTCGAACATGGCCCGATCCCCCCACGCAAGCAACTCGATCATCGCTGCCGCACACGCAAATGCGTGAACGCGGATCATCTGGAAATGGTGACGCACAAAGAAAACCAGCGTCGCCGAGAGGAGGCCCGGCGCTTCGAGTGTGAAGCCATAGCGGCCTAGTAGGAGACGAAAACATGAAGCGCCTTCTGAGCGCGGTCGCACTCGCGGCCGTGATAGGGACCTCTTTGCCTGCGTTCGGGTCCGACCTTCGTTCAATGATCGATGCTGCCGCAGACGAGCATGGCGTTCCGCGCCGCCTCGCGCATGCCGTGATCAAGGTGGAGAGCAACTATAACTGCCGCCTTCGCGGAAGTGCTGGCGAGCGGGGGATCATGCAGGTGAAGCCTGCCACCGCTCGCAGCGTTGGCGTCACCGGCAACTTGTTCGATTGCTCCACCGGCGTCCGCGCCGGAATGCGATACCTTCGTATCGCGATCTCGCGCGGCGGCCCGGGGTGCGCTGGCGTGAGCCTCTATCAGCGCGGTGTCTACGCTCGTCCCCGATGCACCGTCTACGGGCAGAAGGTGATCCGCGCCGCGAGTCTGTATCACTGACGAACGCGCGTGGATCGACCCAACGCTAGGATGTGGTTTAGCATCTTATCGCTTTCTCCCCGTTATTAACCGCTCACCCAATTGACGGCACATAAGGGGAACACATAGACAACGTTGCACCGACAAAACGCCGGTGCCTTGCGTGCCACTCACCAAGGAAGGATCGAGGTAGGTATCCTCGACAAGAAAGGACCATCAATCGTGATAAATCGGGGTGATGCGCTCGCGCTGGCTGTAGCGTTGAGTGCTGGGGAAGAAGTGACGCTTGGGCCGAGCGATAGCGCTTTGTGCGCAGAGGCACTCCAGCTTTATGCGAATACGCAGAGACGCAACGGAGTGATGAAGGCGATGCGCCTGCCCGCGATGATCGTCACCATCCTGATCGGAACGCTGGCGCTCGGCGGCTCTTCCGCAATCGTCAGCCGCGCCAAGGGCGAGGTTTCGATGTCGGAACTTACCTCTTTGCCGGTCGGTGACTTCGCCGCTGCCGTTCGTCGCTACGTCAAGCCGATTGCCCATGTCTCGCCCGCCTCGCTGGCGGCTCAGAGCTTCACCGCAGCGTTCGAAGATGACGACGGCTAGTCGCCCTTTCCATCGCCGCAAAAATACGGGAGCCCGCTTCGCAGCGGGCTTTTTTTATTCGTCGGCACACTCATTATAGCGCGAACCACCGATGCGACGGCCGACCGCCGGTCGGGGTCGAGGCGAACCGCTGCTCGATCTGCTTGGACTCGAGAAGCTGTTGCGTGATGTCGTTCAGCCGACGCAGATCGAACTCGCCGTTGACCATCTTCTTGAGCGCCGAGCTAGTGACGCCAGCCGCCCCGGCTTCCTTGATCCAGCGCCGAACCTTCAGGTACTCGGCCTGCTTATCGTTGAGTGCCAGGCGGTCGCTGACCTCGACGATGCAGTGCCGGGTCGAAAGCTCCATGAGCCTCGCCGCCCAATCGACCAGATCGCGCGTAAGCACGGGCTTCGTCGGATCGACACCGATGGCGACGATATGAGCGACGCGCAACGCCACCTCCATCAAGCGGGTCCACAGAGCGGCTAAGTCCGGCGAACACTTCTCGCCGCGCCGCTTGAATGCCAATCGCAACTCCATCCACCGTTCCTTCGCGCCGACGCCCCAATCTGCGACGCGAGGCCGCAGGATCGGGCGCGAGGACGAGTCCGGCAAATTGCCAGCGCCGTTGTGGGTGATGATCGCCCGGCAATCCTCGATCAGCTTCGTCGGCGGATCGAGCGACATCGTCGGCTCGACACCATCCGCCGGGTCGCCGGTGATCGTCAGGACGAGCCAGCGCGGCAGGAAGCCGTCCGAGATGCCCTTGCCGGACATCGCGGGCCAGAAATCGAACGGCGTGCTAGTTCCGTAAATCGAGAAGTTTGGGTTGTAGATCGGCGTCGCACTTTCGGCCGCCGCCGCCGTGCCCTTGAACATGCCATCGGCCGACGTGAACATGGTCATGAGCATCTGCCGGATACTTGACTGATGCGTCCCGGCGCGCCGATCCATGATCTTCGAGATGAAGCCGCCGAACTCGTCAATGAGCGACAACTGCGACGGGTTGTGCTCGATGGTCTTGCGGAGCGCCGAATCCGACAGGAAGCCTTCCGGCCCGAGATATCGGTCAAGACCGGATTCGATGGCGAGCCGCTGAAGCGCCTTGCGAGGATGGTCCTTGCCGTAGCCAGAGGGAGCCAGGGCGACGATGTAGAGGTTGGTGCGCAGGTTCGTCGGCCCGGCGTGATGACGCCCGGCGAGCGTCCCCACGAAGCCGAGAGCAGGCCCAAGGGCGAGAGGGCGCGACGGACTCGACGTAGACGCGGCGATCCAATCCATGATGTCGCCGACCAGTCCCGGCGGATGGCACAGAGCCTCCAATTCCGCCATCGTGGGCGCGATCTCGTTGTGCTCGGCATCCGTAGCAGGATCTTCGACAAGCTCGCCAGCGGGCTCCGCAGGCACCGTAGCGGGCACGTTGGAAGGCGGTGCGACCGTGGTGGTTTCCGTCTTCGGCGGGGTCGTTGTCACCCACGGAGTCTTGCCTTCCGACATCTGGCGCTCGACCCATGACTGCCCCGAGGCGACCGGCGTCGACTCGATGACCGCCTTCCCTCGCGCCGCCTCACGTGCAGCGGCTTCCGCCATCTGCGTGGCTTCCTTCCGCCGCGAGCGCAGGTCGATCTCGACGCCGAAGTTATAGCCAAGCTGCTCGCCCAGCCATTGCACGGCCGCGTCCCGTTGCGCCTCGCCAAGCTCCATCGCCTTCATGACAACGTTGATCGGCGTGAAGGTCTCCATAGTGCCGAAGTCCTGAATGCCGGTCGGGTCGAAGGATAGGTTCGGATGGCGCTTCGCCATCGGACGGCCCGAGCCGGACGAGCGCCAGGGCGCGACCGCGCGGTACTTAGCCCCAAGCCACCGGCCCTTCGGCAGCGCCAGCTTCGGCACCCAGGCATGCAGGTTCGACAGCGCGTCTTCGTTCAGCTTGCGGAAGAAGTCGGTCGAATGGCACTGACTGACATCGGGGATGTCGGCCGGGGGCTCATAGCGCCGGTCAGCCTGGGGATCATAGCCGAACGCCTTCAGCACTTCGCCGATGCGCTCGGCTATATCGTTGGGCAACTCGGTAAGGTCATCGAGCCGAAGGTCCATCAGCGTGTCGTCGGTCCACCAATAATACGGCTCGCCGGTGTCAGGATGGATCGAAGGCGGCAACACCGTCTGCTTGCCTTCCGAGAGCAGATCGACAAGACCGACCTTTTCAGGCGTGCGGAAGTTGCGCGAGCGGATGACATCCGTGTTGCCGCGATAGAAGAGTGAGATGCCCTTGCGGCCCTTTTTCTGCACGTTCGACGGCGGCAGCATTTCGAGCAGCGCCGTCATCGCCGCTTCGAGATCGATGTCGATGCAGATCAGTCCCATGCCGCAGGCCACGCCAACACCGGCGTTCGGCCACTTTGACCAGTAGTTGATCTGCAACTGGCTTGGCCGCGTGGTGCAGAAGTCGTTCCAGCCCTTGTATGCGCGCCAGCTATCGTCAGCGTATTGTCCCGGCAACTTACTGTTCGGCATGATCGGGATCGGATTGAAGCCGTTTTCATAGAGCCCCGGCCCGGTCTGCGCGAAAGGAGATTCGATCATCGAAGAGAGTCCTCAGAAGGGAGCAATAGCCTGGGTCACACGCTTGCGCATGTTCTCGCCGTAGGCGTTGAGGATGGTGGTCAGGAAGGTTGACCATTCTTTCTCGGTCAGTTCGGACAGGTTGAACTTGCCGAGCCGTTCGAGGTACGCCCCGGCATCAGCGCCAGCGTCTTGAAGTGCGAGGGCTTCAGTCACGGTGAGAGTCTTCGGCATCATGTGGAAGATGGCCTTTCCTAGTGAGATACATTCCGGTTCTTCGCAGAGCCAAAGCACAGGCTTGCCCTGCTTAGGTGCATAGCCAATGCCGGTCGCCTCGCGGCGGCAAACGCCGCAACAGATGGGCTCGGGATCAAACACGCGCATGATTGTCATTGCTCGCTAGACGGTCGCGGATTACGCGCTTGATCTGCGACACGCAGTTGTCGGCAGACCGGCGATCACCGGCACTCGATGGAAAGAAGAACTTCACCGATCTCCCACCTTCGAGATGCACGACAACATACGGATGCTTGCCCGCATGGAACGGCTCGAAGCGGTAGCCATGTTCATTCAGGTAGTCGCTCAACTTCAGGAACGACTCGTTGCGCCGAAGCGCCTTGTGAAACTTCCCCACAGTCGTCCCCTCAAAACGGAATGTCGTCGTCGAGATCGGCGTTGCCCCAAGGCGCGCGCGTCTGCGGCAGCGGCGGCGTCATCTGCGCATTCCACGGAGCCGTGGTCCGAACTGCCGCAGCCGGTTTGATGTGCCCAGGCATCACGGCGCGGTTGTTGTCATTCGCCACCGGGGCCTTCGTCGCCCAAGGCTTCGGTGCGTCCGTCGTCGGCTTCGGGTTCAGTTCAGCCCACCGATTCATGATCGCTTCGCGCGACGGCTGCACCGACACGAACGACTGCGACTGCCCTTCGGGCGCGATCTCGCCGAGCCTGCGCGCGACGATCTCCCAATGCTTACCGTTCGCCTTGATCATGATCTCGGCGGTCTCGCAAAGCTCTTTCGCGCGGTCGAACGTCTCTTGGATCGAGAACGGCGCGTCGTCCTTGCCGGTGTGCTGCCGCCACCACTTTTCGAACTTTACGCGGGCGAAGCCCTGATGTTCGGGGCAAATCCATTCCTTGTGCGAGACCGACCCGCACAGGTACTCGACGCGAATGCTCGGCGTGCCGCCGGGCTTATCGTGCCGATAGAACGTGCGCCGCTTCACCGGGATCCATTCGGGCTTCGTCACCGACATAATCGGCGCGGCGTCGGCGGTCTGCTTGATGTTCTTCTCAACATCACGCTCAAACTTGTGACCGCAGTCAGGGCACTCCATCAGACCGGCGAAGATCAGCGAGAAGCACTTCGGGCATTCCTTCACCGGTGCTTCACCGCCGCCCTTGCCCGGTTTCTTGATCTTGACGCAATCGATTGGCCCGTGCCTGCGGACGTTGCCACCGAAGTCGAGAACGAGACAATCTTCCTTCCCGTTGCGGATGGACTCTTCGAGCGTGTCGCCCAAGAGACGCGTTCCGCGCCCGCACATCTGAACATAAAGCTGCGTGCTGTCCGTCGCCCGCAACAGCGCGATCAGGTCGATGCGCTTGATGTTGGTACCGGTCGTGAGAACGCCGTAGTTGGTGACTGACGTAAGCTTGCCGGACTTGAGGTCTTCAAGAATCCGGTTGCGCTCACCCTTCTCCATGCCGCCGTGGATCGTTTCGCATGAATAGCCGCGTGCGCGGATCGCGTCACGAACATGGAATGCGTGCTCAACGCCAGCGCAGAACAAAAGCCATGACTTGCGCGGCCTCTCGTTGCTGGTCGCGTAGCCAATGATCTCATCGACCGCCGCTTCCGTGATCTCGCTCTTGTCGAACACGGCCTTGAGCGACTTATCGGTGAACTCGCCGCTGGAGCGACGGAGCTTGCTGAAATCGACCATTGTCTTCGCGGTGGCGGTGGCCTTCGAGACCAGCGGGCACAGGAAGCCCTTTTCGATAAGCTCGCGGATCGAGATTTCGTAGACGATGGCGTCGAACATCGCGTCGTCGCCCTCCGTGAGCATACCGGAGTTGGTGCGATACGGCGTCGCGGTCAGGCCCAGGATCAACATCTTCGGGTTGATCTTCTTCAGCGCCGCAATGAACTTGCCGTACATCGTCTCCGCGTCCGGCGGCAGCATGTGCGCTTCGTCGATGATCAGCAGATCGACATGACCGATACGGGCAGCGTGCCTCCACATCGTCTGGATGCCGCCGAAGATGATTTGAGAGTGCGCATCTCTGCGCCCCAGCCCGGCCGAGAAGATGCCAGCCGGTGCGAACGGCCACAGGCCGACCAGTTCGGCGTAGTTCTGCTCGATCAGTTCTGCAACGTGCGTCGCCATGACGATGCGCGTCTGCGGCTCGAAGCCGATCATCTCTTCCGTGATGGTGCCAAGCACCGGTGACTTGCCCCCTCCGGTCGGGATAACGATAAGGGGATTACCGGCAGGATTTTTCTGCCAGTAGTCATAGACCGCGTCGATTGCGTCGCGCTGATAGTATCTAAGTTCAAATGCCATTGGCCGCACCGAAGAGTAAGTTGTCGTTGGAAGCGCGAGCCGGATAGTTGGGAAGGTGAACGAGGTTCGGGGTGCCGCCGGTCTTGCCGACTTCGTTGCCCCATTGGTGCCAGCCACCGCGAGCATGACGGGCGAATATTTCGAGGTATGGACCGTCGATCAGGCGCTCGATGCGGCTGTAGGCTTCGAGCGGCTTCTGCGAGTGCTCGCCACGCGGCGAGAGCATCACCTTGTCGTCGGGGTCCATTTCGAGGATCAGCCGCGCGACATCCTTGCCCTTGCGCTTCGGCCGACCTTTGGTTCCGAAGATGCAAATCTCGGGATTGGCGCGAGTCCAATAGCCCATGCCCTTGTGTGGGCGCAGTCCGCGACCGACTTTGACGTAGTAGAAGCCGACCGTGCAGTAGTTGAAGCCCCACCGCTTCAGCGTCTCAATGCCCTTGTCGAGCAGCGGATCGACGCACCACATGAGGCAGCCGGAGTCTTCGGCCGCTATCTCGCCAACCGGCAATGCCTGGATATCGGCGAGCGACATGCAGTCATAGTGCTGCTCGGGCGAGTGATCCTTGCCTTCTTCAGACCACGTCTCGAAGGTCCACGCCGGATCGGCGTAAATCAGCGGAAACCTCACGACAACATCTCCGTCAGATCGGGCTCATGATCATCGCCGCCGTGAGATGCCACCGACGAAGCGTCGAGGTAGTAGACTTTGCTGTCCTTGAGGGGCTGATGCGTCGCCTTGTGATGGCAGTCGCAGAAAGACTTCTCGGTCGGCGCGCCGCACACGAGGCCTTCCATGCTGGACTCTCCCGGCAGGAAGAACATGCACTGGCCGCGCTTCGTCTCGATGAAGCGGGTCTTGAACGGAAACACAGACATCGCGCGTCAATCCCCTTGTGATGCGTAGTGGTCGGTGAGCTTGACGAAGTCGGCGAAGTCGATCTCTTCGCAGTGCGCGCCGTCGATGCCGCCTTGCTCATTGGGAGCCGGTTCGTCGATCCGGGTTGAGAAGACGCAGCCACTTTCGGGATGGTGCCAGTAGCGAAGCTGCGGCTCTGGCTTCACGCCGTCTCGCCACTCGCGCCCGTCACGCAGCGTGTAAAGCGCCCACTCTTCTTCATCACTCGCGTCGATCAGTTCGCCGGGGACAAGCGACGGCAGGAAGATATGAGCCGGACAGGCTTGCTTTTGCTCGGCTAGCGCGAGCGGCTTATTCCAGCGAACACATGACCATGCAGCGTCGCCGAACATCTCGGGTGTTGCGTGGATGCAGGTGCGGCATGAAAGGCGCGCGAATGAATGCTGATGGCAGATGGCGAGATGGTTGCACATCGTCCGGCACTTGAAGGCCATCTTCGCATTTGGGTCTTCGTGCAGACGCGGCGGCGGGTTCGCATACTTCACGATGCGCTCGGCGCGCATGAGCAGCCGGATCGCTTCGGCGTGATCCGTCTCGATGCGCTCGCTGTAGACCTCGCCGGTGTTCTTGTTTCGGCAGATGTAAACGCCGCGCTCGTAGCCGAATAGATGGCAGTAGGTGTTCAACTGCACCCAATGCGTGAAATAGCCCTTACGGACGCCTTCCTTCTTCACCTTCTGCCAATATTCGTCCTTCATCGACTTGCACTCGACGACGTGCCAAGTCTTCGGAGCTTCCGGTAGGCCGAGCACCTTGCCGTCCGTCTTGCCGCGCACGTGCCCGGCGACGGCCGCAGCGCGATACTGCTTGCCGCGATCATCGACATCGTCCACTTCGCAGCCGATCATGCGCAGCGCGTTGAGCAGCCGCGTCTCTTCGATTTCGCCGGTCTCGAATGTGATGGCCTTCAGGCCGTCGATCACTTCGGGCTGCGAGGCCCAGCGGAAGGTGTACCAAAGGGATCGCTCGCACTCTTCGCCAAGAAGCGAGATCGAGATGCCGATGGAGTCCCAAGCTTGGCTACGCGCCTTCGCATAGGCGGCGTAGATCGCTTCAGTTGTGGCGCTATGGGGTCTCGGCAACGGTGCCATTAGGCAAGCCTCTGTCGTTCGCGCCGAAGCGCGTTATGCAGACTGCAGTCTGTCGGGAAGGAAGAAGGTGCCGGGGCTAGAGCCCCGGCGCTAGACCAGCGCGCCGTTAGGCGGTGCGCTGCCAGGGCATCTGCCGAGCAGCGCCGGAAGCGGCCGAGCCGCCGTTCTGCGTCTGGCGAGCAGTCGAGGGATTCGGCTGGGTGGTGGTCGCCGCCTTCTTGTTGTCGTTCGCGGCCGGGGCTTCCTTGCTCGGGGGCGGCTCGTTCGCGTTGCCCGCATGGATGTACTTCTTGATCACCATGCGCTCTTTGTCTTGCCCGTTGTTAGCCTTGTAAGTCTCGACATCGAGGTCGGCATAGAACGGCTGGAAGAGAAGCTGATCGGTGTCAGTCAGATTGGCCTTGCCAATGCCGGTCGCTTCAGCGAGAGCCGCCAACTGAGCCTGACCGATCTTCTGCGCCGTCACGTTCTGATGGGTGACGTTGATGTTGCCAAAGACCTTCACGCCAGCGAACTCGCCTTCGATGACTTCGGTCTTGAACTCGAAGAGATCGCCGGTCTTCTTCGAGTTTTGCTTGACCTCGCCTTCGACGATGTTGAGCAGATAGCGGTCGCGCGGGATGATTACGCCGCCACCACCCTCCGCGTCCTTTTCATTCACGTCGGCAAGGTTCACGTTCAGTTGTGCCATGTCTCTCTCCTATGGCGTTCGAGTGTTTCGGTGATCAGGCGGCTTCGGCGAGGGGCGCAGGCAGGTACTTGGCGAGCGCCGCGTAGCCCTGCCCCTGCTTGAACTGCATCTCAGGAGGCATGCCGAAGCGGTTGCCAGCGATGAAGCCGGGCCGCTCTTCGAGGAACATCCAACGCGACCCGCCACCTTCGGCGTGCGTAAGCTGCTTGTTGAACCCGGCATCGACCTTCTTGATGGAAGCCTTGAAGTTGAGGAACGCGATCACATCGCTGTTCGCTTCAACGATGTCGGCCGCATCCTTGTGCAGGTTGACGCGGTAGCGCGAATACGGGTCCGTCGTCGGGGACTCGAAGCGGCTGATGTCGCAGTGACCGAGTTGCACCACGGCCATCTGCTTGACCGAGCGCAGCGTCATGATGCCGTCGATGTATTCGAGGAAGATGCTCGCAGCGACCTTGTAGCCCTTGCCGTAGCCGGGTTCTTCGACGTTCTTCCAGCCGTTGCGCGCGCAGGCTTCCGAGCGGATCAGGTTCTCGAGTCCCGTCGTCGAGTCGAAGACGGCGGTCGCGTAGTTGTGGTCTTCATTGACCAGCGCGCCGATTGCCTCGCACAGATCGTTGTAGGTGCGGACTTCGATGGTGTCCGCGACGATGCCCGCCGGGACGCTTTCGCCCGCCGCCGTCTGGATGAAGATCGGACGCGGAAACTCAGCAGCCAGCGACGACTTGCCGATCTTCGGCACGCCATAGATCGTAAGGATCGGTTGGTCTTCCGCAGCCGACTTCTTCTTAACGCTGCCCTTCAGTGAGATTGCCATGTGGCTCCCCGGTTAGTGCTCGACGGGGATGTCGAGCTTCAAAGTCTTCCTCCACACCAGCCGGTCAACGAGCCGGTAGCCAGTGCGATTGATCGTCTCGATCTTCACGGAATGGGATTTGGTCTTCGAGCGGATGCGGGACATGAACACGTCCACGCTATGGGTCGGCCGATCTGCGGTGCCGTAGAGAATGAGCATCGCCATCTGTTTCGTGACGATGCCGTTCGAGAGCAGTGCCAGGAACAGGTCACGCTCCTTGGGCGTCAGCCGCCAGTTCGACGGGAGCGCGACGGACGCGAGCATTGATTGGCGCAGGTCGGCGAACTTGCGTTCGAGTAGGCCGACGCGCTCGACCAGAGCTTCCTTCGTTTCGAGAGCCAAATCCATCTCTGGAACCCGCTTGACATCCGTCGCCATTCCGGTTTTAAGCCGAATCAGTTGGCAACCTTTTGCTGAAACCGTTGAACTTTATCTAACGGCCGGCTTCGGAAGTGTCAACGGATGGCGACGGATGGAAACACAAAATGTGCGAGTCCGTCCGTCGCTGGACACTAAACTAGGTGTGAGTGATCGGGTGGCTAACCTGAAAGACGTAGTCTAAAGAGGGCAAGCGACCATGGTGTTGAGTAGAGTACGGAGGGGGTTGAAGCACATGAAGTCGAGAGCAGATGAGAAGCGCAGCAAAGCGCATCCCGCGCTCGGAACTATAAAGTCACGTGTCGAGGAGCGCGTGACGGCGGCGCATATGTCGCGGAATGAGGCATCGCGCCGTGCTGGACTAGGACTGAGCTACGTTAACGATCTGCTTTCGGGAAAGTCGCTGAACCCCACACGCGAATCGCTGGCGAAGCTCGCTTCGGTACTCGATACTGATGTCGCCTACTTTTTCGGCGAGCAGGATACCCCACGAATCGCAGGGCTCGACACCAACGAGCCTTCAACATCACCGGACTGGCGTCACCGGGATTCCTGGCGCGAGCAGGCCGGTGGTGTGTCCCATCTCCCGCTCTATAGAATTGGCCTGACTGATCCTGACGGCTTCTTCGCGCTGGTCGATAGCCGTCGCGTTACGTGGACAACCCCCTACGGCGATTCCGATGCCTATGCCATCACGGTTCCTGACGACACGAATGCGCCGCGCTATCGCATAGGCGAAGTGGTGATCGTTAATCCGAGCAAGCCGGTTGTGCATGGTGGCTTCGCAGTTGTTCGGCAGACCGATGATCGAGTCGCCATCCGAGAAGTCGTTACGATCTCTCCCGACAAGATCAGCGTGCGTTGCTTGGGCGACGAAGCCATTACGGAAATCCCCCGGTCAAAGGTGAAGTCGCTCGACCGGATTGTGGGTTCCTGTGAATTGATTTGATTTTTTCATCCGTTATCATCCGTTGTCATCCGTTGACATAACGGATAGAAATCCATATGGTCCGTTGCAGCCTCACGGGAGGGGCAACGGATCATGGACCATCGGAACGCTACCGCCGCGCGTCGCGGCGACTGGATGCAAACCTACAGCGGCAAGCAATTCTGGCCGCTAGACCCCCAGGTCGAAGACCTCGACATTATCGACATCGCTGCGGCCTTGTCCAAGGACTGCCGATACGGCGGTCACACTCTCAAGTTCTACTCGGTCGCAGAACATAGCGTGCTGATGTGGCGCGAGGCCCGTAGGTGCGGTGCCTCGCTTCGCGATCAGCGGACCACGCTGCTGCACGACGGAAGCGAGGGTTATCTTCGCGATGTCATCCGCCCTATCAAGCCGGACCTCGCTAACTACAAGGCGATTGAGCACCGGCTGATGCTCTGCATCGCCGAGCGGTTTGACATCGACTGGCCTATCCCCGCCCATATCAAGGCGCTCGACGTGCGCATTGGTCTTGCGGAGGCCGCGCAAATCATGGCCCCGCCGCCAGCCCCGTGGGCCTCAAACTCCGACGATATGACGCCGCTCGATGTTCGGATCGAGTGCTGGTCGCCCGACTTTGCATTCGCTCAATTCATGGGCGCGGCGACGCGAATTGGGGTGCTGACCCATGCGTGAGCCCTGCCCCAATTGTAGCGGCGACTGCAGCGCTGCCAATCCGCCGGTGTCCGAGTGTCCGATGCGCGGCGGCTCCGTGAAGCCGAGCTTGTCCTATGCGGACTACCTCGCTCTTCTGCGCGCATACACCGCCCTGAGCGAAGGCGACTCGATGATTGCTCGCCGCCATCTCGCGACGCTCGAAGATGTCGCGATCCGTGACGAGATCGACGCGGTGATCCGCGCCGCTCAGTACGACGACGCGATGCACCGGCTGCATCTCTTCACCAACCCGAAATATCCGACCGTTGACGACTGCAAGGCGCACGTCGGCAACCCCCATCATTTCCATACGGCCAAGCAAGGGAGCCTTCTGTGAAATTCAAGATCAATCGCGACACTCTCGCTGACATTGTAGCGCGTGGCGTTTCCAGCGCACCGAAGAACTCGCCTGCCGTGATCGCGAATAACGCGCGGATCATCGTGCAGGACGGCGCGATCTCCATTGCCACCACCGACTTCGAGATGATGGTCGAAGCGACCGGCCCGTGTGAAGTGGAGGCCAGCGGCGCGACCACCGTCGATGCAATGAAGCTCAAGGCCGTCGTGGACCGTCTGCGGAAGGGCGTCGATGTCTCTGTGAGCGTGGACCCGACGAAGTATGAGTTGATCGTCAAGGCGGGGCGATCGCGCACCACCTTCCCGACGCTCGCCGCAGAAGACTGGCCTGCTCGCGAATACACGATGGACGGCGCGCAGTTCGCCATCGAAGGCGCTGATCTCGTCCGGCTGTTCGGCCACACCGCCCAGGCGCTTGCCAGCATTCCGAACTCGCCGATGGCAGGCGTCTTCCTGCATGTCGCCGAGAACGGCAAGCGCCTGGCCGCCGTTGGCACCACCGGCACGATCCTGTTCAAGGCGACGGTTCCTGCGCCCGATGGTGCCGACGACATGCCGCTGAACGACAACCGCCCCGGCGTGATCCTCTCGTCTGAGACGGTCAACTCCGTGCTGCGTCTCTTCCGCAGCGCCGACGTAGTGAATGTCGTCGTCAACTCAAGCTCGATCTTCTTCTACACCGACGCGACTCGTTTCTGCTCTTCGTTGCTGGTCGGCACGTATCCGAACTACCTGCCGCTCGTCTCGAACCCGGTGTCGGAGAACATCGTCGTCAGCCGCGAGTCGTGTGCGAACACCGTCGCGCTGCTCGAAACCTTCGCATCGAAGGAATTGGGCCATCGCTTGCAGTGCGCCGGTTCGGAAGACGGCTTTGTGATCGCGGTCGGCAGCCAGACCGGCGGCAGCGTGGACGTGGTCGAGGCCACGATCAACGGCGAGATCGACGCCTTTGGAATCAACGGACAGTTCATGAAGACGATGCTGAACTCGTTCCGTGCGAGCAGCATCGCGCTCCATCCCGATCATCGCAACCGCCGTATCCTGTTCCAGGCTGACGATGAACATCTGACCGGCGTCATCGCCATGATGAATATCGCCACCGATCTCGCATCGGGGCCGAAGCATGAATAGTCGCACCCGCGACCGCGCGTCCCGGCGCACGGTCACGATGCCTGAGCGCGTCGGCCCTCATGTGAAGTTGGTCTTCGCAGAGATGGCGCGTCTACGCATCACCTATGACGAGACCGAAGAAGGCTCTGGCGTTCGCCGCGCGTCGATCAAGGCGTGGCGTCGCAAGAACAAGCCGGGTCTTGAGTCGCTCGAAGCGGTGCTCGGCTTTCTCGGATGGGACTTCGTCGCGGTGCCGCGTGCGAAGGTTTTGCCAGACGAAATCCGCGAAGAGCTTCAGCCCATCGCCGACAAGCTCGGGCTGACCATGCCGCAGACGATCACGGCGCTGATCGAGATCGTCACCGGCATCCACGAACGCTTCCCCTTCCTGCGCGATCCGACCGCGATCCGGCCGGTGCGCTTCAAGAGCAAGCGAAAAGAACGACCGACCATCCACCCCGATCAACACTCGCTCTTGCAGGATTGCCAGACCCATGTCGCTCACTGACATCAACGACATCACCACGCAGCGAATGATCGAAGCCGCCAGAGCGCGCGGCGCAAAGCCGGACGTTGAGTCCGTTGCGCTCGCTCTGCTCGACGCTCGCTTCCGCGGCTTCGAGATCAATATGCGCATGGATGCCGTGATCGCTGCCGTGCGCGGCGTCAACAGCAACGTCACGGTCGAGCACGCCTACGCCTGACATCACCAATCATTGCCGCATCGGCCCTTGCATCCGGCCGTAAACCGGCTTAAAACCGGGTTATCCGTCGTCGGTCCGTGGCAATCCCAATGATCCCGCGAGAGACAATGAGCACCGCACTATCGCAACCGAGCGACGCGAAACACAAGGCCGCATTGAGAGACGAACTTCGTCGGCGCGCCGTCGATCCCGAGTTTAAGGAAGAGCGCCGCGAGCGGATTGCTGCGAAGCAAGCCAAGCGCATGCGCAACGTCGTCGTCGTGCTCAAGGTGAAGCGAGCATGAAGGCGGCGAACGACAACGTGCCGCTCGGCACCATCTCGACCGCCGCCGAAGTGATGGTGCGTCTGCGTGTGTCGCGCAAGACGCTCTATGCCTTGGTGGCGAAGCATCTGCCCGGCGCTGCTCGCGTCGGGCGCGACTACCGCTTCGAGGAAGCGGACATCCTGACTATCTGGCGTGGAATGAAGTCATGCGTCTCTATCTCTGGCAACGAACCCCCGGCAAATCGAACTGGATCATCCGGGGCACGGACGACAAAGGGCAAGAGGTCTACGAGTCTACAAAAACTACTGACAAAAAAACGGCCGAAGCGCTCCGCATAAAACGAGAGGGCCGCCTTCTCGCGGAGGTCGTTCACGGCAAGCAGGCCGTGGTGACATTCCATGAGGCCGTCGAGTCGTACCTTGCCAACGGCGGCTCGCCGCGCTTCCTTGGTACGTTCGACGAAGAGACCAGCCAATGGTCCGGCCTGATGAAGGAGCTTGAAGGCGTCCTTCTGAAGGACATCACTCAAGACAAGATGAACGGGATCGCGAAGACGCTTTATCCCAATTGTCAATACGACACGATCAACCGCCAGCTATGGACACCGTTTATTGCGATCTGGCGTAACGCCTGCCGGGCAGAGTGGGCCACACCGAAGCTATGGGTGCGCGCGAAGAAGCCGAAGGGGACTAATGTCCTCTCGATCAAGGCGAAGCGCGTCGGCTCCTATCCGGTCGATTACGGCACCGGCTGGCGCTTCGTGCAGGGCTTGGGCGTCGCCAACCAGATCATCATGACAATCCTGTTTTACACCGGATTGCGTCCCATCGAGCTTTTCGTGATGGAGACCGCCCAGGTCAACGTGCCCGGCCGGTGGATCACGATCCCCAAGTCCAAGATCGGCGAGCCGCGCGGCGTCCCGATCCATGAGGCCCTAGTTCCGTTGCTGAGCGACTTGGTCGAGAACCGGCCGGGTAAGTTGGTCCGCACATGGGACGGCGCTCCCTTCACGGTCTATGACGACAACGGCGGTCAGATGAAGAAGGCCATCGCCGCCGCCCGGCTGCGGACCCATATCTTCGACGTGGCCCCATACACCGCCCGGCACTCGGTCTCGACCCAGCTAGTCGTGAACGGGGTCCATCCGCACATTAAAGATCAGATCATGGGCCACGCGGCGGACGACATGAGCCGCCTCTATACCAGCGTGCCGCAACCCAAGCTGATCGAGGCGATCAACACCCTTCCGACCTCCCCCGATTGGCTCGACGCCGATTGGATGAAGTCGCCGGTCGCGCTGACCCCCCGCCGGGCCAAGACCCTGAAGAAGGCCGAGCGCGAAGCGGGGCAGCAAGCCTTGCAGGCATGGCTGAAGCGCCGGACGGCGGCATGAACCCGAGATATCCGAAAGCCAGGACTCAAGCGCGTTGCCAAAAAGTCTGTTCGGTCCAATCTTTAGGGAAACCCATCAGACCAATATCAACTGGCGCATCTCCAATTGTTTGCATCAAGCGCTCTGACCATCGTGATCCGTCAGCAATGCGTTCCATCATGTGATGGATTATTGCGCACAATACGTACAGTTTGTCCTGAGAAGCGGCGGGCCAAACACCTCTGTAGTTCTTGGGTATCTTAGGCCAAATTGTAAACGATCGATTCCAAACTCGACCATGATGGGCACAGACGTTGCGGGCAGTCGAGAGAACATGAAGCCAATTTTCGAGCACGTCGTGCTGTAGGTTGAACGCTTGAGATACCTTTTGACGAAGATGCCCCTTCATCAGCTTGTAGATTTTCGAGACTGCGCCAAACGAAAGTGCCTCCATCAGCATCCAACAAGGCGGGTGCGGGTCTGAGTATTTCGCACAAAAGCTTGCGATGAAAACATGCTGGTTCTTGGCGGGGTCGTTGCCCAAGCAGTCTAGGATAAGCGTCTCAATTTCAGTGTGCCGCCCGCGATCGAAGTTCTTTGCGTCGCTGAGCCACATAGCGCCTTCGGTAGTTGCGCCCACATTGTTCATTGTTGATTTGATGGAAATCTCTATTCGCTCAAGCGCATCAAGTAACAGAACTCGCAGTTTCCGATCGAACACATACAGGTCTAAGGCATTCTGAAATTTCGTGCCGTCTACGAATTTCTCGTTAGCCGGATCAGTAGGATCTACGAAAAAGCGAAGATAGCCACTCAGCCGAAAGTAGCCGATGAAATTGAGGTAGTGCTCGACATGAGCTTCATCTTCAACCAATAAGCCTCGCCCGCTTAAAAGCTCTCGCTGTGCTGGAATTGATAGGGGCGGCTTGTCGAATGCTGGCTTCAAGATAGAATTGCAAATTTGGGCAAAAAAAACCCCCCTGAGGCGCTTCTTCGAGAGGCGTGGGAGGCGTTGTTGAGGCGCATATTGCCTCTCACTCCCTAATTTGCAACAAGCGACAGACCAGTTCCTTGTGTTAAATTTTAGCAACCCGCACTTGCGGTTGCTAACTTGTTTTTTGGAACTTGTCAAGGGGCGGAAACCCCGCTATTTAGCGTCACCCCGTTGTTGCAATAAAAAGTTTTGAAACATGACAGCAAGGTCCGATTTGGTGGCCAAGTTGCAGTCCGAAATTCGCGGTATCGAGGTAAGGATATCAGAACTGGAAGCTGAGAAACACGCGCTCATGAGGATTTTAGAGCGGACAAAAAGCGAAATTTTCTCGGGTATTAGTGCAACGCGAAAAAACAGCTACAGCAAAATCGTAGTTGAACAAGAAATCCTCCAAGCGTTGCGACATCGAGGCGGACCCGTCTCCTCGGCAGACCTTCTCGCGCAGGCCCGGACTGTAAAATACAATCTCAAGCCGGTGACATTCCGCACCCACCTTCATCGGCTGAAAGCAAAGGGACTGATCGTCAATTCCGACGAAAAAGGGCGAGGGCACTGGTCCCTTGTTCCTAAGAAGGACTAACCCTTGCGAACGAAAGCCGCGCGGCGTGCAAAATCCGTGCACCCCATCTTTTAGAGGCAACAAATATCAGATAGATCAATACTTTACATAGGGCGCCCGCAGCCTTCACACGGGAGAGGTCCAAGGTTCGATCCCTTGTGCGTCCACCATTAGCCTTTTAAAAGTCAACGACTTAGCGGACTAGTTCCCTAACGATGTACCCCAAGAGAGCTCGGGTACAATAGGGGCACGTCGGTATGGCGCGGTTGCCCAGAATCGCTCCGCCACGATATGATTTGCCGGCAAAATCAATGCCTGTTCCGACGAATATATAGTTCAAGCGGAGTTCAGCCGACGGGTAGTTCGGGAAAGATCTTGTCGAGCGTAATCGGAAAGTCGCGGACACGCACACCGGTAGCGTTATAGATCGCGTTTGCGACTGCAGCTCCTGACCCGCAGTTGCCGAGCTCGCCGATGCCCTTGGCGCCAAGCGGATTGCCCTTGTCGTCCTCCTCGGGAAGGAAGACGGCTTCGACGCCTGGAACATCGGCATGCACGGGCACATGGTACTCGGCGAGATCGCGGTTGACGAAATGACCATGGCGAGGATCGAGCACGGTCTCTTCCATCAGCGCTGCCCCAACGCCCCAGATCATGCCGCCGATCATTTGCGAACGCGCCGTCTTCGGATTGAGGATGCGCCCGGCGGCGAAGACGCCAAGCATGCGCCGCAGCCGTGGTTCGCCGGTGTCGATATCGACCGCGACCTCGGCAAAATGCGCGCCGAACGCATGCTGGGAATAGGTGCGATAGGTTTCGCCGCGGGCCGCAGAACCCTCGGCCATTAATCCGTCCGGTGCGATCCGCTCCAGAAGACTGCCGAGGCTTTCCGAGCGTGAGCCGAGGTGGAGTTTGCCGCCCTCGAAACGAGCTTCCGAAATGTTCGCGCCACGCAAGGGTGAACGCTCGTGTGATGCGGCTGCGGACGCGATCTGCTCCCGCAATATCAGACAGGCATTGTGAACCGCCGTGCTCGAACTCGATGCGCCCCACGAGCCGCCCGAACCGGCGGTGCGCGGCAGGCTGCTGTCGCCGAGTTCGACCTTGACGGCCGAGAGCGGTACGCCCAGCCGCTCGGCCGCGACTTGCGCCAGGATCGTATATGTGCCGGTACCGATATCAGTCATGTCAGCCTGCACCGTGACCTGCCCCCGCGCATCGATGGCGACGCGTGCTGAGCCCGGTCCGAGATAATTGGCGCGGATCGCGGCTGCCATGCCATAGCCGATCAGCTTGCGGCCTTCCCGACGGCTGCCGGGCTTCACCGGGCGATCACGCCAGCCGAAGCGCTCGGCCCCATCGCGCATGCACGCGATCAGGTTTCGGCTGGAGAAGGCCACGTTGCGCTCCGGATCGCGCTCCGGCTCGTTGCGGATGCGTAATTCGATCGGATCGAGGCCGAGCTGTTCGGCAAGTTCGTCCATTGCGCATTCAAGCGCGAGCAGGCCGGATGCTTCGCCAGGTGCCCGCATCCATTCACCACGATTTGTGTCGAGGCGTACAAGGCGATGCATCGTACGGCGGTTCGCCGCTGCGTAGAGCGCCCGCGTCGGCACCGCGCTCTGCTCGGTGAACTCCTCGAAACGGGATGTCGAGGAGGTGACCTCATGCTCGATCGCGGTCAGGCGGCCATCGCGGTCCGCGCCGAGCCTGATCCGCTGTTTCATTGCCGGGCGATGGCCGGCATTGGCGAACATTTGCTGTCGCGTCAGAGCGACCCTAACCGGCCGGCCAAGAACGCGCGCGGCCAGTGCGGCGCAGACCGTCTCTGGATGAACGATCAACTTGGAACCGAAGCCGCCGCCGATGAAGGGGCTGATGACCCTGACATTCTGCGGCGAGATGCGCAGCGTATTGGCCAAGCCGGCCTGGATATTCGCCAGCGTCTGCGCCGAAGTATGGACGGTCAGTCGGTCCCCATCCCATTCGGCGATGGCCGCATGCGGCTCCATCGGATTATGGCTTTCGAACGGCGTCGCATAAACGGCGTCGAGCTTGACCGGCGCCTCGGCGAAAGCGCGGTCAAAGTCGCCAAGTATCGAGTCCGTGGGAAAGCCGGCATTGGTACGTTCGGGCCGGTAGATTTCGGCATTCGGCGCTGCGGCGTCGAACGCGCCCGGTTCGCTCGCATAGCGCAGCCTGATCAGCCTCGCTGCCCCTCGCGCCTCCTCGAAGGTCTCGGCGACGACCAGCGCGACCGGCTCATCATGATAGCGGATGCGCTCGCTCGCCAGCACCGGGCGGGCCCGCGTGAACACCTCCGGCACAGTTGGCGTGACAGCCGGACCGAAGGCCGCTTGGCTCGGTGCGTTCCTGTGCGTCATCACCAGGATGACGCCAGGTGCGCGCTCGGCGTCGCCGGTATCGATTTCGAGGATACGTCCCTTGGCGATGCTCGCACCGAGGATGTAGCCAAAGGCCGCCGCGCGATCGAGCCTGTGCTCGTAGGCGTAGCGTGCCCTCCCCGTGACCTTCAGCGCTCCGTCGATACGGTCCACGGGCTGGCCGATTGCCGTGGCAGCGCCGGGGCGCGATGTCGTCTGAACGATGTAATCTTTAGCCATCGTCTTATGCCTCAAACGTCTTGGGCGGCTTCAGCGAGCGTCCGGCGCAACGTGCGCCGCGCCAGCTCGATCTTGAAGGCGGCGTGGCCTTCGGCGCGCGCGCCGGAAAGAGCCGCATCGGCGGCCGCAGCGCAGATCTCGTCGCCCGCGGCCCGCCCGGCAAGCGCACGTTCGCCTTCGGCAGAGTGCCAAGGCTTGGGTGCAACGCCGCCCATTGCGATGCGCGCGCTGCGGATGCGTCCGGCGGCGACGTCGACAATTGCCGCGACCGAGACCAGGGCGAAAGCATAGGACGCGCGGTCGCGGACCTTGCGGTAGAGCTGCCGACCCGGCGGCGGTGGCGGCAAGATCACAGCGGTAATCATCTCGCCGGCGGCGAGCGTGGTCTCGATGTGCGGCGTCGTTCCCGGCAGGCGGTGCAGTTCGCCAAGCGGAAAGGCGCGTGTTCGGCCGTCGGATTGTATCGTCTCGACGCGCGCATCGAGCGCGGTCATGGCCACCGCCATGTCCGATGGGTGGACCGCGATGCAGGCCTCGCTGGCGCCGAGGATCGCGTGAAGCCGGTTGAAGCCGCCGCGCGCGCTGCAGCCCGAGCCGGGGTCGCGCTTGTTGCACGGCATGCCGCGTTCATAGAAATACGGGCAACGCGTACGTTGCAGCAGATTGCCGGCAGTACTGGCCTTGTTGCGGAGCTGGGCGGAGGCACCCGAGAGGAGCGCCTGCGAAAGCAGCGGATAGCGCCTTCTCACCCGCATGTCGGCCGCGAGATCGCTATTGGGAACCTGTGCCCCGATACGCAGGCCGCCTTCCGGCGTCTCCTCGATCAAGCGCAGTGGCAGGCGGTTAATATCGACGAGATGTATCGGCTGCTCGATCTCCAGCTTCATCAGGTCGATGAGATTGGTGCCGCCGGCGATGAATTTTGTACCGGGACGCGCGGCCACCGCGGCGGCCGCCTCGCGCAGGCCGGCTGCACGTTCATAGGTGAACGGCTTCATCGTTCAGGTCCTCCCGGCGACATCGCGAATGGCCGCGACAATGTTGGGATAGGCGGCGCAACGGCAGAGATTGCCGCTCATGCGCTCGCGAATTTCCGCATCGCTCAGCGTGGTCTGCGCAACAAGATCGCCCGTGACATGGCTCGGCCAGCCGTCCTTGGCTTCGTTCAGCATGCCGACGGCCGAGCAGATCTGGCCCGGCGTGCAATAACCGCACTGGAAGCCGTCGCGCGCGATGAACGCGGCCTGCATCGGATGCAGCGCCTCGCCCTGCGCCAACCCTTCGACTGTCGTGATCTCGTCGCCTTGGTGCATGATCGCAAGCGTCAAGCACGAGTTCATCCGCCTGCCGTTGATCAGGACCGTACAGGCGCCGCACTGACCGTGGTCGCAGCCCTTTTTGGACCCGGTCAGACCAAGCTGGTGGCGCAGCGCATCGAGCAGCGTGGTGCGCGGATCGAGTTCGAGCGAAGTCTGGCTGGCGTTGATGATCAAACTTACGGGGAGCTTCGTCGTTCCGCTTGCGGGCTCGAGAAGACTGCTAGACTGAGCAACCGTCGGCACAGCGTCGGCGATCCCGACAGTGAGCAGCGCCGTCGCTGCCGCGGCCCCCTGTATCACGGTCCTTCGTGTCGGCCCGTCATCGGTCGGGCGTCGGTCCTTGCAGTCGGCCATGTCGAGCTCGCTCCCTTGCGCATCCGGTGCTTGCTCGGCGCAAGATAGGTGCGCCGCTTCGGGCGTTCTTTCACGATTCCGGCGCTCTTACAGGATTCAGGAAAAAAGCTGTTGTCGGTAGGCTCGGGGCGTCATGCCTCGCTCGCGTTTGAATGCCGTGGTGAAATGGCTCTGGCTGGAGAAACCCAGTCTGGCCGCGATCAGCGCAAGTTCGTGGTCGGGATTCGCAAGAAGCTGCTCGGCGCGGCGAATCCGCCGTTCGATCACAAAGGCATAGGGAGCCATTCCGGTCGCCGTCCTGAAGCGGCGCGCGAAGGAATCGATCTCCATGTCTGCGATCGCCGCGAGATCGCTCAGCCTGATCTCCCGGCCGAGGTGCTCCTCGACATACTCCTCAATCCTGCGGAGCGTCGCCTTGCCGAGCGCGCCATGTGCGCTTGGACGGGTTTTGCCACCGTCGAGCGCCATGACCCGATGCATCGCAATGGCGGCGAGATGCTCGACATAGGCAGTGTCCGGCTTGCTGCCGAATGCAACGTCGTTATGCAGCGCCGTCAGCAGCGCGGCGATAACCGCATCGGCGCGATTGACCAATATTGGTAACGTCTCCGCCGAACGCTCGCATCCGAACCGACCGTGATCGAGCCAAAGGGCGGAGTAGACGAGATCCGGCTCGCAATAACTGCCGGAGCGCTCGACACCTGCGGGGATGAAGGAGAGCGCGCCCGGCCTGTCCCGGCCATCATAGACGAGTTCGCCGGAGCACGAAATCCGCGTTCGCGCGGTCTTGCCTGTATGGGTCAGCACGATCAGATGCGAGGGCGCTGTCCAAGTCAGCTCGGCTTCCCGGCAGGACCAGCGGCGATGGTCGAACACGATTGCACCATCAAGCCATGAGCATGTATCCGGTGGCCCCGATCCGGTCTCATCTGTGACGCGGAGTTCCCCCTCTCCGATCATCGGGGTCAAAGCCATGGCAGGTACCTTTCCTTGATCAACTCAATTCGCTTGATCTCATCGAAGCGGCCAAAGTGAATTCGGACACTTCCGCATACGAATTTGAGATCTCGCTCGGACGTCAAACGGTCGTCCTCCGTCACGAGGCGTGAAATGACTGTGCTATTTGCGCCATACGTCAGATCAAGTGGCGTCGTCGAGGTAGACGCATTCCGCAACACGAAGACGAGCAACCAACTTATCCGAAATGCGGATCTGCCAGAAATCGGTCCCTTCCGTGTGGGGTAGTCTTCATCGCTCTCGGCTGACGAGCCCCTCGGACTTTCGGGAACTATCCTGCCAAAAACAGCATCGATCGCAACGCACATGCAGCGCTCCTGACTTGTCGAACGTGCGCACGATGGGATCTGGATGTCGCAGAACTTTGCCGACCATTACCGGCAATTGTCGCGATCTGTCTCAGGAACGCCGCACTGCATAGTTCGCGACAAGTTGGAGCCGTGCTTCTGTCCACTCCTCTTCAATCACCTTGCTTTCAATACGGTTTCGCGGAGCTGCATCAAAGTCCTATGCCATACGGCTTTGCGACAAAGTGGCTCACCGGGACCGGATACTGCGACTGCTTGTACTCAACCCTACGCGACCGATACATTCTGTTACACTTTTCCGGTGGGTTGGGCGCTGGACTTCGGTATGATGTGGAACGGAGCAACTGGATGGACTCGGCACCGCACATCGCCGTCGTGGATGATCATCGCGACATCCGCGATCTCGTCGGCAAATATTTGATGCAACATGGCTACCGCATCAGCCTTGCGGAGAGCGCCGCCGCACTTCGCCGTCTGCTCGAACGAAGTGCTTTTGACCTGGTGGTTCTCGACGTCATGATGCCGGGCGAGGACGGATTGTCTCTCTGCCGCCATCTCCGCAGTACCACGGACCTCCCCGTTATCCTGTTGACTGCCATGGTGGAGCAGACCGATCGGATCGTCGGGCTCGAAATGGGCGCCGATGACTATGTTTGCAAGCCGTTCAATCCCCGCGAACTCCTCGCCCGTATCAAAGCAGTGCTTCGCCGTGTCCAAAGCCTGCCGCCGCAGAAAGGCCGGCTCGCGACCAAGATCGTACGTTTCGATCGATGGACTTTTGACGTCAGCCGGCGCGAGCTGGTGGGTCACGATGGCATTGCTGTCCCGCTCAGCACGGCAGAGTTTCGGCTGCTGTGCGCCTTTCTCGATCATCCCGGCCTGGTGCTCAGCCGCAATCAGCTCCTCGACCTGACGGTCGGCCGAGATGCCGATCCGTTCGATCGGAGCATCGACAATCAGGTCAGTCGTTTGCGGAAGAAGATCGAGGCCGACCCGAAGGTACCAGCGTTGATCAAGACCCACTGGGGCGGTGGATACAGCCTCGTTGCGCAGGTCGAGCAGCCATGATGGGGTTATGGAAGCGCAGCCTGGCGGCCCGCTTCATCTGCTTCACGCTGCTGTCGCTGATGCTGTCGCAAGCGGTTGTGTTCTTCATTTCCTGGGATGAGCACGGGCAGACGATCCGGAAGGCCGCCAAGGGCGAGATATTCAGCCGGTGCGCCTCGCTTGCCCGGGTCTTGGAGGCGACGCCTCCAGCGCTTCAGTCGGATATCCTGAACGCCAGCAACACCAGTTCAGCGAGATATTGGATATCGACCAACGGCCTGAAGGATGCCCCCGCCTGGCGAGAGGAGGCGTGGGAGCGTTTGGCACAACCGTTGCCACGCGTATCCTTCCCCGGCCACAGCGCGCCCGTCGAGGTGAGACCGGATTTCGTCCGAAATTCGGCCAGCAGTAGCAGCGCCACCTCCTCGCAATGGATCGATCTAAAGCCGGAAGCTTGGCCGCTGTCCCGGCCGGCGAAATTTCTCTATCTCGATAACGCCACCGGCATGGGTTTGGCCGTGCAGCTGGCGGACGGCGCATGGCTGAACACTGCATTTGCCAAACCCGCGCAAGACGGGTTCTGGACCTCCCAATCCACCGTCACGCTCGGCCTGTCGGCGTTGTTGTTGTCGATCATTGCCGTATTCGCCGCACGCGGCATCGCGCAACCGCTGCGTCGCCTGGCGGTAGCGGCTGAAGCCCTTGGCCGCGGCCAGGAGATCGTACCGCTGCCGGAGACCGGCCCCGACGATATCCGGCGTACCGCCGAGGCATTCAATCGCATGCAGGCGCGCCTGCATCGTTTCGTCGACGATCGAACCAGAATGCTGGCCGCCATCGGCCATGATCTGCGCACACCTCTG
This sequence comes from Bradyrhizobium elkanii WSM2783, assembly GCF_000472865.1. Lineage (GTDB taxonomy): Bacteria > Pseudomonadota > Alphaproteobacteria > Rhizobiales > Xanthobacteraceae > Bradyrhizobium > Bradyrhizobium elkanii_A. The sequence goes on along the minus strand of NZ_AXAP01000029.1, from coordinate 24,073 downwards.
ACCTCACTCCGTCTGCGTGCAGAGTTCGTGCCCGATCAGGAAGTGCGGGAGAAAATGCTCTCCACGATTACAGAGATCCAGACGATGACGGAAGCAACCCTCGCATTCGTCCGCGAGGATGCGACCGCAGAAGCCACCCGTACGGTGGACCTCTCAGCCCTTGTGGAAAGTCTTTGCGACGATCTCGCCGAACTCGGCTACGATGTTTCGTTCTCGGAGGGGACGAAGATCAGCTATAGCTGCCGACCAGACGCGCTGCGCCGCGCGTGCCGCAACCTCGTCGAAAATGCCATCCGTTATGGCGAGCGGGCGCGGGTCAGCGTGGAGAGGCGAGCGGATAGCATCGAAATCATCGTCTCCGATGATGGCCCCGGTATTCCGGACAACGCCAAGGAGCAGGTCTTTACGCCTTTCTTTCGGATGGAGAATTCGCGGAATCGCGAAACTGGAGGCGTCGGTCTTGGTCTTTCCATTGCGCGGACCATCGTCCGCCACCATGGCGGCGATATCACATTGATCAATCAGCAGAAGGGACTGCGCGCGGCCATCAGCCTGCCACCGCTGGATAGCGGAGCTCCTCCCAACAGCGGACCTCCTCCCATCGGGGTCCGGGTCGCGGCCGCAGGAGTGAAGGACAATATCAACGCTCTCGAACCGGCAACCCGCAGCGTGAGCGTCTACCTCAAGTAAAATCCAAGCATTCCTCAAAAGAATCGCTGGAGGCGCGCGAACAAAATCCGCGCGAGGCGATGCCGCCCGAGGCTCAAGTGCACAGGGATTTCAGCTCCGGCGGCGGGGCGCCCTTCCCCTCAAGCATCCCCAGCGCTAGCGCTGCCTCCACCCGCACGCTCGGATCCTGATCATCCGCTAGCTGTCGGAGCGGCAGAATGGCTTGTTCGATCCCCGGGAAGGCCGGACCGAGGCGTCCGAGGTGCCAGGCCGCGAGGCTGCGGACGAAGGCAAGCTCATTGCCCAACTCCGCGATGAGGACGGTGACCGGCGCTCCCCCCGGCGGCTCCACCCGGGCGAGTGCCGCCGCCGCCCAGACGCGCACGAACCCAACCGGGTCCTGGAGGGCCGCAGCGAGGTCGGATACAGCCTCGGTTGCCGCGGGGCCGATCTCGCCCAGGGCATATGCGCCGAGGCGGCGCCGGAGCGGATCGCTGCTCGAAAGCTCCCTCACCCACTCTGGGACGGAAGTCCCTATGTAAGCGACCTGCGCGCTCATGGCCCGTCCCTACTCAAGGACCCACGCCGAGCCGGCGGTCCAGGTTGAATGCGGCGCTTATCAGCCCGATGTGAGTGAATGCCTGCGGGAAGTTGCCCAGTGCTTCGCCACACGGACCCGTCTCCTCCGCGTACAGACCGAGGTGATTGGCGTAGGTCAGCATCTTCTCGAAGATGAAGCGGGCCTCCTCGGCGCGGCCCGCCCGGGCCAGCGCTTCCACCAGCCAGAACGTACACATATTGAACGTCCCCTCGCTCCCGGTCAGACCGTCGCCGGCTCCTCTGCCGATCTCGTAGCGGTGTACCAGGCTGTCGGAGACCAGCTCCGCCATGGTCCGATCCAGCGTCCCACGCATGCGGGGGTCGGTCGGCGACAGGAAGAAGACGAGCGGCATGATCAGGTTGGATGCATCCACCGCGTTGGTGCCGAAGTGCTGCACGAAGGTCTGCCGCTCGGTGTCCCAGCCGCGCGTCATGATGGCCTCGTAGATGCGGTCGCGTTCCACAGCCAGGTGGGTGCGGTCCAGCGGCAGGCTCCGCTTCTGCGCAAGGCGGATCGCTCGGTCCAGCGCGACCCAGCACTGCACCTTGGAGTACACGAACTGCTGCCGCCCACCACGCACCTCCCAGATGCCATCGTCGGCTCGCTCCCAGTTGTTCGCCACCCAGTCCAGCATCTTGCGCAGGTGGCACCAGGAGTCATAGGCGATCGGCGTCCCATACTTGTCGTACAGGTAGACGGCGTCCATCAGCTCGCCATAGATGTCGAGCTGTAGCTGGCCGACAGCGGCATTGCCGACTCGCACCGGGCGTGAGCCGCGGTAGCCGTCGAGGTGGTCGAGGACCTCCTCGGGCAGCTCGTGTCCGCCGTCGATGCGATACATCGTCTGCAACGGCTCGCCCCGGGCGCCCTCGACGGCCCGCTGCTCCAACCAGGCCATGAACTGCTCTGCCTCCGACGTCAGCCCCAGGCGCAGGAAAGCGTAGTTTGTGAAAGCGGCGTCGCGCACCCACGTATAGCGATAGTCCCAGTTGCGCACCCCACCGATCTCTTCCGGCAGCCCGCAGGTCGGCGCCGCCACGATCGCGCCGGTCGGCGCGAACGTCAACAGCTTCAACACCAGCGCCGAGCGGTTGACCATCTCGCGCCAGCGACCTGAATAGTTGCACTTCCTCAGCCACTGCCGCCAAAAGGCCAAGGTCTGCGTCAGCGCTTCCGTGCCGACCAGCCGCGCCTCGAGCAGGACGCCGTCATGAACGCTGTCGTGGCCGTTCTCCTCCACCTGGCGGAGGATGAACGTGGTCGTCTCGCCGGGGTTGAGGACGAACTCGGCAGCGACGCCATCGCCCTGCCGACCAAGCGGGAAGCGGCTGACCAGCGAGACTTTCATGCCTTGCGCCTCGAAGATCGCTCCCCGGCCTTCCAGGACGACCTGGTGGGGCCGGCGGGCAAAGTCGAAAGCCGGCCGGCAGTCGAGCCGGAAGCGGACCGACCCGCGCACCGCCCGCACGACCCGGACGATCTGGTGGATCTTTCTGGTCTCGCGCGAGCCTTGGACCGGCATGAAGTCCACGACCTCACCGACGCCCTGGTCGCTAAGAAAGCGCGTCACCAGGACGTTGCTGTCAGGCATGTACATCTGTTTGTGCTGCGCCTCGTAGAGACTGGCGATGCGGAATGAGCCCCCTTTCTGGTCGTCGAGGATCGCCGCGAAGACGCTCGGCGAGTCGAAGTGCGGCAGGCAGCACCAGTCGATGGAGCCGTCGATGCCGACCAGGGCAACGGTGTGCAGGTCGCCGATGACGCCGTAGGACTCGATCGGCTTGTAGCCCATGATCTCGTCTCCTCCGCTCGCTTGACGCGGCAACGCCAAAATACTCGGAGGCGTTCCGCCGGCCGTGCCTTGCGTTGATTCGATGCGCATCGCACAGCGTTCTACGCTGAACGTGGAAATTCCAGCCGTGCACCGAAGGGCCTCCTTTGGACGGCTCCTGGAGCGCCTCGCAGGACCTCAAAGCGCGTCTCATCGCCATCGCGCCAGAAACGGATGTCGAATAGCCCTGTACCGAGACGCAGATCGAGTACAGTCAGATCGGGCAACCATTGCGGCAGAGATGGATCAACGTACAGCTTTCCCTTCGGAGCGTCCGGCGCGAACCCAAGTATCGCCTGCAGAAACGCGAAGACCGACCCCGCTGCCCAGGCCTGTGGGATGTTGGCGCCAAGATATTGAACGGGAAAGCTCCTTCGATCACGCTCGATCGTCGTATAGAGCTCCGGCAACTGATTGGACAGGAAGTGACTTCCAGCATCGCTGATATCGCGTGCGATCCTTGCTGCCTCTGCGTGAAATCCATATCGTTTAAAGCCGAGAGCGATAACGGCATTGTCGTGGGGCCAGACCGACCCGGTTTGGTAATTGTATGGGTTGAACGCTGGGTTCGAAGCGGACAGCGTGCGGATGCCCCAACCGCTCCACATGTCCGATGCCATGAGACGTTGCACGACCTTTCCGGCGCGTTCCTGTGGAACGATGCCTGACCACAAGCAATGGCCGGCATTGGAGGCAACCGTAAGGACCTTTTTCTTTTCACCATCCAGCGCCAGGGCGTAGAAACCCAACTCCTCATCCCAGAAGGTCTCGTTGAACCGTTTGAAAAGCACTGCGGCTTTGCTGCGCAGATCCGCGGCACGGCGTGTCTTGCCGAGTTCATCGAACACTTCCGCCATGCGCAGCCAGGCGTCATAGACATAGCCCTGCAACTCGCAGAGCGCCTTCGGTCCCTTGACAAGCGATCCGTCAGGATAAACCACACTGTCTCCGGAATCCTTCCAGCCCATATTCTCGTAGCCGACCGGAGAGCGGGTCTGATATTCCTGGAATCCATCGCCGTCGCTATCACCGTGCTTGTCTATCCAGGACAGGCATCCCTCCGCGGTCTCAAGATGCTGATCCAACAGCGCCTTGTCGCCCGTTGCCCGCCAGGCCGCATGTAGCGTGATGAGATAGAGCGGCGTCGCATCGGCCGTGCCGTAATATGGCGTGTGCGGGATCAGCTTGAAATGAGCGAGTTCTCCGTAGCGGATTTCATGCAGGATCTTTCCCGGCTCAGCGTCGCGGTAATCGTCCCGTTCCTTCGCCTGGAGCGCGCCCAGGATGTCGAGCGTTCCACGGGCGAAATCTGGATAGATCAGCATGTTCTGTAGCGACACGATCAAGCTGTCCCGGCCAAACGGAGCCACAAACCACGGCAAGCCGGCGGCAGGCAGGAACACCATGTGATCGGTGCCGGCGATCGGGAGCCGAAGCGCCGCCATGTCCTCCAGCGCCTGGCGATAAAGGCGGTAGAACTCCTCGTTACTGCAGCGGATCTTCAGTACCGATTGCAGCCAGTCCGAGAGCGCCTCGGCGTGGCGGGTTCGTTCATGGTTGTGCACACATGCGTCCGGTGCAGCGAAGTGTCGGTCGCCATCCTCCAACGCATAGAGCAAGCAGCAATGCCAGGCTTCGCCCGCCTCGAGGCTGATTTCGAAGCTCAGCCGGCCATTAGCGTACTCGATTTCGCTCTGGCGATGTACAGGAGCAACGGTTACCGCGCGGACGAAATCGCTGTTGCGATAGCATGTGCGAAGTTCCTGCTTCGCCGACGACCATGTCGTGGTGATCCGCCCGCGGCGCACAATATCGCCCGACTTCACCTCGAAAATGTCGGCGAAATCCGACCGTATCGCGATCTCGAGCTGGAAGCGTACCTGCTTCGTGCCGTGATTTGTAATGTCGAGATCTTCGTGCATCCCGCCATTGATATATCGGCTGATCACAAAACCGAGCGTGCGCGGCGGGATCAAGCCGCCGGCGGTCGGAATCCCGGTGTTCGTAAGATAAATTCGGGACGCATAGTGCGTGATGGAACCTCCATTGAGAAGATCCCAAGGTTCACCATTTGCGTAGACGGCCCAGCTGCTGACTACCCTTGTATCAAAGAAATAAAGTCCCTTTTCGGTTGGCCAGTTGATTTGTCCGTCTGGTTCGCTGACCAGAACTGTTTGCCCCTGATGGATCGAGATTTGATGCGGACCAACCTGAACCTTAAATGGCATAGGATGCTCCCGAATTCGGCCGCTTGGTGCCGCGATCACAACAATGGCAACAACAACGACCAGATGAGGCTGCAAGCTTCTCCCATAAGGCGGACGCATTGTTAAGGCAGAAGCATTACGCGTTTCGGTCTCATCTGCCAGCCGGATTTCGGTTTCCGACAAGAACGAACGATACCTTGTCTCCCCTCTGGCTCGGTGGGGATCTTATGTGCGCGCACGCGCTGGCTCAAAGAACTCAGGTCGCAATCGCAAATGCCTAATAGCGAATAGGTCAGCTCTTCAGACCTACATCCCTTTGGTGGCGAACTGTCGTAACGCTGGACGGCTGGTCGTTGCTTCTCCGAAGAAGTCGCGCTACCACTTGGTGGGTGCGGACGCGCCTTGATACGGCGTTGACGATAGAGATGCCTTGGTACGAAGTGTTCTTTCCGCCGCACGCGCCGGGAGGACGAAGCTGAAGGGGCGAGACCATGAGCGCCGTCCTTCCGATCATTTGCCTTGCAAGGCATGGCGAGACCGCCTGGAGTCTCTCAGGCCAGCATACCGGCCTCACAGATTTGCCTCTCACCGAGCGCGGCGAACTCAATGCGCAGAGTTTGGGCTCGCGGTTGCAGGGTTTCACTTTCGCAAAAGTGTTCACGAGCCCCCTGAAGCGAGCGGTCCGGACGTCTGAGTTGGCTGGCTTCGGCGTCGAAGCGAAACCCGACCGCGATCTAGTGGAATGGAATTACGGCCAATACGAGGGGCGTCGCACAAAGGAGATCCACGAAGAGCGTCCCGGCTGGCAATTGTTTCGCGACGGCTGTCCGGGAGGAGAAACACCCAATCAAGTCGGCGCCCGGGCCGACCGCATCGTGGAGCGCGTTCGCAACGTCCCTGGGAACGTGTTATTGTTCTCGAGCGGACATTTTCTGCGAGTTTTGGCGGCACGCTGGTTAGGTCTCGATGCGGAGGCCGGACGATTCTTCACGCTCGACACTGCAAGCCTGAGCATACTTGGGTACGAACACGATCGGTCAGAACCAGTGATCCGGCTGTGGAATGACACCAGACACGTCGAAGGTCGATTCGCACCAGCCTTTGCGCGTTGAGATTTAGAAGCGCCCGTCGGAGTAACATAATCTTGAATATGACCCGCGCGTGTTAGGCGCGCACGCTGAGCATATTGCAGAGAGTTGCGTAAGGGTAAGACCGATGAATCAGGTCGTCTTTCTGGTCGACGTCGACAATACGCTTCTCGACAACGACCACATCCAGGCTGACATCAAGGCCCACCTCGAGCGCCAGTATGGTGCCGCCTGTCGCGACCGGTACTGGGCAATTCTCGACGACCTGTTTGTCGAACTGGGATATCGAGACTATCTTGGTGCACTGCAGCGGTACCGTGTCGAACACCCGCAGGACATGCATCTGTTGTCAATGTCTTCGTTCCTGGTCGATTACCCGTTCGCCAATCGTCTGTACCCGGGATCGCTGGATGTGCTCGAACGACTGCGTCAGTGGGGCCCCACCGTCCTTCTCACTGATGGCGACGTTGTTTTTCAACCGCGCAAGGTTGAGCGCTCCGGCCTTTCAGAGGCCGTCAACTCGCATGTGTTGATCTACATCCACAAGGAACTCGCGCTCGACGATGTCGAGTCCCGTTATCCGGCATTGCACTACGTCCTGGTAGACGACAAGCCGCGAATCCTCGCCGCGGTCAAGGAAGCCTGGGGCGGTCGCGTCACCACCGTTTTTCCCCGACAGGGACAATATGCGCATGACGCGAAGGCGCTCGCCTCCTTCGCCACACCGGACGTGACGGTGGACCGGATCGGAGACCTGCTCGACTATGATCTGGGTCGCCTGCTTGCGGCGGTCCCTCGACTCGAAGCTGTGCGGAGGTGAAGCGATGAAGGCAACGCAAAAGCTCCACGAGCTCGGACAGAGCGTTTGGCTCGACAACATCACCCGTGAGCTGCTGACGAGTGGCACTTTAAAGCGCTACATTGCCGACTTGTCGCTGTCGGGGCTCACATCGAACCCGACAATCTTCGATCACGCGATCAAGAACAGCTCACACTATGATTCTGCGATCCGCAGCAAGCTGAACGAGGGAAAGTCGGGTGAGACGCTATTCTTCGAACTAGCGATCGAAGATCTAGCGCAGGCAGCCGACCTGTTCCGCCCGATTTGGGACCGCACCAATGGTGTAGACGGATGGGTCTCGCTCGAGGTCTCGCCACTCCTTGTACATGATACGGCCAGCACGATCGCAGCCGCCAGGGAGTTGCACGCACAGGCGAAGCGCCCCAACCTCTTCATCAAGATACCCGGCACCAGGGAAGGGCTGCCCGCCATCGAAGAGGCAATTTTCGCCGGCGTGCCCGTGAATGTGACCCTGTTGTTCAGCCGAGAGCACTACCGCGCCGCGGCCGAGGCATATCTGCGGGGCATCGAGCGGCGCATTGCAGCCGGTCTGAATCCAAATGTTGGCTCCGTTGCGTCGGTCTTCGTCAGTCGCTGGGATGCCGCCGTCGCCAACAAGGTTCCCGCGCCTTTACACAACAAGCTGGGTATCGCAATCGCGAAACGAACATACAAGACAGCCTGCGAATTGCTCGGCTCCTCACGCTCGCGGCGTATCTACAACGAGGGTGGGCGGCCTCAGCGCCTGCTATGGGCGAGCACCGGAACCAAGGATCCCGCGGCATCCGACGTCCTGTACATCAAGGCGCTGGCCGCGCCGCTCACGGTCAACACCATGCCGGAAAGCACGGTGAAGGCCCTCGCCGACCACGGAGACGTCGGAGAGATGTTGGCGGCCGATGGCGGCGACTCCGAAGAGGTGCTGGCGCAATTTGCAAAGGCCGGCGTCGATGTCGAAGCGCTAGCAGCAACGTTGCAGGACGAAGGTGCCAAGTCGTTTGTCAAATCCTGGAACGAGCTGCTGGGCGTCATCTCTGCCAAAACCGAGGTGCTCAAGAAGGCAAGCTAGGTTGCAATCGAGACGAAGGTCCTCGCAATGAATATACTGGTCGTTGACGTGGGCGGCACCCACGTCAAGATCCTTGCCTCCGGCGAAAAAGTAAGGCGAGAAATTGACTCCGGGCCGACCCTGACGGCCCGGCAGATGGTGTCGAGCGTCAAGAAACTCGCCGATGGCTGGGAATATGACCTCGTCTCGATTGGCTATCCGGGCCCGGTTGTGCACGACCGGCCTGTGGCGGAACCTCATAATCTGGGAAAAGGCTGGATGGGCTTCAACTTCACTGCGGCATTCAAACTGCCGACGAAAGTCATCAACGATGCGGCGATGCAGGCGCTCGGCAGCTACGGGGGCGGCAAAATGTTGTTCCTCGGACTCGGAACGGGACTCGGCTCGGCGATGGTCATCGATGGCATCGTGCAGCCGATGGAGCTCGGGCACTTACCCTACAAGAAGCGGATCTATGAGGACTATGTCGGCGCCCGCGCGCTGGAGGAATTTGGCAAGAAAGCATGGCGGAAGCACGTCGAAGATGTCGTTGAACATCTGGTTGCGGCACTCCAACCGGAGGACGTCGTGCTGGGCGGCGGCAATGCCAAACTGTTGAAAGAACTGCCGCCATTGTGCCGGCTTGGGGATAATGCCAACGCATTCAAGGGTGGCTTCCGAATGTGGGAAGGCCCGCCAAAGGGAAAGATCACTCGCTCGCGCAAACAAACTGCGCAAGCCGCCATAGCGCGTTAACAGGAGCGATGAATGGCAACGGCCACGAAAACGGTCACCGAGCTTCCCGCCTGGAAAGACCTGTCCGCCCATTTTCAGAAGATCGGCCGCCTGCATCTGCGCGAGCTCTTTGCTCAAGACCCAAAACGCGGCGAGCGTTTGACGGTCGAAGCAGCCGGGCTCTACCTCGACTATTCGAAGAACCGGATTACCGATGAAACGTTGGCTCTGCTGTTGCAACTGGCCGAACAGTCCGGGCTCCGCGCGCGGATCGATGCGATGTTCGGAGGCCAGAAGATCAACGTTTCCGAAAAGCGGGCCGTCCTGCATGTCGCGCTCCGCGCGCCGAAGGGGCAATCGATCCTGGTTGATGGCGAGGACGTTGTGCCGCAGGTCCATTCGGTGCTCGACCGCATGGCCGATTTTTCCGATCGCGTACGCGGCGGTGCGTGGCGCGGCCACACCGGCAAGCCAATCCGCAACATCGTCAACATCGGCATCGGCGGCTCCGATCTGGGGCCGGTGATGGCCTACGAGGCGCTCAAGCATTGCAGCGACCGCGCGATGACGTTCCGGTTCGTCTCCAACGTGGACGGCACCGATTTCGCGGAAGCGACCCGCGATCTCGATCCGGCCGAGACTCTGTTCATTATCTCTTCCAAGACTTTCACTACACTGGAGACCATGACCAACGCCAGGAGCGCGCGCGATTGGTCGCTCGCGGGACTTGGGGGAGACGAGAAGTCGGTCGCGAAGCATTTCGTCGCGGTGTCGACCAACGCGAAGGAAGTGACGAAGTTCGGCATCGATATCGCCAACATGTTCGGCTTCTGGGACTGGGTTGGCGGACGGTACTCCATGGACTCCGCGATCGGACTCTCGACGATGCTTGCCATCGGCCCGGACAACTTTCGCGCCATGCTCGGCGGCTTCCATGAGATGGATGAGCATTTCCGCACCGCGCCGTTCGAGCGTAACCTGCCGGTGCTGATGGGGCTGCTCGCCATCTGGTACAATAACTTCTTTGGCGCGCAGACGGTGGCGGTGCTGCCTTACGAACAATACCTGAAACGGTTCCCGGCATATCTCCAGCAGTTGACGATGGAGAGCAACGGCAAGCACGTCACGCTCGAGGGCAATCCTCTCAACTACAACACCGGTCCGATCTATTGGGGCGAGCCTGGGACCAACGGCCAGCATTCCTTCTATCAGCTCATCCATCAGGGAACCCGTCTCATTCCTTGCGACTTCATCGCGTTTCACAAGACACTCAACCATCTTGGAGAGCAGCACGACATGCTGCTCGCGAACGTCTTTGCTCAGGGCGAAGCGCTCGCATTTGGCAAGACGGCTGACGAAGTAAGGCGGGAGGGGTCTGCCGATTGGCTCGTTCCGCATCGCGTGTTCGAAGGAAACAGGCCGTCGACTACGATTCTGCTGGAACGGCTAACACCCGCGGCTCTCGGCAAACTCGTCGCGCTGTACGAGCACAACGTCTTCACGCAGGGCGCAATTTGGCAGATCGATTCATTCGACCAATGGGGCGTCGAACTCGGCAAGGTGCTGGCGCAACGCATCATCCCCGAACTCACCAATGAAGCCGAACCCAAATTCGGACACGACAGCTCGACCAACACATTGATCCGCCGACATCGCACGTTCAGGGAGAAGTCGCACTAAATACTGATCTCGACACGCCAGGATACCTGCGCACTCGGGGGGAAGTCACACCGCGAAAAAAAGAGGAGCCACTCATGCAACTCGGGATGATCGGTCTCGGCCGAATGGGCGCCAATATGGTGCGAAGACTTGTTCGACATGGTCACCAATGTGTCGTCTTCGACATGTCGCCGAACGCCGTTGCAGAACTGGTGAAAGAGAAGGCGACGGGAAGCGCCTCTCTGGCGGATTTCGTGGCGAAGCTCGAAAAGCCGCGCGCGATCTGGTTGATGGTTCCGGCGGCAGTCGTAGATAGATCGATCGGTGATCTGCTGCCGCTGCTCGAAGCCGGCGACATTCTGATTGACGGCGGCAACTCCTACTACATCGATGACATCAGGCGTTCCAAGGAGTTGGCGCACAATGGCATCCATTATGTCGATGTCGGCACCAGCGGCGGCGTGTGGGGTCTCGAGCGCGGCTACTGCATGATGATCGGCGGCCCTGACGAGGCCGTGCAGCGGCTGGATCCGATCTTCAAGACCCTCGCTCCCGGTCTCGGCGAAATCCCGCGCACCCCGGGACGAGAGCGTGCCTCCGCAGGCACCTCCGAGCACGGCTACCTCCACTGCGGACAGAGCGGTGCCGGTCATTTTGTCAAAATGGTCCACAACGGTATCGAGTACGGGCTGATGGCGGCGTACGCCGAGGGCCTCGGTATCCTGCGCGCAGCGAACATCGGCAAGCACGCGCACGCGGCGGACGCCGAAACAACACCGCTTCGCAGTCCCCAGCACTACCAATACGACCTGAAGCTGCCCGAGATCGCAGAAGTGTGGCGGCGCGGCAGCGTGATTGCCTCGTGGCTTCTCGATTTGACAGCAACCGCGTTGCTGGAAGATCCGGCGCTGTCCAAATTCGCTGGGCGCGTCTCCGACTCCGGCGAAGGACGCTGGACCATCGCAGCAGCGATCGACGAAGCAGTCCCCGCCCCGGTGCTGACGACGGCGCTATACGAGCGTTTCAGCTCTCGCGGCGAGGCCGATTTCCAGAACAAGCTGCTTTCGGCAATGCGCTACGAGTTCGGTGGACACTTGGAAAAGGCGGCCAATGAGAGACCGAGATAGCCATGAGCGAACCTAAATCCGACGCATTGGTGTTTTTCGGCGCGACCGGCGATCTTGCCTACAAGAAGATCTTTCCGTCGCTGCAAGCGATGCTGAAACGGGGCCACCTCGATGTGCCTGTCATCGGCGTCGCAAAGGCCGGCTGGACACTCGACCAGCTCAAGGCCCGAGTACGAGACAGCCTCGAAAAGCACGGCGGCCTCGACGCCGCTGCGTTTGACAAGCTGGCCGGCCTTTTGCGTTACGTAGACGGCGACTACGCCGATCCGAGCACGTTCGACGCCCTTCGCAAGCAGCTCGGTTCGGCACAGCGGCCGGCACATTATCTGGCGATCCCACCGGCGTTGTTTGCAACCGTAGTGGAACGGCTCGACACTGCCGATTGCACCAACGGCGCGCGCGTCATTGTGGAGAAGCCATTCGGGCATGATCTCGCCTCCGCACGCAACCTCAACAGGATTCTGCTCGCCAGATTCGACGAAGATCACATCTTCCGCATAGACCACTATCTCGGAAAACGACCTGTTCACAACATGGTCTTCTTTCGCTTCGCTAACGCGTTCCTGGAATCGTTCTGGGACCGCAAGTTCGTGAGCAGCGTGCAGATCACGATGGCGGAGAATTTCGGCGTGCAGGGTCGTGGCGCGTTCTATGATCAAACTGGCACAATTCGCGACGTGATCCAGAATCATCTGTTTCAGGTGTTGGCCAATCTGGCGATGGAACCGCCAGCCCGATCCGACAGCGAATCCCTGCGTGACGAGAAGGTCAAGGTCTTGAGATCGGTTCCGCCGATCGTTGAGAACGAGCTGGTGCGCGGACAGTTTCAGGGCTACCGGCAGGAGCCTGGCGTTGCTCCGGACTCGCAAGTGGAGACGTTCGCTGCGTTACGGCTGGAGATCGACTCCTGGCGGTGGCAGGGAGTGCCATTTTATATCCGTGCCGGAAAATCGCTGCCGGTGACTTGCACGGAAGTGATCGTACGCCTTCGTGAGGCGCCGCGGATCTTTCCCCATTGCGCCGCGATACCCAATTATTTGCGGTTTCGCATCAATCCCGACATGGCCATTGCCCTTGGGACGATGGTGATGGACGAGGATGACCGAGAGGTCGGCGAGCCGGTTGAATTGTTGGCGAGCCGGCGCCCTGGCCCAGAGGAAATGGATGCGTATGAACGCGTGCTCGGCGACGCCATGAATGGCGACCGGACGCTGTTTGCACGACAGGACTATGTCGAAGAAGCATGGCGGATCGTCGATCCGGTGTTGAAGAAGGCGACTCCCGTCTACGAATACCAAGCCGGAAGCTGGGGGCCTCACGAAGTGGACAAGAATGTCACGCCACCGGGCGGCTGGCACAACCCAACGGTAGCGTAACGCAGAGAGTGAGGAATGAAGATCGAAGTGCTCCTCGATCCCCGGCTCTGTTGCTTGATGACGGCAGCCTATCGCTGACGATGCACGTACACGGCTGCCGCGCGCAGGCGGCCTGTAATCGACACCCGCGGGAGGAAATCAGCCATGACAGACGCCGAACTCGACCAGCTCGCGATCAACACCATCCGCACACTGTCGATTGACGCGGTCCAGGCCGCCAACTCGGGCCATCCCGGCACACCAATGGCGCTTGCGCCGCTCGTCTATACGCTCTGGAACCGAGTCATGCGCTTCGATCCGCAAGATCCGATCTGGCCCGGCCGTGATCGCTTCGTGCTGTCGAACGGCCACGCATCGATGCTGCTGTGGTCAGTGCTCTACCTTACCCGTACGCAGGCCGTGAATGCTGAGTACGAGACGTTGGGCAGGCCTGCTGTCACCCTCGACGATATCCGGCGCTTTCGGCAGTTCGGAAGTCATGCGCCAGGGCATCCCGAATACCACCTGGTATCCGGCGTGGAGACGACCACCGGCCCGCTCGGACAAGGCATTGCGACCAGCGTCGGGATGGCAATCGCGCAGCGCTGGCTCGCTGCGCGCTATAATAAGCCGGATTTTGCCATCTTCGATTACGACATCTATGCCGTATGCGGAGACGGATGCCTGATGGAGGGCGTTGGCTCTGAAGCGGCGTCGCTCGCTGGCCACCTCGGCCTCGACAATCTGTGCTGGATCTACGACAACAACCACATCACGATAGAAGGCAGCACGCGGCTGGCGTTCACCGAAGATGTAGCCGTTCGTTTCACCGGCTATGGCTGGAATATCCTTCACGTTAATGACGCCAACGACATTGCCGGCATTGAACAGGCCCTGGCAACGTTTCGCGATACGAAAGGCCGACCGACGCTGGTGATACTCAACAGCCATATCGGATATGGCTCGCCACACCGCCACGATACGGCCGCGGCGCATGGCGAGCCGCTCGGTGTTGAGGAAGTCAAACTCACCAAACGCGCCTATGGCTGGCCCGAAGACTCGAATTTCCTGGTGCCTGACGGCGTTCTCGAACGCTTCGCCGCCGGCGTCGGTGAGCGAGGCGCCGAGGCGCACCGCAAATGGCAAGCTCTGTTCACTGATTACCGCTCGAAGTATGCCGCGCTGGCGACCGAGATTGATCAGATGCAACGCCGCGAGCTTCCGGCAGGCTGGGACCGCAACCTGCCGTCATTCCCGGCAGATCTGAAGGGGCTTGCGGGGCGTGAGGCGTCGGGAAAGGTCCTGAACGTTCTGGCGCAAAACGTTCCCTGGTTGATTGGCGGTTCGGCAGATCTGGGTCCATCGACCAAGACGCTGCTAACCTTTGAAGGCGCAGGCGACGTTCAGGCCGCCACACCGGGCGGCAAGAACTTCCATTTCGGCATCCGCGAACACGCGATGGCTGCAATTCTCAACGGTCTGGCACTCTCGAAGCTGCGGCCGTTCGGCGCGACCTTCCTGATTTTCAGCGACTACGCCCGGCCCGCGATACGACTGGCGGCGCTAATGGAACTACCCGTGATCTTTGCTTTTACCCATGATGCCATGGGCGATGGCGAAGACGGCCCAACGCATCAACCAATCGAGCAACTCGCTTCAATGCGGGCAATGCCGGGTATGACGCTGTTCCGGCCGGGTGACGCCAACGAAGTGGTGGAAGTCTATCGCTACGTCATGCAGCTTCGTCATCGGCCAGCCTTGCTGGTCCTGTCTCGTCAACCGTTACCGACCCTCGATCGCAGCAAATATGCATCGGCATCCGGCGTCGCACGAGGCGCCTACGTGCTTGCCGACGCTCCTGACGGTAAACCGGACATCATCTTGATTGCCACCGGCAGTGAGTTGAGCCTCGCAGCCAACGCTCATGAGAGACTTAGCCTGGATGGTATCCGCTCGCGCGTGGTCTCGATGGCTTCCTGGGATGTCTTCGAACGCGAGACGCAGGAATACCGCGACGCCGTCTTGCCGCCGGAGGTCACGGCGCGCGTTGCAATCGAGCAGGCGTCAACGTTCGGTTGGGAGCGTTACGTTGGCCCGACCGGTCGGGTCATCGGCATGCACACTTTCGGCGCCTCCGCCCCGCTGAAGGCCCTGCAGCAGGAGTTCGGATTCACCGTCGATAACGTTGTGACGACGGCCAAGGCGCTCTTGCGGCCTGCAAAAGCCACATAGCCATGAATATCCTTGAGGAGCGAAAACCGCTGTCGGCGGAGCACGCGCGGCTTCAAGATTCGTCGCCGGATACGCCTGGCAACTGGAAAACGATCGGGCCATACGTCAGCGAGCGCGCCTGGGGTACCGTGCGCGAAGACTACAGTGCCGACGGACAGGCCTGGCAATACTTCCCATACGAACATGCGCGCTCGCGCGCCTATCGGTGGAACGAGGACGGTCTTGCCGGCCTTTGCGATCGCGCGCAGCGCCTGTGTTTTGCTCTTGCCTTTTGGAATGGACGAGACCCCTTCCTGAAGGAACGTATCTTCGGTCTCGGCGGTCCAGAAGGAAATCACGGCGAAGACGCCAAGGAGTACTGGTGGTACATCGACGCAACACCGACCAGCTCGTGGCTTCGTTGGCGTTACCACTATCCGCACGCGGAGTTTCCCTACGCGTTGCTTCGGCAGGAGAACGCAAGACGCAACAAGGACGAGGTCGAATTTGAACTCGTGGATACCGGCATTTTCGAAGGGGACCGTTACTGGCAAGTCACGGCGGATTACGCCAAGGCGTCACCTGATGACATATGCATGCGCATCAGCGTTCGTAACGCGGGACCCGATCCGGCAGAGCTTCACGTGCTTCCGACTCTGTGGTTCCGCAACCGCTGGTCATGGGAGGCCGGCGTCGCGCGGCCGATGATCCGGGCGACTGCTGAAACTGGCAACATCGGCGCGATCGCTGAAGAAGAACTGCTGGGTCGCTGGCGCTTCACTGCCGGGACGGATCCGGCGGGAAAGCCGCCACGGCTGCTGTTCTGTGAGAACGAAACCAATGCCCGGTACCTGTATGATATCACCGCTGAGCAGACGCCGTATCCAAAGGACGGCATCAACGACCACGTCGTTCACGGTGCGGCAACGGTAAGTCCTGCCGAGCAGGGTACAAAAATGGCCTGCTGGTATCGCCTCGAAGTCGCTGCCGGCGAAACTGTCGAGCTCAGGCTTCGCCTCGCACGTGATGGGCACGGCCAGACTGCGAGCCCCCTCGGGGCAGACTTCGAGCGGATCCACGCCGACCGGAGCCGCGAAGCTGACGAATACTATAAAGCGCTGACCCCTGACGGCGCGAGCGAGGATGAGGCCGCAGTCATGCGGCAGGCGTTCGCTGGAATGCTGTGGGGCCAGCAGTTCTACCACTACGACGTCGCGCGCTGGCTCGACGGCGACATCATACGTCCGCCCGAGGCACGCGCGTCGGGTCGCAACGCGGGCTGGCGCCATCTCAACAACCACGACATCATCGCCATGCCCGACAAATGGGAGTATCCGTGGTATGCCTCATGGGACCTCGCCTTCCATTGCGTGGTGCTGGCGCACATCGACCCCTCGGCAGCGAAGCATCAATTGCTGCTGCTGACGCGCGAATGGTACATGCACGCGAACGGCCAGTTGCCGGCGTATGAATGGAATTTTGGAGATGTGAATCCGCCAGTTCAGGCGTGGGCCACGCTTGCAGTGTTCCGGATCGATGGCGGCACTGATTTCGATTTTCTGGCTCGGACTTTTCAAAAGCTCCTGATCAACTTCACCTGGTGGGTAAATCGAGAAGACGCATGTGGCGACAACGTGTTCGAGGGCGGCTTTCTCGGACTCGACAATATCGGCCCGTTCGACCGCTCGCAGATGCTTCCCGACGGCGATGTCCTGGAGCAGTCGGATGGCACCGCCTGGATGGCCAAGTTCTGTCTCAACATGCTGGAGATGGCACTCCTGCTTGCCAACCATCAGCCTAGCTACGAGGACGTCGCGGTAAAGTTCTTCGAGCATTTCGCTCTCATCGCTGCCGCCATGAGCAGGCTCTGGGACGACCAAGACGGCTTTTTCTACGATCGACTTCGCAAGCGCGACGGCTCGACTTTCACGGTGCGCGCGCGTTCTATGGTGGGATTACTGCCAATCTTTGCGGCGGTACGGCTCGATGCGGCGCTGTGGGAGCGACTGCCGATGTTCCGCGAGCGCGCGCGCTGGTACATCGACAACAAGCCGCACCTTGCAGAATTCCTGCACATGCCGCCGACCAATGATCGCCCTCAGCTGATCTCGCTGGTGGGCAAGCCACGCATGAAGCGGATTCTCGCGCGTATGCTCGATGAGTCGGAATTTCTGTCGCCTTACGGGCTCCGATCGCTGTCGCGTTACCACCGCGAACATCCGCTCATTGTCAACCTGGACGGACATGTCGCTCGTCTCGACTATGAGCCGGGCGAATCTCGGACCGGACTGTTCGGCGGCAATTCGAATTGGCGCGGACCGATTTGGTTCCCGCTCAATTTTCTCGCGATCGAGTCGCTACGACATCTTCATACCAGCCTCGGCGAAGACTTTACCGTTGAACTGCCGACAGGATCAGGCAGGCAGGCGAGCCTCGAGCAAGTGGCCGAAGAACTCGAGCGTCGACTGCTCAAATTGTTTCTCCGGAACGCAGAGGGCGAGCGACCAGCGCTGGGATCAAATCCCCGCTTCCGGCGCGGCGGGGCTTGGTGCGATTTATTGCTTTTCTACGAGTATTTTCATGGCGACACCGGCGAGGGCCTTGGCGCCTCGCATCAGACCGGCTGGACCGCTCTCGCCGGTGCGCTGGTGGCTAATCGGCGTTTGCGAAATGATAGGGACGCCTGCAGATGGCGCAATATTTCACTTTGTTCATCACCTACGTCGAGCGCGAGTCAGGAGGCATAAGTTTCCCAATGTGGGGTTCGGTCACAGCGTGCTTCGTGGGTCGATGCGATGGAACTTCCTTCGCTCCTCCTCGGTCAGGTTGCGCTGCTGCTCTTCCGTCGGGCGCCGTTGCCATTCGTCGTTATCCTCACCACCGCAGCCCCATGAAGTCTTCTTGCGGCTCGAACAAGGCGCGTCCGGCAGCACCGACCTTGCGCCAGACACGCGTTGTCTCGACAAAGGCGGCTTCGCTGAACACCTGAAAGCCGACGCTGCGACAATAAACCTGGCACGATCTGGTCTGAATCCGGCCTCAGCCGCTCGAAGCATCACCACTGTCCCACGCAGATCGGGACAGCAATTCCAGCTTCCAAGTGTAACGATCTGCCCGCTGACGGTCCAAATTGCGCGTCAGCACACAGCTCGAACCAACGCGCGCCGGAAGCTGATGATCTAACATTACGGTTTGACGACAGCCGTTGCCCGTGGCGCCGCCTATGGCCCACTACGGCTACATACCGACACAAATCCATATAATACATGGATTTTTTAGTTTAGCGTGACGCCGGTTTGGTTGGCCAGGATCTTCGGATTGGGGTTCTAGATCGCAGCGTCGGTGCGGGAGTTCACGCGCCGTTCACGGACTGCTGATCGCCGCGACGGAACCGGAGGTATCGCGGTTCCGTTGAGGACGGGGGCCAACTTGGGAGAACCATCCGATGCGTAAACTGATTATCGCCGCCACCGCACTGGCGTTTATTTCGTCGGCCGCTTCAGCACAGACCACCGACAAGTCCGGCGGCACCACTGGCCCCGCGGCGCAGAGCGACAATGCGAGCAAGGATGATGCGTCGAAAATGGCGCCGAAGAAGAGTTCGAAGAAGGTGGCCAAGAAGTCGTCGAAGAAATCCGGCGAAGACACGATGCATCAGTAAGACAGGATTCATGGGGATCAAGGCCGTCCTTCGGGGCGGCCTTTTTTGATGTGCCTCTTCGCTGTGCTCACCGTCCTTGCGTCCGGATTTCCACTGAATTGCAGGCCACTGCACGCACCGGGAGGAACATTTCCCTTAGTGTCGAATTACCGGCTGAAGACCTGCGGGCATGGACGGGTGATGCTGAACCTCTTTGACGATTCGGAAGAAGAAGCAGAGATCGAAAAGATCCTGGCGCATCACACCGCGATCAGCGCCGACGCCGACGAGCAGCAGTTTCGCGATGTGCTTCAGGCGCTGCCCGCCGCGATCTACACGACGGACGCAGACGGTCGCATCACCTTCTTCAACCACGCTTGCATCGAGTTCGCCGGCCGTGTGCCTGCCATCGGCGACATGTGGTGCGTGAGCTGGAAGCTGTTCCGCACGGACGGCACGCCGCTTGCGCATGAGGAATGCCCGATGGCGATCGCGCTTCGTGAGAACCGTCCGGTGCGCAACGTGGAAGCAATCGCCGAACGGCCCGATGGCTCGCGCATCTGTTTCATGCCCTACCCCACGCCCTTGCGCGACGCTGACGGCCGGCTGATCGGCGCCGTCAACATGCTGGTCGATACCACCATGCGCAAGCAGGCCGAGGAGCGCATGATGCGGCTCGCCTGGGAGGTCGATCATCGCGCCAACAATCTGCTGGCGGTGATCCAGGCGATCCTGCGCCTGACCAAGGCCGATACTGCGGAGGAGTTCCAGGCGGTCTTCCAGGGGCGCCTCAGCGCGCTCGCCAATGTGCAGCGGCTGTTCTCGGTGTCGCGCTGGACCGGCGCCAACATCCGCGCGATCATCGAACAGGAGCTCAAGCCCTATGCGGTGCACGACTCGAGACGGGTCGCGATAGACGGCGGCGATTTGAGGCTGACGGCCACGCTGGCGCAGGCGATCGCGGTCACCGTGCACGAGCTCGCCACCAACGCCGCCAAATATGGCTCGCTCTCCAGCCCCTCGGGAAAGATCGCCGTCAGTTGGCAGACCGATAACGCCAACCTTTCCCTGCGCTGGCAGGAGAGCGGCGGACCAAGAGTGGCCGAGCCCACCCGCACCGGATTTGGCGTCGACGCCGTCGACGGCGTGGTCCGAACCTTGAGCGGCACCATCATCCGGCAGTGGAAGCCGGAAGGCCTGATCTGCGAATTCTGCTTCCCGGATATCGCGGCGTAGGCCGCGCCTCCCTTACATCTGCACCTCGATCAGCCTCGGTCCCGGCTCGGCGATCGCCTCCGCGAGCGCCTTGTTGAATTCGTCGGCGGTCGTGACCGCGCGGCCTGGCACGCCCATGCCCTTCGCGAGCGAGACGAAGTCGATGGTCGGCCGGTCGATCTTCAGCATGTCCTGCGCGCGCTTACCCGGCTCGCCGGCGCCGACGCCGTCGAACTCGCCGCGCAGGATCTGGTAGATGCGATTGGCGAACACGATGGTGACGACGTTGAGGTTCTCGCGGGCCTGCGTCCACAGCGCCTGGATCGTGTACATCGAAGAGCCGTCGCCGACCATGCAGATCACCTTGCGATCGGGAGCGGCCACCGCGGCGCCGGTCGCAACCGGCGGCGAGAAGCCGATCGAGCCGCCCATGTTCTGCAGCCAGTCATGCGGCGCGGCGGCCGCCGTCGGCGGGAAGAAGCCGCGGCCGGTGGTGATGGATTCATCGACCACGATGGCGTTCTCCGGAATCGCGCACGCAATCGCCTGCGCGATCGAGGCAAACGTCAGCGCACCAGTCGGCTTCGCAAGCTCGACGAGCTTCTGCGGCTTGACGTCCTGCGGCTTGGCCCCGAGCGCGCCCGCGAGCGCCTCCAGCGCCGCCACCGAATTCTCCCCGCCCGCGGTCATCCGATGCACCTCGCACCCCTCCGGCTTCAGCAGGCTCGGCTTGTTCGGATAGGCGAAGAAGGCGACGGGGTCGTTGGCCTCGACCAGCACGATGTTCTTGAAGTCCTTGAGAATAGGCAGCGCCTGCTCGATCACGTAAGGAATGCGGTCGATCAGGAAGCGGCCCCTGCCGCGCGCCATTTTCGGGTTGTAGGTCTGGCCCATCACCTTGCAGCCGGTCTTGCCGGCGATCTGCTGCGCCAGCGCCAGCCCATGCTCGGTCAGCGCACTGCCGGTCAGCAGCAACAGGTTCTGCGCGCCGCCTTCGCGCAGGATCTTGGCCGCCGCTTCCACCGCCTGTGCCGAATAGTTCGGCCGCTGGCTTTCGGCCGGGACCTGGGCGATACCGTCAGCCTCGTTCCAGGCGGTGTCGGCCGGCAGGATCAGGGTCGCAATCTGCGGCGGCGTGCTCTTGGCGGCGGCAATCGCGGCAGCGCCATCGGCGGCGACCGACTTGGCATCCGGCGAGGTCCTGACCCAGGCCGACATCGGCCGCGCCAGGCCCTCGATGTCGGAGGTCAGCGGCGCGTTATACGCGATGTGGTAGGTCGCGTGCTGGCCGACGATGTTGACGATGCCGGAATTCGCCTTCTTGGCGTTGTGCAGGTTGGCGAGGCCGTTGGCGAGACCCGGGCCGAGATGCAGCAGCGTCGAAGCGGGTGTTTCCTTGATACGGAAATAACCGTCGGCCGCCCCCGTCACCACGCCCTCGAACAGGCCGAGCACGCAGCGCATGCCCTCGACCCTGTCAAGCGCGGCGACGAAATGCATCTCCGAGGTGCCGGGATTGGTGAAGCAGACGTCGACGCCGCCCGCGACCAATGTCCGCACCAGACTTTCCGCACCATTCATGTCTCGCTCCCGCATTCCCGCGCTGTTTTGTTGGCCCAAGTAATGTTGTGTTGGCCCAAGTCGACTATCTCAAGCCCGGCGTTCCGAGCCCAGATCAACCATTGTTCGCCCGTTTCGTCAAAGGTTTAGCGGGACATTGCTGCCATCGTTTCTGATGTGTTGCCTTTTTTAACCGAGGTGCCCGAAAATCCGTCGCTCACGGCGGCGTGGGTTGCGCATTCGAACAACTTATGGCCTCACTTTCATGAGGCTGGAAATAACGCGAGGAAGGCAATGACACGGGGCAGGGTTTTGCTGGCGGCGGCGCTCTTGATGCTGGGAGGCGCCGGTCAGGCGCAGGCCCAATTCTTCGACACCCGCGACATCATGGGCGGCGGCCTGAACTTCTTCGGCACCGGCGCGAGCCCGATCCAACGGACGACCGTGATGTACCCGAGCCGTTATGCGCCGGGCACGATCGTCATCAACACCGCCGAGCGACGGCTTTATCTCGTCCTCAATGACGGCCAGGCGCTGCGTTATGGCATCGGGGTCGGCCGCGATGGCTTTCGCTGGGGCGGAACCCATCGCATCACCGCCAAGAAGGAATGGCCGAGCTGGACGCCGCCGGCGCAGATGCTGCGGCGCCGTCCCGACTTGCCGCGCCACATGGCCGGCGGCGTCGAAAATCCGCTCGGCGCCCGCGCGCTGTATCTCGGCTCGACGCTCTACCGCATCCACGGCTCGAACGAGCCGGAGACGATCGGACAGGCGGTATCGTCGGGCTGCTTCCGCATGACCAACGAGGATGTGGTGGATCTCTATAGCCGCGTTTCCGTGGGCACCACCGTCGTCGTCAAGAATTAGGACGGTGCGGGAACCAGCGCTGCCATGCGCAAGCAAGCTTGCGCGCGCACGGTGATTGCGGCAGCGTTATAGCGATGTGCACGCTTCACCGTATCCTGGCTGTCCTCGCAATCGCCTCGGCCGCGATCATGCCCGGCCTCGTTGCGCCGCCGGCATGGTCGGGCGAGAACCCATCGATCGCCGCGCGCCAGCGCAACGAGAAGAAAGCCTTCACCGATAGCGAGATCATCGAAGGCTTCATGAAGACGGCGTTCGGCGCCGAGTACCACCTCGCCGGCCGCGTCGACCGCATCCGCAAATATGACTCGCCGATCAGGGTGTTCGCCGACGGCACCCGCGCCGACCGCAAGGCGCAGCTCGCAAAGATCGTCGGCGATGTCGCCGCCAAGGTCCAGCACCTCGACATCGCCATGACCGAGAGCAGCGAGATCGCCAATGTGAGGGTGAAGCTGGTGCGCGACCGCGATCTCTATCGCACCATCACGACCTTCTATGGCAGCGAGCGCGCGAAAGAAATCCGCTCCTCGCTCGATCCGCAATGCCTGAGCGGCTTTCGCAAGAACGACAATTTCGAGATCGAGCATTCCGACGTGATCCTCACGGTCGATAACGGCGACTTCGTCTTCTTCGATTGCGCCTATGAGGAACTGCTGCAGTCGCTCGGCCCGATCAACGATACCTCGAGCGTGCCCTGGACCATGTTCAACGACAACGTCTCGATGGGCTATTTCGACATCTACGACCAGTACATCCTCAACCTGCTCTACGATCCCCGCATCAAGGCCGGCATGACCGTGCAGGACGTCAAGGCCTTGCTGCCCGACGTCCTCGCCGACGTCCGCGCCTGGGTGAAGAAGGTGAACAATCTGACCGAGTGAGGGGGTGCTTCCCTTCTCCCCTTGTGGGAGAAGGTGGCGCGCATGCAATCCGCGACGGATGAGGGGTTGTCTCCGCGGGCGACGGTGCGCGTGGAGAAAGACCCCTCACCCATGTGCGCTCTTGGCTAGCGACGGAGTAGCCCTCTCCCACAAGGGGAGAGGGCGCACCAATTGACAGCGCCGTGCCTACCATCCAGCGCAGTGCTCGCGATGGTGGGCACGCTTCGCTTTGCCCACCCTACGGCGTCGCGGAAAGTTCTGATTCAATTTTCAAACAGCAATTCCGCAGGATGGGTAGAGCGAAGCGAAACCCATCCTACGAGACTGTGAATCTTTTTATATCGGGCGCGTGGCAGCTGTGATTCTCTTCGCGGATTGATTTGCAGGAGGGGGATGATGGCTGGTGACGAGTTGTTTGGAGAGCTGCCGGAACAAGCGGAGCCACGGGCCGAAGCAGTGCGGCGCGGTGCGCCGCGGCTGCGCGAGCCGGTGCGCGACCAGGTCGAACTGCGAGCGGTCGATATCGACAGCCTGATCGGAC
>NZ_AXAP01000028.1 GCF_000472865.1 Bradyrhizobium elkanii WSM2783 | reverse complement strand
AAGCCTCCATCCCGATCAAGCACGGCGGCAGGTTGGCGAGCCGCGTTTCCACCTGGCCGCGTGACCACTTCTGTCGCAGCACGATGGCACCGCGGTGATCATGACCCACGNGGTGGAACGAGTTCTTGCCGATATCGATGCCGATCACGGCGATCGCTGCGTTGAGCTTCTGAGACATGGTGTGCTCCTTGTCTTGAGCGCCCCTTGCCAGCTTCTCGCACTGGCAGGGCCGGAGCACGGCCGGACCATTCCATTAGCGGTCGATGTCGAGCCCGAGTTCAAAGGCAATCGGGGCACCAGGTCCAAACCGATCCCCGGACCGCATCTCGTTTATGGGTTCGACTGCGCCGAACGCGGTGGTCGCGCCGATCATGCACGATGCTGCGGCCTATGCGAGCCGGATTCCGAAAAAGACGCCGATGCGGAATGGCAGGCCGCGATGGCTTGTTGCGGAGAATGGCGGACCAACAATGTTTTTGCACGCATCGGCTTCACGCGAGCGCTCAACGATCGCCCCCGCCGCCGCGCTGCAAGCGCGCGAAAGCTTACATGGGTTATCTCGGTGCAGCCTTCATCACGGGCTCACTGCCGTAGCCGCCCTCGTTCCCGTGCCGCGATGATCTCAGACACCGCGACGATAGCGGCCCATATGCCCAAACCCGCTACGCCCATAATGAAGAATGTCGCTTCGTTCATCGGACAAGACCCATCTGGCCCGTCTACAACGTTGAACAGGTTTTTTTGGTTCCTACAGTTCCCAATGCCGCATCCGCCAAATTGGCGATATGGTTATTCGGCCCTTCAAATCCATCACGATCATGGATTTGCTTATGCCGCCACAACGCCGCGCGCAATTCGGCCGCGCACTTGCCAGTCTTCCGGACGACGGCATCTCGTGCTCAGCATCGAACGCTATACCTGCCACGATCGCAAGCCGCTGCGCACGCGCCGTGGTTCGCATGGTGCATTTTATCTGCATGAGGGATGCACCAAAATCCGCCCATGCGTTGCGCTGTTGCTTCTCGCGTCCACCAGCACGGCGTCGCCACGGGTGTTTCGCCCTTGGAGAGTTCGCATGGGGTGGATTGCCCGCCAGGAAGGCTCGCCAAATGCTTCGGTTCCGCACTCGAATAGGTTCCTCGTTCCATCCAAAGGCGTCGCGATCGGAGATTAGGAACGAAAGCTCCCGCCGCGATTTTAGAAGCCACGAGACCGCCGCTCGCCGTTAAAACTACACGGCGCATGTCGCGGATAGCCAAAGGTCACAAAGACCCGCTGTTTCAGAACAAGCGCTCGCGCAGATAGCCAAAGGCGGCGGTCTCCATTTCGGAATTGCCAGCGGTGCCGTTTCTGTTGCGAGTTTCGCTATGCGCAACCGCATTGACATAGACCACAAACACAGCCTCGCTATTGTTCGAGAGATCGGCGAGAGATTGCGGGCGTCGCTAAAACCAGAGCCGGAGTTGCCAGCGAGCGTTAGAACGCAAATCAACCGGCTCCGCGCATTAGAAGAGCAGCCACCATCGATCATTCCAGCGGCCGAGCGTTGGGACAAGCCGCGCCGTTGAGCCGCGTTGGGACAGCACAGACGGCTCGGCGGAACAGGGACGAGCAGTGCCATCGACTAAGCTTCGTGCGTCAAAATTTTGAATGAGTTCGGTGAGGCACAATCCGAATTAATCGGCATCGCCGTCGTCCTTACCAACGGAAAGGCCGGCGCGGTCGAGAACGTTTGGCTGGATGAGCTGCACGGGCTTCGGATTTCGATCAAAGGCCATAATGGGGAAATGGCCGGTCTCAACCATCAAGTTCCCGGAGGACTAGTTGCTTGCATCCGGCCGCGCGCTGCCCACAGCGCGCGTTCCTTTCAGAACATTCCGATCAGGATGAAGAAGCCGACCTCGATCAGAAACGTCGTCGACATGACGGCGACGGTCAGGAACACATCGCCCGCTGAGAGAGGGTTCATCACTGCCTCGCATGCACGCTCGATTGGAACGATTGGGGAGATGTGGCTATTGCCAATGTGCGTCTGTATGGACGCCCGTGACAGAGGAGCGGCCCTCTGCCCTCTCCACGAGGTAGAGGCCGCTTCCCTTATAGGAGCCTCACGGAACGGCGACAGGCATGCCCCGAACTGGACCCGTTCCGGGACTGACAAGGGGAACACAGGCGCGGCCTCAGCGCTTTTGCCGCTCCAGATCAAGCGTGAACTTGACTTGCAGAACCGGTCCAGCGTGATCTCTGACCTCGATCGCCATGCGCTGCGCTAAGGCATTCTTGGCGCTCTGGTTTACAGCGTCCTTTGCCATGTCAGCCAAGGTTCGGGCGGCTTCTTCTTGGACCGCTTCAATATTGAGCAGTTCCAGCCCTTCCTCGTCGGGGCAATGGCATCATCGTTTCGAACGTCGAAGTAGTATCGGGGCATAGGCGTAACAATCCAAAGCCTCGCGGCTGTTCCTGTTCAAAGGATCACAATCAGAGATAGATAACTTCCACATTGGGGCTCAAATGCGCCCACAAATCTCGACAGAGAGTTTTCAAGTTCCCGCAACCACCGGTCTTGCCCGGCGTCATGTTTACATGAGCGAGTTGGCTGAGCACGAGCAAAAGGAACTTGAGGAGCGGGTGATGCGCTACCGCATCATGGAGCGCGAGGTCACTGATCCGCTCGCAATCCGTCTCTTGCAAGACATCGTTGCAGAAATGGAAGCGGGCTACAGCGGTCTGACGAGTAGTTTCGGATCAGGGTAACGTCGCACGAGAAGATGATTGAGCGGGGACATATGAAAATCCCCCGGGCGAACGTCAAACCCGAAACGAGTGCCTGATCTGTCGCAGCATTGCCAAGGCGCCGTCGGTATATCGGCCACGGGTGAGATACTGATCTAGCTGCGCTGCGCCAAGCAGCACCAAGCCAGCAAGTACGAAGCCCTTGAGCATGTGGGCCTCTCCTGTAGGAGGAGACCGCCCAACCCGGCGGTCCGGGTAAAACTATTTCGGAATTGCTGCCGCTCAACGCGCGACCTATCTGAAACGCCGGAATGCTGGCACGAATTGGTATTCAACTCATTAAATATTAAATGGAGTATACTCGCGTCGCTCGGGATTAGACTCGGCCGGCGATCTTTTCGGATCGATTAACTCCAGCGCGCCATACTAGTATTTGTTTGCGCGATCTAATATTCCGGGCCACAACTATGGTCGAAACTCGCATTGCTCCCCGGTACCGCGTCAACAAGCGGGCTGCCATTGACTATGGTGGCGATAAGTACCCCTGTACGGTTCGCGACATTTCCACGACCGGAGCCGCCTTAGAATTCGCGGACGGGACCAACCATCTTCCTCCCAGCGCAAGGACATTCGCGCCTATGTCATCGCCGATAATCGCCTGACCGACGCAAGCGATTGGGACGACGAGATGCTGCGGCTCGAATTGAGCGATTTGGTCGATGTCGGTTTTGATATCGCCCTGACCGGCATCTCCGAGGACGAGCTATCAAAGCTTTCGGTCGGCGTTTCCGAGCTTGAGCAGATGCCGGAATTGCCGGACGGCGATCGGTCGCCCTATCGCGACATGACATTCATTCTGTACGGGGATCAGATCGGAATCGTCGAGCGCGCGATCGCCAGGGCGGTCAAGCCGCGCGCCCCGGACAATCCCAATCGATCGCCGCAAGGCAATGCGCTCGCCGCGATCTGCGCCGAATATCTAGGGCGCGTCTCATAAATCGAGTTTGATTGGTGCAGCTTGCTCGACGTCCGCTATGCCCCGATACCGACCAAATACCGCTGCGCAGCGAAATGACGCGATGGGCCAACAAGAGACTTATGCACCGCAGCAAGCAGCATCTCAATTCGATCACTTTGTTGGCGCGACTGAGCAACGTCGCCGGGATATCGATGGCCGAATGCCTTGGCGGTCTTGAGTGGAGTGGCAATCGCGTGCTCAACTACTGTGAATTCTCCTTTGGGCGGAATTGCGCGTTTCGGTTCAACTTCCAGCGTGTGGTCCAACGCGGGCTGGCCTTCTACGTCCTCGCCGTCATGGCACGCTCGGATTTGCGCAGCTATAGTAGCAAATCTTGGTTAGTCCCGAGATTTTCGCTCCAGAATTATTGCACAGCAAATGCAGTCAGTAAGGCTCTCCCGTTAGCGGCGATTGTTTTGAAAATGCTGATGACGACACTGCAAGAACGGCTAACGCGAAAACTATCCTCATCTTGCCTACTCGTCCTCGGTGATCCTAGTCAGCGATAGCTCGAAGCCGCCCTCAAGCAGATCGGTCAAATCAAGCCGCACCATCTCGTTATCCCAATCGGTCGCGTCGGTGAGCCGATTGTCGGCGATGACATAGGCGCGCTTCTGCTGTTCCGACCAGCCGCGCGCCACGATGACCGGTACCTCGGCGACTCGAGCAATTTCCCCGCCGCTAACCGGCCGTGAGCGGCGAGAACCGCGCCGTCATCGGCGCCGAGATCGGAATGATCCAACTCGGATTGACGCAGCGATTTGCTCGATTTGCTCCGGCGAATGCCGCCGCGAATTGCGCTCATAGGGTCGTAAACGGTCAACCAGCGCTGTTTCCACGGCCGGCTTGCCCGCTGGGAAAACCCCAACGAAGCGGTGATCATGATCTCGCAGTGGGATTGGCTAACCGACGCGCAATTAGCAGCAGCGTTGCTCAATCACGGCTGGCATCCTTCTTTCACCCACGCTTCAAATAGATCGATCTTCTCTTGCGACCAAGGACCATCGCCGTTCGGCGGCGGCGGCGGTATGACCGAGCCGCCAATTCCACGAATTCGATTGGAGATCTGCTCGGACCGCGCTTTGACGTCTCCAAAGCTGCGGAGGTCGAAGAACTTGGACATGCCCCGGACATCCTTGTCCGTGAAGAGCGGATAGGTGTCTTTAGCGTAACTGATCATGGGCACTCCCCACCGGCGCAATCGCGAGGCTGCGGACTTGAATCTTCATCGTAGCTCCCATTCGTGTTAAAGATATCTATCCACCACATGACGAGAATGACCTTGCAGCGCCGGCGAGGGAAATCAACTCTCGTCATAGTCTCGATAGACGATCGTTATTGCCGCCGCGCAGCGTGATGCCGTAGCGAGGAATGCCACGAGCCGCATGGCAGTCGACGCCTACGTTTTTTTCTGCACAGACTTGTAAGCCACGTTCAGTCGCTGAATCGGCAATCAATGCCGTCGTGCTTGCACAAACGACGTCGCGAACTTCGCTCGGTGAGCTCTGAGAACTTCGTAGATGTCGCGCGAGCACAGCAAGGATTGCGCGGGGTCACTGTGGGCTACGATTGCTCAGTTCCGTCGTTGCGTGTGATGGCTAAAGACCCAGCTCAAACATCGGCGGCTGGCTTGCCGGGAGCGATGAAGATGCGCACTACGTTTACGTTATAACCGTCTAAGGCGCGCTACAGCTTTTTCATGTCGGCAGGGCAACCAGAATCGGAAAATGATGAAGAAAAGCGATGGGCGTCATTTTCGTTACAGGCGATCGACCAGCGGCCACGGCAAGCCCGGCAACGCCACTCCCGCCGCCGTCCGATTTGGTGGCCTCGGGTCCGGTGCAGCCGACTCAAGGGGCAACGCGAATGAGTAAGCCTTCTGAGCGTAATAAGATTGCAGCCTCACGAGAACAACGTGAGACACTGACCGGCGATCTGATGGTTCAGCATGAAGCGTTAGCGGAAATATTTACTAGTAATAAAGCTGTATGTTCCGGTGGCCGCGATTAGTGCGGCGGCGCCCAAGAACACCGAGATCGGATACCAAAAGGTGGGATGGTCGATGACGAACGGTATCAAACCAACGGCGAGGGCAGGCGGCATATGGACTTTAAACATCCGTAAAATAGCAATCGAGCAAAGCATGGTAGCCGTCACGCCCAAAAATTCTGTGTGAAAGCCCGTGCTCAAGAGTAAGCCGACGGATGCGGTCAGGAAACATACGAGAGGAAACAATACCGGCCGTGACATCCAGCCAGGAAGGTCCGGGTGACCAAATAATTCATAGGCTACGACGATCAGCGGAGGGAATAACAGGAAGCGCAATCCCGTTGTTTGCGCCACCGCTCCCAGCGCGAAGACGAATGCCGTCAGTGCGAAGATCCAGAACCGATCTCTCGGCGGAGTTTCGGCGGTCTCAATAATCCGGCTCTCTTTGCCCCCCTCAGATAGGTAACTATCGGGATCAAGGCGCTTCCAGAACGTCAACGCAATGGCGAGTACGGCGAGTCCCGCGAGAATGGCGGCAGGGTAACCCCAACTCATCACGCCGAGGGCCATTGGAAGCACACCGGCAGAGATCGCAGCTCCGATGTTCGATCGGAGCAGTTTAATAACAAATAGGCTCAGGAGGGCAACAACAGTTACCGCGAGGGCGCTGTATTCCCAGTGGCGAGTAATCATCACCCCCAGGATCGCGGTGATCGTAGGGGTAGCAATCAGTCTGATTGGTTGGCTTGCCCATTTTCCGCGGGGGCGCGTGAATACATCATACGCTAAAGCGGCCACCTCGGGAAACAGGATAAGAGATATACCCGTGGTATCGACCGCAAGCCCAATTCCTCCCACGAAGGTAACCGCAAGAAATTGGGCAAATAATCTCGTTGTGTATTTCACTATAATCTAATTTTCCGAATTCCTTTGCAGACGAGACGAAAATAGGAACGCGAAACTCGATGTCTAATGACCATCGGTTATTGAATCGATTGCCATCGACGCGGCGCAATTCGTTTCCTTCGGTCCTGTCGAACCCACCCATCGGAAATGACCAATTGTGGCGTCTAGCCGGCGAGCTTACTTGCGACGTGCGACGGCATATTCGCCGAAGCTGCAATCGGAACCATACATACGGCAATTGGAAAATTTCGTCCCGCATTGTGGTTCAACAACCCGAAGAGGAGATCAATGATGTCTGAGTCCTTTCCACTCCCTACTAAGCCCGAAGACGTTGTCCCGTCGCTGATTGAGCGGTTTAAATCCGATAGGGTCAGCGAGGTAATGGCCTTGTTCGAACCGAAGTCTGTGTTCGTCGAGAATGACGGGCGAACCATCACTGGTCACGCAGAGATCGCCGCCAAACTCGAGCGCGATATCATGCTCGGCCTGCCGGTGAAGACCGTAGTGCGCCATGTGTTCGCCGGCAACGAGATCGCCCAGCTCGTGGTGGACTGGTCAATTGATGGCACAGGGCCCGACGGCAAGCACGTGCACCTCGGAGGCACGGCATGCGATGTCGTGCGCCGCGGTGCGGACGGATTTTGGCGGTTCATAATCGATAATAATCAAGGGACGGCAGTGCGAAAGCCCGCCTGACATATGCGCCAGCCGAGCACCTACTATCAAAAACCGTTTCAACCAGCACGAACAGGAGATCAATGATGTCTGAGTCCTTTCCACTCCCTACTGAACCCGAAGGCGTTGTCCCGTCGCTGATCGAGCGACTCAACTCCGGCAAGGTCAGCGCGTTGATTGAAATGTTCGACCCGAAGTGCGTGTTCGTCGAGGATGACGGGCGAACCGTCACTGGTCACGCAGACATCACCGTCCGACTCGAGCGCTTTGTCGAGCCCGGCGTGCCGCTCGTGACAAAGGTGCGCCATATTTTCGTCGCCGACGATATCGCCCAGCTCGTGTATGACTGGTGGATCGATGGCACGGGTCGCGACGGCAAGGAGGTGCACCTCAAAGGCACGGCGTGCGATATCGTGCGCCGCGGCGCGGATGGGCGCTGGCGGTTCATAATCGATAACAATCAAGGGGCGGTATTGCGAAAGCCCGCCTGACACCGCCACGACAGCTCTTGGCGCCGGAGCCACTCTTCTCGGCGCCATCGGGCGAGGCGCGGATCGGCCGCCTCAATCTCGAGGCGGCCATCGCTGCCTTGAACCCGACCGAGCGACGCCCGGAAGCACTTAAGGGATAGCGACCTTCGGCTCCATAAGCTGTTGCGCGAGCAAGCCGGCGTGCGGCGTGAGCGCTGAGAAATCACGCGCACAAAGATGAAGTTGCCTCAGCGCCCAGCGGTCTTGCAGCGGCACGATCGCCAAGCCGAGGTGCCCCAACTCTTTGGCGGAAACCTCGGGCAAAATGGCGATCCCAACGCCAGACTCGACCAACATTGCGATGTACTCAATCCGCCTGAGTTGAATGCGGTAGTAAATCTGGCGGCCCAGGCGGGCAGCCCGTTCTCCCAGATAAGCTTCCAGTGCAGTGTCGGCCAGACCGACGAACGGCTCACCCACGACGTCCGCAAAAGCTATCGATTGTTGATCGCTGATGCGGTGTGTTTCGCTCGCCACAACGACGAGCTGGTCTTGCGCAATAACGCGGGTCTGCAACGCTGCCAGATCAGCCATGTAGGTTACAACACCGAGATCAGCCCGACCTTCCAGGATGGCCCGGACAATCTCGGTGCTCGGGCGTTCATAGAGATCAATGGAAAGGTCCGGATAAGCGACCAAAAATCGGCGGAGTCGCGGCGGTAGAAAAGCGGCCAACCCAGCCGTGTTGGACAAGAGCCTGATGCGCCCTTTCAGGCCAGCGCCATAGGTGCGCAGTTCTCCGCGCATCTGCTCCACTTGGTCCAGGATCAAACGGGCATGGCGGATCAGGGCATCACCGGCCGCAGTCGTCGTGACCCCCCGCCTGTTTCGTTCCAGGAGCTGCGCGCCAAGCGCAGATTCCATTCCGGAAATGCGTTCGCTCACGGAAGCGAGAGCCAGATTCATGTTCTCGGCGCCCTTGGTGAGGCTGCCTTGCTCCACCACGGTCAGGAACAACCGCATATCCGTCAAATCGAAGCGCAATGCTTTTCCTTCGGTTTTTCCGAATTCTCCCATCGGAAATGACCAATTGCGGCGCTTGGTCGGCGAGCGTACTTTACTACATGCGACGCCATATTCTCCGATTTTTGACGTTGACACAAGGGATTGGAGAGGTGCCCTTGATGAGAGCTAGGTTTGCTCGCCAATCTGTCACGCCATATGCGCATGGCTGCCATCGGCACGCGCGAAGTCTTCAAATGCAACACCGCCCAATCCGAGCGAGTCAACATGAATGGTTATCTTTCGCTGCATGTTCTGATTATCGCGTCGACGTTTTTCCTCGCCGGGATCGTCAAGGGCGTGACGGGGATGGGCCTGCCGACCGTCGCAATGGGTATCCTCGGTGCGATCACGTCGCCAGTTAGCGCAGCTTCGCTGCTGGTCATTCCGTCCTTTGTCACCAATTTTTGGCAGCTGTTCACGGGACCGGATTTCCTGGCCCTGATGAAAAGGCTTTGGCCGATGATGCTCGGCATCGTGGTTGGCACACTCGCCGGCTCATGGCTTCTGACGAGCGCCAATACGGAATACGCAAGTGTTGGATTGGGCTCCGCCTTGGTTCTCTATGCGGTGCACAGCCTGTGGGCGAAGCCATTGTCGGTTCCTGCGCGCCTTGAGCGTTTACTGTCGCCTGTTATTGGGTTGACAACCGGGGCAATCACCGGAGCAACTGGGGTTTTCACACTTCCCGCCGTTCCCTATCTCCAGGCCCTCGGCCTTTCCAAAGATGATCTTATCCAGGCACTGGGACTGTCGTTCACGGTCTCAACAATTGCGCTTGCGGCGGGCTTGGCTCGTGGCGGAGCTTTCCATTTTGGAAATACTACTTTGTCCGCACTCGCGATCATTCCCTCGTTGCTGGGCATGTGGGTCGGAACAACGGTCCGCGAGCGCATAAGCGCTGCAACCTTTCGGCGCTGGTTTCTGATCTTCCTTGCCATTCTTGGCCTTGAACTCGTCGTTCGCCCACTCTTCTTCTGAGGCAGATGGTGAAGCCGCCACTCAGCGGTTCGCCGCTGCGAGCGCGCTATCTGGCGAACAGCTTCAGATGGGCAATGGGGGACTTTGTACGGATGGACGAGCAGGAGTGAAAGGTCGCGTGGCGCTTGGCGGTCGAGCCTCATTTCGCTCCGGCCGCCAAGACTTAATTGTCTAGCCAAAACTTAATTGTCTAGCCAACACTTAATTGTCGCTTGATACCGTGATTGGCTCGGATGGTTCGTTGAATGCCGAGAAGACGTCCCGCACGCCGGCGATCCGGCTGTCCGGCAGATAGTCGAATTTGACCATCCCAAGTTCGATGATCTCGTTCTTTCGCGTGTCGAGGCCGGTGGTTTCGGTGTCGAGCAGGATGGCGGTCTTGACGTCCTGACCGACGGAAGGCGCGTACGGAAGCCGCGGCACCAGGCGGCGCAGCAGCCAGATAGGCTGCGCCGCGGGTGCTACGCGCAAGCGAGGATGGTATTCAGACGGGACAATGAGCGGCAACTAATGCGGCGGCATTCGGCAAGCGGTCCCACACCTAAAAGGTGCACTGGTGTTCTCCCCGCGGTACCATGCTAGAGCAAGCCGCCAGGTATCGGGAGAAAGATAGAATGTCTTCGCAGACCGAGAACAATCAGATCGTGCTCGAAAAAGGAAGCCCTGCTCGACTGCTCTCGACGCTGGTCGTTGGCCTTCTCCTTGGCGCCAGTTTGGGACCAGCGCTTTATCTGGCGGTAGGACGTCTCGAGCTATCCGGAGATCTGCTGCTGTCCTTCGCCATAGGCGCTTTCCTGTCTTTGGGACTCTGCCTCGTCGTCGCCGGCGTTGCCACGCTGCTGATTGTGCCACGAGTATTTGCAAGTGCTCGCGGCACCCTAGCAGGCATGGTTAGTGACCTTACGCAAGCAAGCCGTGCGCATGCCAGGGGTAACTCCGACGAAGCCATCCAATTTGTAGGGCGGGCAGTGGAAGAAGGTGTCGCTTGGTATTCAATTGGTGCGACGAGACGTTTTGTTGCACAGGCAGCCTTGGGGCTATTGATCTCATTTGGCGGAGTGATTGGAGCTGTTCTGCTTTTTAGTCAGAACACCCTGCTGCGCGAACAGACGGGTTTGCTGAAGCAACAAAATGAAAAGATCGATCAGCAGACTATGGTGGCCGATGCACAAAAGCGAGGAGCATTCGCAACTGAACTTTTCTCGATTGTGCAGGAGGTGGCCAAATTACCGAAAAGCGAGGAGCAGGCAGGTCTTCCGAAAGACTTGCTTGCACGAATTATCGTTCTGACCTCGAGCGCTACACCCTATGCATATCTCGATTTCAAGAATGATGCGGTCGGTGGTACTCCCAAGCAAATTTCTAAGCCTCTCAGCCCCGAACGCGGCCTGATAATTGCCGCGCTCATTCGAATGAAGGTCAACTTGCCTAGCCTCCATGACTCAGGTGCTATATTCGCGCAGGCTGATCTTCGCGGGGCCGACCTGCGCAACGTCAATCTGTCTGAAATTGATTTTAGAGGCTCCGATTTCACAGGCGCGACTGTGTCCGGTGCAAACTTCAAGAATGCTAATTTGTCGGGGGTCGAGCTTTCGAACGTGGAAGCTCGCGACACATCTTTCATTGAAGCTACGATCCGCAGTTCGGTAATTAAAAATGGTGATTTCCTCGGAGCGAAGTTTATCGACACCAAGTTGCGCGATCTAAAATTCGAAGGCGGTTCAATTGAAGCGGCGTCTTTCGAAAAGGCAAACTTGGATTCTACTGAGTTTGTCAACGTTTCGGTTGGACGGAGGACCGATAACTTCCCGTCTGGCTTGGATTGGCCGAAATCAGTTCAAGACCAACTTATAGAAGCCGTCACACTCGATCGCCTTGAGCCAGCATTGCTGAACTACGTACCGCCAGACCGGGCGGTCAAGCGATGGCGCCCGCCGGCGCCGAACACACCGGAGGGGACTGACCATGGCGTGGAGACGAAATAGCCGCTCTGGTGCCGAGCGTCGACGACTGGGACGTTATTCAAGGTGTGGCGGAGCGAAAGAGCTTGATGCGGCAGCGGGCCGATAAAATGTCTCACGCCGAGCGAACGCGCCTATATCGTCAACGTAAGGCGCGCGGCGAGTGGATGGCATCAGTTACTATGCCTTGTAATGTTCAGGCGCACTCGACTCCGCAATGCGACCCGTCGTCATAAAAAGCCAGGACTGGTCGCCCTGTCTCGCCCGGTAAGTCTGAGCGGCCGCCTCAGATGCGGCCGGAGAACCGGGTGAAGGCGGTCAGCCCTGCACGCCGGGCTCGACGTCCTGCATGTAGATTTGGGTTCGCAAGAACGCGATCTCGTCGGCGAGGGCGGTCTCGTCGACGTCTATGAACCAGCTTTTCGGTCTCCCGTCGCTGCCGTCGTTCCAGCGATAACCGCGCCTCTTCAGCGAGTCCTTGAGCTCGAACGCGGTCTGCTCTGCCCAGACCCGCATCGTCGGCTTGGGTGCGGTCTCGAGCAGGAGCGCGAGCGCTGTCGAACCAGTGGTCGGAAGCTCGAAGGCGAGCACCTCCAGCAGAGCGTGACAGTCGTCGACGGCTCGGTGCGCCTGGTGGAAGAAGCCGGCACCATTCAGCAGATAGCCGAGTTTCGCTCCCGCGAAGCCGTGCTTGCGCGAGTCGATCTCGCTCATGCTGCAGCCCCAGGCCTTGTGCTCGAAAAGGTGCCAGTAGCGTTCGGCGAACTTTCTGTCGAAGCCGCTGTTGTGCGCGATGACGACGACCGCGGTTTCCGCGAAGGCGGCGATGGCCGCGTCGTCAAACCTGTGGCCGGCCACCATCTCGTTGGTGATGCCCGTAAGTGCCGTCACCTCCGCGGAAATCGGCGCGCTCGGCTCGTTGAAGGCCGAGAAGGTGTCGCGGACCCCGACGATCCGTCCCTCAAAGGAAGAAAGCCAAGTAGCGGAGGATTCAGCATCTCCCAACAGAATCATTTCTACGGTCCTCCCGCTGAACTCGGTATCGAGCCAATTCTCAACGGCGGCTACGTCGCCATAGCCGTGCGATTTCAGAATGCCCACGATATCGGCGGCCGAAACCACGACGATCGGATGCTGGTCTTCCTTGATTTCCCGGTAGGCTTGGCTGTCGATGAAGCTTGTCGTTACGATGATTCCGAACTGACGATGTCGAAGCCGGGAGATCAGTCTGGACATTTCCCTGACGCCAACCGAGTTGCCGACACATAGCATTTGGCTTCGAGCGCGAATTCGACCAGGACCGAACTTGGGCCGCGGCCAATCCTCATTTTTCCGATTGCGTCCCGCCCGCCGTCTCTTGACGGACGAGTGACGTCGACCTCCACGATGTCGGGGATCAGCATCCTCGCCAAGGCGGTCGCGCAACGCTCGAAGTCGTGGGGGCGCGACTGAAAGAAGGCTTGGATCTTCGCCACCATCGCGAGGTCATTAGGCGCGCCCGGAAGTTGCTCCGATTTGCTTCTATGCTCGATCGAGCGGACGGCCTTCAAGGGACGGCAGCGGCCCGTGAGAACCCAGTCGGCCCACACGCCGGGGGCGCGAGCAAACGGATCCGTCCCGTTGATCAGGCGTCGATCCAAAAACGGGGAATCTCGGCGGCGTCCAGAATGGTGAAACGAGCGCGGTAGTTTTGGAATCTCAGACCTTCGCTCGACCTCCAGACGGCCACCAAGTCGTCGAAATTCTCGATGTCAGGGCCGCCTGGTATCGCTAGGCCTAGGAAGCGAACGTCACGCCATTCACCGGTGCCGGAGAACACGAAGATCGTAGGGATCGACCGCCTTCCGGAAGCGCCGGCATGGAGGCGCTCGAAGAACCTGCGGAGAAGTTCGTTGCCGAAGCGGCGCGTTTCATGGAGGCCCAGTCCCGGTCTCTTGTTGTCGCCGAAGTAAATGAAAGTGCCGCTCTCTCGGTCTATGGCATCGGGCCAATCCGGATCATCGAGCGAAGTCTTCAGGGCAACGAGACTGGGATTGTCGAGGCTCCCGCGATATCTAAAGCCACCTTGGTTTGAAACGTCCAACAGCCTGGGCAACGGATCGTCGGCTGCGCTTGCCTTGCGGTCGCCCTGATAGACCGCATCGACAATCAAAGGAGAGCGAACGATCTCCATGAACGGTATTATTCGTCCCCTTGGCACGCTTCCTCCGCGCTTCGTTCGCCCAGTGAAGTGCACATTGCTGCACGATTCGTGGCGGAGCGGCTGAGAGATCAGCGCTCGGCGGTCACTGACGCACCACTTTTTACGAACGCTTGTACGGGATCCGGACCGCTGCGGCGGCCGAGCGTGAGCGCATCGTCGGCGCGCCTCCGGCCAGTCAAGGCTGGAGGCTCCGGCATTGGAGACGAGAGGACCGCGAGCCCGCGCGCGGCAGGCCCCGTCGGTACCGGCGATGGCTCCGGAGCAACTGAAGCCGAATAAAGCACGCCTATGGGCTGGCTGGTCCGAGGACCGCAGGTGCGTAGTGATGGCCCCGCGGAGGTTCGACCATCCGACTAAGAAAACCAAGCCGATACAATAGCTTAGAAGTGGGGTTGATTGCATCGACTCGCCGTTATCCCGAAAATCGGCGATTCCGACTCACCGTTATTACGGAATCCGACTCACCACGGATTCGCAGAGCCCCGATTTTATTGAGTCCAGACGACTCGCTCTTACCTTGGGCGGATAGCACCCGCTTCCAACGTGGCTTGATAGGCCGACTATTTGCTCCTCAGGAGCTACGGGCGCGTCAGATTGCCGAGCCCGCTTTCAGCTCTTGGTTGATCAACGGCTGCAACGCAACGACGCATGGTGAATTCACGGTTGGGGCCGTATGGTGCTCTGCCTCAACCGCTGGAGTTCGATCATGCACTTCGGGATCAAGGGGTTGCTCGCCGGCGTCGCCTTCGCGGTTGGACTCTCGTCGCCAGTCATCGCCGAGAATGTCAAAGAGCTGAGGGCCGCCGATACGAAATTCGCCTATGTAGAGGCCGGCGAGGGTGATCCGATCGTTCTCGTGCACGGTGGACTTCAGGATTATCGTTTCTGGAATGGGCACCTTCCGGTGCTTTCAAAAAAACATCGCATCATCGCCTATAGCCGGCAGAACCATTTTCCCAACGCAACTAGCAAGGACGGCCTGCCAGATGCCGCGGCGGACGTCCACGGCGAGGATCTGGCCGCCATCCTCGCAGAACTCGGCATAAAACGCGCGCACATCGTCGCGCATTCGGCCGGTGCACATGCCGCGCTGTTCTTCGCATCCAATCATCCCGAGATGGTAATATCGCTGGTCGTCAACGAACCGCCGGCTGCGGGGCTGCTCGCGGGGATACCGGGGAGCGCAGAACTACTGAAAGAGTGGGGCGCGCGATTTGCTTCCTCGCGGGAAGCGTTCCGAAAAGACGATGTCGATACAGGGCTGCGCCTCTTTGCGGAAGCGGTTGGCGGACCCGGCACCTACGACCGACGATCAGATGGCGATCGCAAAATGATGTCCGACAATGCGGCGTCGGCGGTTGCGGACACGATAAGTTCCCGCCCACGTCCGGTGTTTACCTGTGAAATGGCAAAGCGCATTTCGGCGCCAACACTTCTGATCAATGGTGAGCGGAGTCCCGCGTTTTTTCATCGCATCGTGGACCAGTTGGAAAATTGCCTTCCCAAGCGAATGCGCATCAAGATTCCCGACTCCTCTCACACCGTCCCTGGCGAAAATGCACCTGCCTTTGATGAGGCCATCATCACCTTCGTGACAAGCCGCTAGGTCGTTACTAAGGAGATCGCTGAATGAGAGAGGCGCGAGCAACCCGCCGTGAGCCGCGTCTTTGGCGATCAAGAATGCGAAGCCGCTGCATGTTGCCGATGGCATCGCCCCGAATTTGCAAGACGCAACTCTCGTTGTTTCCAATCCACGGCGCACGCTCAATGGAATCGTGGACGAAGCTCTTCTCCACGAGAATGAGGCGGGCTGATTCTTCCTTGCGAAGCTCGGACGCGAAGAGCTCGCTCGTCATTCGAGTGAGACCGGCGCGGTCCCGGCCATCCCAAGCGCATGCGCGGCTCCGGTCGATAAGTCTATGCACCGCCGCTTTATGAAGGGACCACGGTCGTTGATCCGAACCGTGACGCTTCGGCCGGTTGAGTGCGAGGTGACTGTGACGTGAGAGCCGAATGGCCTGGTACGATGCGCCGCGGTCATCGCGTTTGGATCCATCCGCTCGCCCGACGCAGTTCGACCGCCGACGTAGCCATAATGAGAGGCAACACAAGTTTCCGCGGATCCCGATGCAGATGCTGACAAGCAAGTGAGCGCCAAGGCGGTACAGATTGGGCGGATCATCGTCTCCCTTCCAGGCTCCCGCCCGATCTGCCAACCTTCACGGAGCTTCGAGGTTCCTGTGCCGTGGATGTCCTGCAGCACAGGCCTCGCCAACGAAAGCGCCGCGGCCCACGCACAAAGCCTAAGAAGCACTTCTCGGCCGGCTCGGCATTAGCCGGAGCTCTCGTTGTCTGCCAGCTTAGGAACGTGGCTACCGTTCCTGCGTTGGCACCGGACGGAGAAACGCGATGGACCCGGTTACGCGGTGTTTGCATTGCGGCAGGAGATTGGTCCCGGTGCTGAGCGCGAA
Source organism: Bradyrhizobium elkanii WSM2783 (assembly GCF_000472865.1). Classification (GTDB taxonomy): domain Bacteria; phylum Pseudomonadota; class Alphaproteobacteria; order Rhizobiales; family Xanthobacteraceae; genus Bradyrhizobium; species Bradyrhizobium elkanii_A. Next base: position 88,199 of record NZ_AXAP01000028.1, on the reverse strand, counting down.
CGGGAGAACAGAACTCAAGTGCGTTTGGTGCGACAAGGTGGATCCGGTGAAGACCGAGCCGGTGAGACGGGATGACAGACCGTCGACGGAGAGGCTCAATTCTCACCCCTTGAGAGCCCCTTAAACGAGCCTGCGCGGAGCGAGCCATCTGACGTGACGCTCCGATACTCCGCAACGTCAATCACCGAACTCGAACAAGTCCCGGGTCGACCCGCTTCCTGTAGCGGATCGTACTTGTCGTGGCGCTGCACTCCGCGTGTGGCGCAACTCAAATTCATTCGCATCTGAGCGCTGCGATTGAAGTTGCAAGCCTTCCGTCGCCTCGGTACAGCACGTGGCCCACCACTCAACACGATCCGAGCGATGAACAAGCCACTGAACGTTGCGATAGGAAGCATTCTCGTCAGCGTTTTGGTGCTCGGTTTGAAATACCTGGCGTATTGGCTGACCGGGTCCATTGCACTCTACTCCGACGCGCTCGAAAGCATCGTCAACGTCGTCACCGCCGTTGTTGCATTGTGGGCGGTTCGCATGTCGGCAAAGCCCGCCGACGCCAATCATCCGTTCGGGCATCACAAGATCGAATACTTCAGTGCGGTGTTGGTAGGCGTGATGATCATCATCGCGGCGCTCCTGATCGTGCGCGAGGCGTATGACGGCTTCCTGCACCCGAGAAAACTGGCTGTCGTGCCGGAAGGGCTGCTCGTGAACGGGCTCGCCAGCATCGTCAACGCCATCTGGGCCTGGGTGTTGATCGTGCGGGGACGGCGCATGCGCTCGCCGGCGCTGGTTGCGGACGGCCGACATCTCCTGACCGATGTGATCTCTTCCGTCGGCATACTGATCGGGCTTGTGCTCGCGCTCGTCATGAAATGGGAGTTTCTCGATCCTGCGCTTGCCCTGATCGTCGCTGCGACAATCCTGTGGTCCGGTTGGGGGGTCCTCAAGGAGTCCGCCGGGGGCCTGCTGGATGAAGCGGTGCCCGAGGCGACGTTGAACGCGATTCGGCGGACGATTGCCGACCATGCAGCCGGTGCGCTGGAAGCTCACGACGTCCGCACGCGCCACGCGGGGCGTGTCACGTTCATTGAGTTCCACCTCGTCGTCCCCGGGCAGATGACGGTGTCAGAGGCGCATCGGATATGTGACCGTCTCGAAGCGGCCTTGCGGGCGGAGGATGAAGACAGGCGGATCACCATCCATGTGGAGCCGGAAGAGAAGGCCAAACATTCCGGCATCGTCGTCGTCTGATACCGGCTTGTCACCTGAGCGTGACCTTATCGAGGTCGGGACATCAGGTGATCCCTAAGCGAGTGAATGAGTCTGCATAAACTCGCCATGCGATGAAGCTTTTGCGCAACACCCGCGCCTGATACGAATGTAACATTACTGGAAAGAATTTCTTCAGCGTTATCAGCAGCTAAGTCCATCCGCTGCAATTCCGGCACCTGTATCGCTCCATCAAGCCATCATCCTTCCTTGTTCTGGCCATCTTACTGCTGACGCCGTGCCGCGCTTCGGCTGTGATGTTCCCGTCACCTTGGCTTGCCAATCCAACAGCCTTCATCGACTATTTCCGCAGATCGATGACGAGAGGAACAATGACGATTCTCGGCTCCACTTATTACAGGTTCGGTTTGCTGTTGGCCGCGACGGTGATCGTCGCAACGTGGCCACGACCCGGCGCCGCTTACACGCCCGAGCAGCAGCAGGCTTGCTCGCCCGATGCGATGCGACTCTGCAGCGCGTTCATTCCTGATGTCGACATGATCACCGCCTGCATGGTCCGCAACAAGGCGCAGCTCTCGCCGCCGTGCCGCGTGTTCTTCAGTGCTGACCCGGAGGAACGACGGGAGCGCAGGCGTCGCGCAAGGTCCGCGGAATAAGGTGCGACATCGCGAAATCGCGAAGCAACGCGAGTCCGGCGTGAGTCGGACGAGCGCTGGTTCAAGTCCTGCGCGCGCGACAGACTGACGCCTTGCGGCGTTTTCGCTCATCAACATCTTCTCACCAGAGGAGAATCCGGTGAGCGAACACGACAGAATGGAAATGGACCGGCACTTTGCCTGGTTCGAAGGCAAGCTGCCGCCGCGGCCCGCAAGGTTCGTCGGTTGGCTGCGCAAGCCGTCGTCGCGCTACGCGCGGATGCCGCTTGCCGTTCTGCTGATGCTCGGCGGCGTCTTCAGCTTCCTGCCGGTGCTCGGCCTATGGATGCTGCCGCTTGGACTCCTTTTGTTCGCGCAAGACGTGCCAGTGTTACAAAAGCCCACCGCGCGGACTCTCGGGTGGGTTGAGCGCAAGTGGACCGAGCGCCGGCGCGCAAAAAACGTGTCGTGATTCGCGGCAAAAACGCGCATCCGCTTCTATTGCTGGTTGTGTGCACCGCAAGGTGTGACTCAAACAACAACATTTTCCGGCAATTTGCGGCTTACGCCCCATTGTCCGCAAATTTCTGCTTTCGCGAATCACCACGCTGATTCATTTTCGAGGTCTGGGGTCAATCTGGAGGCCAACGTAATGAACGTGATTGTTTTTGCTTCGCGTAAGGGGGGCTCGGGCAAAAGCACCCTGGCTGCTCATCTGGCTGCCCATGTACACAAATCGACCAAGCCTTGTCTGCTGATCGACGCGGATCCGCAGGGCTCGCTGACGCTGTGGCACAAGCTGCGCGGCACCAACGAACCGCCGATCAAGGCCGCCGTCAATTCCGTGAGCGGCATCGTGGCTGCGGCCAAGCGCGACGGGATCGAGTGGGTGTTCATCGACACGCCGCCGAACCTGTCGGCCGTCGTCGACGATGCCATCAAGAATGCGACCATGGTGATCATTCCGGCGCGGCCTGGCGTGTTCGACGTCAACGCGGTGCAGGAAACGATCCAGACCTGCCGTTCAACGCGCAAGCCCTATGCGGTCGTGATCAACGGCGCGCCGGCTCAGCGCGATGGCGCCGAGAGCCCGATCGTCACGATCGCGCGCGAGTCGCTGGCGAAGTTCCGTGCACCGGTCTGGAGCGGACAGATCACCAACCGCGCCGATCTGTTGATGGCGCTGAGCCATGGTGAAGGCGCCCGCGAATATGATGCCGAGGGGCGCGCGGCCGCCGAGATCGGCCGGCTGTGGGCCGCGATCGAACGTTCGATCAAGGCGATCCGCGGCGCGGCATCGGCCAGCGGCGCGATGCACAAGCAGGCGGCCTGATCAACGACAGGCCTCCAGACTGACAAAAACGCGCGGCTCCCCGCGCGTTTTTGTTGGTGGTTGGTTGTTGGTGACCAGCGCACGCTGTCATTCCGGGGCGCGCATCGCGCGAGCCCGGAATCCTTTTATCCGCAGTCTGCGCGGCGAAATGGATTCCGGGTTCGCGCGATGCGCGCCCCGGAATGACTGAGTGCGTGGTGGCGTTCACGCCACCATCAGCATGTAGAAGATGATGACCGGCGAGAGGGTGAGGATCACCGACCAGATGCCGAGCGCCCAGAGGATGTCGCCGGTCGTAAATCCTTGATGGTGTAAAACTGGATCAAATTCTTTGTGCACGATGCGCCCCGTATTCTTTGGCGGGGCGATGGATAGCTGAAGCTTTTTAAGGTTCCGCTCGCAGTTTCGCTTGCATTTGACCACAGGTGCTACCGCGGATTAACCACGGCGCGGCGGCCTCTTCTTGCGCGTGTGGAGAGAGCTGATCCCCACCCGGTTTGCCTGACGCGCAAACCGACCTCCCCTTTTCAAGGGGAGCTGACCACGCAGCCGCTGACTCCCTGCGCTCCTTGCTTGAAAGGGGGAAGGCTGGGATGGAGGTCAGCCGCGATTCACGCCGTCTGAGGGGAAGCGAGAGCATCACCGATCAGCGCGGCCGATCACGTCCATCAACTCGGCGATCTTTTGGCGCTGGTCGGCCTTGTCGCCGGAGGAGATCGCGTGCTCGACGCAATGGGCGACGTGGTCGCGCAGCACCTCCTCCTCGACCCGCCGCAGCGCGGCGCGTGCGGCGGCGATCTGGGTCACCACGTCGATGCAATAGCGGTCGTCCTCGACCATCTTGGCGAGGCCGCGGATCTGGCCTTCGATTCGTTTCAGCCGTTTGAGGCAGGAACTCTTGATCTCGTCACGCATAGGGTTCATATACCCCCATAGGGTATCAGGTTCAAGGGCCGGAGCTCGGCCCGGGAAGAGTTCGCTATGACAGAGGCAGGGCACGGTCACGCGCATGAGGGGCACGCGCATCATCATGGCGCCCCAGTGGCTAGCTGCTGCGGCGGCAAGCACGGCGCCGCGGACGAGGGCGGCGCGCTTGCGACCGATCCCGTCTGCGGCATGAAGGTCGATCGTGCCACCGCCAAGCATCGCTTCAGCTACAAGGGCGAGGATTACGTCTTCTGCGGCGCGCGCTGCCGCGAACGGTTTGCGGCCGAGCCGGAGAAATTTTTAAAGCCCCGCGAGAGCGAGCCGGCGCTGCCCCCCGGCACCATCTACACCTGCCCGATGCATCCGGAAGTGAGGCAGGTCGGGCCGGGCTCCTGCCCGATCTGCGGCATGGCGCTCGAACCGGAAGAGGTGACGCTCGACGACAAGCCCGATCCGGAGCTCGTCGACATGACACGCCGGTTCTGGATCGCGCTGGTGCTGACGCTGCCGGTGTTCGCGATCGAGATGGGCGGCCATGCCTTCGGCCTCGAACTGGTGCCGATGGGATGGGCGAACTGGATCTCGTTCGCGCTGGCGACGCCGGTGGTGCTGTGGGCCGGCGCGCCGTTCTTCGTGCGCGGCTGGCAGTCGCTGGTGACGCGCAATCTCAACATGTTCACGCTGATCGCGATGGGCGTCGGTGTTGCCTATGTCTACAGCGTGGTCGGCACGCTGGCGCCGCATCTGTTCCCGCCGGCGTTCCGCGACATGCACGGCCAGGTCGCGGTCTATTTCGAGGCTGCCGCCGTGATCACGGTATTGGTGCTACTCGGGCAGGTGCTCGAGTTGCGGGCGCGGGCGCAGACTTCGGGCGCGATCCGCGCGCTGCTCGGGCTGGCGCCGAAGACGGCGCGGCGCATCACCGACCATGGCGATGAAGACGTCGCGATCGAGGCGATCGCGGTTGGCGATCGCCTGCGTGTGCGTCCCGGTGAGAAGGTGCCGGTCGACGGCATCGTCATCGAAGGTCACGCGGTGCTCGACGAATCCATGGTCACCGGCGAATCGATGCCGGTGTCCAAGAACGAGGGTGACCGCGTGATCGGCGGCACCGTCAACCAGAGCGGCGGCTTCGTCATGCGCGCCGAGAAGATCGGCCGCGACACCATGCTGGCGCGGATCGTCGACATGGTCGCGAAGGCACAGCGCTCGCGGGCGCCGATCCAGCGGCTCGCCGATCGCGTCGCCGGCTGGTTCGTGCCCGCGGTGATCGCGGTCGCGGTGCTGGCGTTCGCCGCCTGGGCGGTGTTCGGGCCCGAGCCGCGCTTCACCTTCGGACTGGTCGCGGCCGTCACCGTCCTGATCATCGCCTGCCCTTGCGCGCTTGGGCTTGCCACGCCGATGTCGATCATGGTCGGCGTCGGGCGCGGCGCGCATTCGGGCATCCTGATCCGCAACGCGGAGGCGCTGGAGCGGATGGAGAGCATCGACACGCTGGTGCTCGACAAGACTGGCACGCTTACCGAGGGCAAGCCGAAGGTGGTCGGCGTGATCGCCGCGAAGGAGTTCGACGAGACCGAACTGCTGCGCCTTGCCGCCAGCGTCGAGCGCGGCAGCGAGCATCCGTTGGCGCTGGCGATCCTGAACGCTGCCAAGGAGCGCCAGCTTGCGCTCGCCGAAGTCAGCGGCTTCACCTCGCCGTCCGGCAAGGGCGCGACCGGCACGGTCGAAGGCAAGCAGGTCGCGCTCGGCAACGCCATGCTGATGGGCGAACTGAAGATCGCAACATCAGCGCTCGATGCGGCGGCCGAGACCGCGCGGCAGGACGGCGCGACTGCGATCTATGTCGCGGTCGATGGGCGTGCGGCCGGTGTGATCGCGATCGCCGATCCGATCAAGCCGTCGGCCAAAGAGGCGCTGGCGGCGCTGCGCGGCGACGGCCTGCGCGTGGTGATGCTGACCGGCGACAATGCGACGACCGCGCGCGCGGTGGCCAAACGGCTGGGGATCGATGAGGTCGAGGCCGGCGTGCTGCCGGAACGCAAGAACGAGGTGGTGCAGCGGCTGCGCGGCGAGGGCCGCAACGTCGCGATGGTCGGTGACGGCGTCAATGACGCGCCGGCGCTGGCGGCCGCCGATGTCGGCATCGCCATGGGCGGCGGCACCGACGTCGCGATCGAGAGCGCCGGCGTGACGCTGCTCACCGGCGATCTCCGCGGCCTGGTGCGGGCGCGGCGGCTATCGGTTGCGACCATGCGCAACATCCGCCAGAACCTGATGTTCGCATTCGTCTACAACGCCGCCGGCGTGCCGATCGCGGCCGGCGTGCTCTATCCGGTGTTCGGCATTTTGCTGTCACCGATGATCGGCGCCGCCGCGATGGCGCTGTCCTCCGTCAGCGTCATCGGCAACGCACTGAGGCTCGCAAGAGCGAAGCTGGATTGATTGTCGCTGTTTCGCGCTACGCTGCTCACAATGGTAACACCGGTGTCGTCCCGGCCTTGAGCCGGGACCCATAACCACCAATGTTGGTTGTTTGCAGTCGCGCGGAGTTCCAGCTTAGCGCCACAGTGAGATTTTGTGGTTATGGGTCCCGGCTCAAGGCCGGGACGACGAGGCTGTCCTCGCGTTGACGACTCCTGCGCTCGATCTCGCGATCCAGCCGCGCCGCAAGCTCCATGCTCACCTCGACCATCGGCAGTCGCACTTCCGCGCTGTCGATCAAACCCGTGCGCCACAGCCAATGCTTGGCTGGCGCCGGGCTCGGCTCGACGAACAACAGGCGCGTCAAGTCGGAAATGCCTTGCCACGCTGCCGATGCGGCCTCGCGCTTGCCCTGCCTCAGCAGCGATCGCACCAAGGCGAATGCTTCGGTTTCGACATGCGCGGACAACAGGATCGCGCCGTCGGCGCCGTCGCTGAGCGCGTCGAAATATTGCGCGTCCTCGCCGGTCAGCACGCGGAAGCCGGGCGGACGTTGCGCGAGGAAGTCGATCGATTGCGCGCGGTCGGCACAGCAGTCCTTCATGCCGACGATGTTCGGATGCTCTGCGAGCGCGAGCAGCGTCTCGTTGGTGATGTTGACCGCGGTCCGGTAGGGAATGTTGTAGATCAGGAGCGGCCAGGAGGCGTGATCGGCCAGCTCGGTGAAATGCTGCAGAAGGCCGCGCTGCGACGGCCTGACGTAGTAGGGGCTCGCGATCAGGTAGAAGTCGATCGGCCAGGCCGCCGTCTCGTCCAGCACGTCCTTGATCTTGGCGGTGCTGGCGCCGGAGAGGCCGAGACAGATCGGCAGGTAACGGCCGACATCGTTGATCTCTGACCGTACCACCTCCACGAGCTGTTCGAGCTCGCAGATAGCCAGCGACATGCCTTCGCCTGACGTGGCGCCGAGGATCAATCCGTCGACCGGGCCGCTTGCGTAGTGCCGCACCAAACGGCGCAGGGACTGCTCGTCGAGCTTGCCGTCGCGAAATGGCGTGATCAGGGGCAGCCACAGGCCCTGTAGTGGCTCGGATAGATCAGTCATGGTCCTTCTCCTTGAGTAGCGTGAAACGCCGGAGACGGGACCAATAAAAGACCCCGTCCAGGCGGCGGGGTCTTCGGGATCGGTTCGGTCGATATAACTTTATCGCGCGCGTCGATCTCGGCTCCCCGCATGGGGAGCTTTTTTCGACAGAGCTGCGCACGAATTCGTGATCATGTCGCGATACTGCTGGGACAGCCGGAGGTTGTCAATGCACGGTTGAGGGCAGAAGGCGAAAAGAAGCCGGGCTCGATCGAGCCCGGCTTAAGGTATTGGCCACGTGAGGCCGACACAATCACCTTCCAAGAGGGATTACTGAGCTTCCGCACCACTGGAGGAGGGGGACATAAGCGTAGCGCGGCCGCTCAGCGCACAAGCACTATGATCCCCATCAGTGCCCTGCAGCAACCGTCCGAGCCGCATGTCAGACATGCGGAGTCCGGGGCCTCTATGAAAACAGGCCGATCACGAGGGCCAGCGCTGCGCCTTGCTGACCACGAAGTCGCGGAAGACCTGCACGCGCGCCACCGTCTTCAACTCTTCGGGATAGACGAAGTAGGTGTCGAGCTGGATCGAGTCGGACTCGCCGAACAGTTGCACCAGGCGGCTATCTTCCTCGACCAGGTAATCCGGCAGCGCGGCGATGCCGAGGCCCTGCTGACAGGCGCGTACCAACCCCAGGATGTTGTTGACCTTGAAGTAGGGTTCGCGCGGACCCGAGCCGTTGCGGCCGGCATCGATCAGCCAGGCGCGGTTCTGCAGATGCGTCGGGACCTGGGAGTCACCGAGCATGATGATGCGGTGCGAGTCGAGATCGTCGAGCGTGCGCGGCGTGCCGAAGCGCTTGATGTATTCCGGCGAGCAATAGGCGTGGAAGCCGATCGAGAACAGCTTGCGCTGGATCAGGTCGGGCTGCGTCGGCTTGCGGGTGCGGATCGCGACATCGGCTTCGCGCATCGAGAGATCGAGATCCTCGTCGGTGACGATCAGCGAGATCCGGATGTCCGGATAGAGCTGGGTGAATTCGTCGAGCCGCGGGATCAGCCAGTTGATGCCGAGCGCCGGCGGCGTCGTGATCTTGAGGTCGCCGCTCGGCCGCTCCCGGCTGTCGGTGAGCTTTGCCCGCGCCGCCTGCAACTGCATGAAGACGTCATGGGCGGTGCGGAACAACAGGTCGCCTTGCTCGGTGAGGATCAGGCCGCGGGCGTGGCGGTGAAACAGCGAGACCGAAAGCTCCTGCTCCAGCGCGCTGACTTGTCTGGAGACCGCCGACTGCGAGAGGCCAAGCTGCTCGCCGGCATGCGTGAAGCTTCCCGCTTCCGCCGCCGCGTGAAACACCTTCAGCTTGTCCCAGTCCATGTCCGTAAATCCATCGCGTGTTCTAGCCATGATCATTCCGCCGCCGCGCGATCGCTCGCGCGCAAAGCCAGGAAGCGTTCAGCCTCGAGCGCTGCCATGCAGCCGAGGCCGGCGGCCGTCACCGCCTGGCGATAGGTTTCGTCCGCCACGTCGCCGGCGGCAAACAGCCCGGGCACGGAGGTCGCAGTCGAATTGGGCGCCACCTCGACATAGCCGGAGGGTTTGAGTTTGATCTGGCCTTTGACGAGATCTGTCGCAGGCGCATGACCGATGGCGATGAAGACGCCGTCGGCCGGCACTTCGGTCAGTGCGCCGGTCTTGACGTTCTTCAAGCGTACATGGGTGACCTTGGTCGGGTTCTCAGCGCCGAGGATCTCGTCAATGGCGCTGTCCCAGACCACCTTGATCTTCGGATGCTTGAACAGGCGGTCCTGCAGGATGCGCTCGGCGCGGAAATGATCGCGGCGATGCACGATGGTGACCTGCGAGGCGAAGTTGGTGAGGAACAGCGCTTCCTCGACCGCGGTGTTGCCGCCGCCGACCACGATGACCTCCTTGCCGCGATAGAAGAAGCCATCGCAGGTTGCACAGGCCGAAACGCCAAAGCCCTTGTACGTCTCTTCCGACGGCAGCCCGAGCCAGCGCGCCTGCGCGCCGGTGGCGAGCACGACGGTCTCGGCAAGATAGACATCGCCGCTATCGCAGGTCAGGCGGAACGGCCGCTGCGACAGGTCAAGTTTGGTGACGAGATCGGTGACGAGCTTGGTGCCGACATGCGCGGCCTGCTTCTCCATCTGTTCCATGAGCCAGGGGCCCTGGATTACGTCGGCGAAGCCCGGATAGTTCTCCACATCGGTGGTGATGGTGAGCTGCCCGCCCGGCTGGATGCCCTGGATCAGCACCGGCTCCAGCATCGCCCGCGCCGCGTAGATCGCCGCGGTGTAGCCGGCCGGACCGGACCCGATGATGACGACCTTGGCATGAATTGGAGCAGGCATAGCGAATCCCTTCACAGGGGCGATTTTGTCAGGACTTGTGCGGAAAGCGCCTGGAAAGGCATCGCGGCGGCGCCGCCAGAGTCAAATCCAACTCTAATATATCTGGGTAGCTATGCAAGAATTGCAATCCATATCAGCGGTTTTTCCCCGGGACCGCGCCAAATCTCGCACTGCACGCGCAATAAAATTGCGGCTGTCGAGCCGACTGGGTTATGAGAGTTGCCGTCAGAACCACCAAATCCTCCAAGCCCTTGGGAACCAGACCCGCGTGTCTAAGAATCTTGACGAGATTGACCTTCGGATTCTCGCCGAAATCCAGGCCGATGGCCGAATCACAAATGTGGAATTGGCCAAGCGCGTCGGCATTTCGCCGCCGCCCTGCCTGCGCCGCGTCCGGGCGCTGGAGGAAGCGGGCTATATCCTGGGCTATCGCGGATTGCTCGACCCGCAGCGGCTCGGCTTCGATGTGACGGTGTTTGCCGCGGTGCACCTGTCGAGCCAGGCGGACGCGGATCTGCGCGCGTTCGAGGATTTCGTGCGCAAGGAGCCCTTGGTGCGGGAGTGCTGGATGCTGTCGGGCGAGGTGGATTTCATCCTGAAATGCGTGGCCCCTGACATGGCGACGTTCCAGAACTTCGTCACCCACCTCACCGCCGCGCCTCACGTGCGCAATGTCAGGACATCGCTGGTGCTGCATAATTCGAAATATGAGGCCGCCGTGCCGCTGGATGTGAAAGCGGCGGGGTGAGGTTTCTTCTCCTTCCCCTGAAAGGGGGAAGGTCGGGATGGGGGTCCGCCACGGGCGCTGGTGCTTGTGGAGAGAGATGATCCCCACCCGGTTTGCGCGGTGCACGCGCAAACCGACCTCCCCTTTTCAAGGGGAGGTGAAGGACGACGACTACTTCTTCCTTGCGGCGTCGATGCTGATGGGGCCGCCGCCGGCGGTTGCGAGATAGAGGCAGGCGAAGCAGAACAGGATCGCTGCGGTGCCGTTGTTGAGCAACGGGAGAAACACCGGCGCGGACGGGTTCTTGAACATGTGCCCGAGGAAGTAAGCGAAGGCCATCTCGCCCGACAGGATGAATGCGGACAGCCGAGTGAACAGGCCAACCATCAGGAGCGCGCCGAGCACGAGCTCGAGCATGCCGGCGGCCACGATCAGCGGCGGGATGTCGGCGAAATAGGGGATGACCGGAAATTTGAAGATCTTGGCGACGCCGTACTGAAACAGCAGAAGCCCGGTGATGAAGCGAAACAGGCTGAGCGCGAGCGGCTGCCATTTCGAGAAAATCTGGTCCATATGTTCTACCCCCTCTGGTGCATGACCGCGGGCATCGTCCGCGGCGAATGGTCGTCTCGCGATGAAATGCCGCTGTCCACAGGCGGTCAGCTCGATACGCAGAACTGCGCGCGCAGTTCCTTGTGCCGAACCAAAAAATCGGCGCCGTTACCGGAATGTCCCCTCGCGATAGTTATGAAGCATAATCAAGTGTACGTGTCGCAGACGAGGGAAATGCGACAGCGGTTCCACTCACAATCCCGTTAACGGAATATAAACCGTAACCTGTAGCCGGGCGGAGCCAACGGGGCGCGCGTTCGCGCGACCCGTTGGCTCCGCCCGGGCCACAGCAAGAAAAAAGCCGCGTCGGGAGAACGCGGCCTCTTTTGAATGCGCGAAATGGAATAGATCTAGCGCCACTCGACCTTGGTGATCTCGTAGGCCTTGGCGCCGCCGGGCGCCATCACTTCCACGGTCGTACCCTTGGTCTTGCCGATCAGCGCGCGCGCAAGCGGCGAGGTGATGGAGATGCGGCCTTTCTTGGCGTCCGCCTCGACCTCGCCGACGATCTGCCACACCGCTTTCTTTTCGGTATCCTCATCGATCAGCGTAACGGTGGCGCCGAATTTGATGGTGTCGCCCGAGAGCTTGGTGATGTCGATGACGTCGGCGCGCGCGAGCTTGTCCTCGAGCTCCGCAATGCGGCCCTCGTTATGGGACTGCTCTTCCTTCGCGGCATGATATTCCGCGTTTTCCGAGAGGTCGCCATGTGATCGCGCCTCGGCGATATGCTCGATGATTCGCGGACGATCCACCGACTGGCGGTGCTTCAATTCGTCCGTGAGAGCCGCATATCCGGTCGCGGTCATCGGAACCTTTTCCATCATCTCTCATCCTTCAAATCGGGGCGAACCGCAGCGGAGCGCGGCCAGGCGTTGCTTCGGTTGCGCTAGACTCCGGCCATCACGGCTCAAAACGCCAGCCCGCCCGCTTAGTGATTCGCGGCCCCTGAGGGGCCGAGACACATCCAAACGGGCGGTGAGTTCCAGCCGTATCGGCTTCATTACCAACCGTTTAGCGGGCCCTGGGAACAGATCTTGGGCCGAGGCTGACGGTCAGTTCTCGGAAAAGTAACTCTGCAGCGTCCGGACCTCAAGGTCCCCGTCCCGGTAGGCACGGATGCCCTGGGCCGCCGCTACAGCGCCTGAAAGAGTGGTGTAATACGGCACTTTATGCAAGAGGGCAGCGCGCCGCAGAGAACGGCTGTCGGCGAGTGCCTGCGGACCCTCGGTGGTATTGAACACCAACTGGACGTCGCCATTGGTGATGGCGTCGACAATGTGCGGCCGCCCCTCCAGCACCTTGTTTACCTTTTCTGCCGGCACACCCTTGTCGGTGAGGAAGCGCTGGGTGCCCGACGTCGCCATCACCTTGAAGCCGAGCCCATGCAGCAGGCTGACCGCATCGGTGATGCGGTTCTTGTCGGTCTCGCGCACCGACACGAACACCGTGCCTTTGCGCGGTACGCGCGTGCCGCCGCCAAGCTGGCTCTTGGCGAAGGCGACTTCGAAGGAGCGGTCGATGCCCATGACCTCGCCGGTCGAGCGCATCTCCGGCCCGAGCACGGTGTCGACGCCGGGGAAGCGCGCGAACGGAAACACCGATTCCTTCACGCCGACATGCTCGAGCTTCTTCTTCTTGAGATTGAAGTCGGCGAGCTTCTCGCCGGCCATGATGCGCGCCGCGATCTTCGCGACCGGCGTGCCGATCACCTTGGCGACGAACGGCACCGTGCGCGAGGCGCGCGGATTGACCTCGAGCACATAGATATCGCCGTTCTTGATCGCATATTGCACGTTCATCAGCCCGACTACGTCGAGGCCGAGCGCAAGCTCGCGGGTCTGCCGCTCGAGCTCCTCGATCGTCTTGGCATCGAGCGAATGCGGCGGCAGCGAGCAGGCGGAATCGCCAGAGTGGATGCCGGCCTCCTCGATATGCTCCATGATGCCGACGATGAAGACGTCCTTGCCGTCGCAGAGGCAGTCGACATCGACCTCGGTCGCATCGGAGAGATAGCGGTCGAACAGCAGCGGGTTCTTGCCGAGTACGGTGTTGATCTGCCCGGTCTTGTCGTTCGGGTAGCGCGCCTTGACGTCGCCCGGCACCAGCTCGGGCAGCGTCCCGAGCAGGTAGTCGGCGAGCTGGTTTTCGTCGCGGATGATCTGCATCGCGCGGCCGCCAAGCACGTAGGATGGGCGCACCACGAGCGGCATGCCGAGATCGGCGGACACCAGGCGCGCCTGCTCGACCGAATAGGCGATACCGTTCTTCGGCTGCTTCAGGCGGAGCTTGTCGAGCACGCGCTTGAAGCGGTCGCGGTCCTCGGCGAGATCGATCGCATCGGGCGAGGTGCCGAGGATCGGCACCTCCGCGGCCTCGAGCGCGCGCGCGAGCTTCAGCGGGGTCTGGCCGCCGAACTGCACGATCACGCCGTGCAGCGTGCCGTTCTTGCGTTCGGTCGCGATGATCTCGAGCACGTCCTCAGCGGTGAGCGGCTCGAAATAGAGCCGGTCGGCGGTGTCGTAGTCGGTCGACACCGTCTCCGGATTGCAGTTGACCATGATGGTCTCATAACCGGCATCGTCGAGCGCGAAGCAGGCATGGCAGCAGCAATAGTCGAACTCGATGCCCTGGCCGATGCGGTTCGGACCGCCGCCGAGGATGACGACCTTTTTCTTGTCCGACGGCGCGCTCTCATCGGCAGCGAGACCTGCGAACGGGGCCTCATAGGTCGAGTACATATAGGCCGTGGGCGAGGCGAATTCGGCGGCGCAGGTGTCGATGCGCTTGAATACGGGGCGGACGCCGAGCGCGTGGCGCTTGGCAGTGATCTCACCTTCCGTGGTGTCGGCCAGCACGGCGAGCCGCGCATCCGAAAAGCCCATCGCCTTCAGCATGCGCATGCCGTAGCCGTTCGGCGGCAGGCCGTGGGCGCGGACCTTGGCTTCCATCTCGACGATGCCCCGCAGCTCGGTGAGGAACCAGGGGTCGATCTTGCAGGAATTGAAGATCTCCTCATTCGACCAGCCGAGCCGCATCGCCTGCGCCACCTGCAGCAAGCGGTTCGGCGTCGGCGTGCCGAGTGCGGCGCGGATCGCATTCTTGTCGTCGCTCTGGCCGAGGCCCTCGATCTCGATCTCGTCGAGGCCGGTCAGCCCGGTCTCCAATCCGCGTAGCGCCTTCTGCAGGCTCTCCTGGAAGGTGCGGCCGATCGCCATCACTTCGCCGACGGATTTCATCGACGTGGTCAGCGTGGTGGAGGCGCCCGGAAACTTCTCGAACGCGAAGCGCGGGATCTTGGTCACGACATAGTCGATCGTCGGCTCGAACGATGCCGGCGTCGCACCGCCGGTAATGTCGTTGGCGATCTCATCGAGCGTGTAGCCGACCGCGAGCTTGGCCGCGACCTTCGCGATCGGGAAGCCCGTCGCCTTCGAGGCGAGCGCGGAGGAGCGCGAGACGCGCGGGTTCATCTCGATCACGACCATGCGGCCGTCGGCGGGGTTGACGCCGAACTGCACGTTGGAGCCGCCGGTCTCCACCCCGATCTCGCGCAGCACCGCCAGCGAGGCGTCGCGCATGACCTGGTATTCCTTGTCGGTCAGCGTCAGCGCCGGCGCCACCGTGATGGAATCGCCGGTGTGCACGCCCATCGGATCGAGGTTCTCGATCGAGCAGATGATGATGCAGTTATCTTTCTTGTCGCGCACCACCTCCATCTCGAATTCCTTCCAGCCGAGGACGCTTTCCTCGATCAGGACTTCGTCGGTGGGGGAGGCGTCGATGCCGCGCTCGACGATCTCGATGAATTCCGCCTTGGTATAGGCGATGCCGCCGCCGGTGCCGCCCATGGTGAAGGACGGGCGGATGATGGCGGGCAAGCCGATATGGTCGAGCGCGCGCAGCGCGTCGGGCAGGGTCTTGGTCTGGGTCGAGCGCGGCGTCTCCAGGCCGATCTTGGTCATCGCCTCGCGGAAGCGGCCGCGGTCCTCGGCCTTGTCGATGGCATCGGCCGTGGCGCCGATCATCTCGACGTCGAATTTCTCGAGCGTGCCCTGTTTGCGCAATGACAGCGCGCAGTTCAGCGCGGTCTGGCCACCCATGGTCGGGAGCAGCGCAAAGCCGCCCGGGATGACGTGGCGCTCCTTCTCGATGATCTTGGCGACGATTTCGGGCGTGATCGGCTCGATATAGGTGGCGTCCGCGAGCTCCGGATCGGTCATGATCGTCGCCGGATTGGAGTTGACCAGGACGATGCGGTAGCCCTCTTCCTTCAGCGTCTTCACCGCCTGGGTGCCGGAATAATCGAATTCGCAGGCCTGGCCGATCACGATAGGACCGGCGCCGATGATAAGGATGGTGGAGATGTCGGTTCGTTTGGGCATCGGCTCTCGCGGAACAGGAATTTTCGGGCACAAAAAAAGGGCGCGCTACCGCGCGTCCCTTTCGCCACAGCGTGAGGGATGCCCTCGCGCGCGGGTGGTCTTTAGACCAGATTTTTGGCCTGCGAAACCCCGAAAAAGTCGCCGTCAACCGGCAATTTTGTAGAGTCTCAGCCGTTCCTGCCGGGCGCGTCGCCACAGCACGGCAAGTGCCGCAGCGACGCTGGCACCGCCGACCCAGCCGAGGTCGGTCGGCCCGAGCGCCGAGAGCACCGCGCCCCCGGCCGCCCCGCCGAGGGCGAAACCGAGATACATGCTGGAGGCGTTCAGCGAGACCGCGATCATCGCGGCCTGCGGCTCGATCCGGATGATGCTGGCGATCTGGGCGGGATAGAACGCCCATCCCGAGATCGCCCAGCAAAATACGAGCAGAAGCACGATGTAGCGCGCCGCTTCGGGAGCGGCGGTCTTCAGCGTGACCGACAGCAGAATCAGCGCCATCGACATGCCGGCAAGTCCGAGCGCCGAGGTTGGCGTTGTGCCAAATCGATCCGCCAGCGTGCCGCCGAGCATGTTGCCGATCGCGGCGGCCGAGCCGAACACCAGCAGCGTCAGGCTGATATCCGAGGCGTCGAAGCCGAGCTTTTGCAGTGGGACCGAGAGATAGGTGAAGACGGTGAAGCCGCCGAGCGCCCACAGCACGGTGGTGCCGAGCGCATGGAGGACGGCGCCGTGCCGCGCCACCGCGAGCCGCTCGCCGAGCGTTGCGGTGCTGCTCGGCAGGCCACGCGGCAAGCCGAGCAGCAGGCCAGCAAGTGCGATGGCGCCAAGGATCGCCACCATGACAAAGGTCGCGCGCCAGCCGAACTGATGCCCGATCATGGTGCCCAGGGGAACACCGACCACGGTTGCGACCGTGATGCCTGAGGTGACCAGCGCAACCGCCCGGGCACGCCGTTCGGGCGAGGCAACGGCAACCGCAACGCCGAGCGCCGTTGGCATGCACAGGCCGGCGCCAAGCGCCATCAGCACGCGCGAGGCCAGCAGTAGCGGAAACCCGGGAGCGAATACGGCCACCAGATTGCCCGCGATGAAGCAGGAAAGCGCCAGCGCAAGTACGTTCCGGCGGTCGAAATTGTTGAAGGCGACGGCCAGGATCGGTGAGCCGATCGCGTAGGCAAGGGCATAAGCCGTCACCAGTTGGCCGGCGGCCGCGACCGAGATCTGAACGTCGCTGGCGATCCCTGGCAAAAGACCAGCAATCACAAAGGCTTCAGTGCCGATCGCAAAGGCGGCAAGCGCCAGCCAGAACACGCTCATGATGGTCCCCCGATGTTCAAGGTTTATTGAACTATCGAGCGGGCGGTGACGAATGTCAATTGGTTCAATTACAATTGAACATTGCGACAGCAAACCCGCGCGGTTATGTTTGGGTCATGAGCCGAACGCCCTTGCACCCCACGCGGGATCAACTTGAATTGCCGATGGTGTTGGACTGCCTGAGTGACCCGACGCGGCTCGCGATCGTCTACAATCTGGCGAAATATGATTCCGCGAGCACGGAGCTGCGCTGCGGCGACTTCAACGCCTTCAGCGGCAAGTCGAACCTCGCCTATCACTTCGCGAAATTGCGCGAGGCGGGGCTGGTGCAGACCCGCATCGCCGGGACCACGCGCTATATGAGGCTGCGCCGCGCGGATCTCGACGCGCGCTTTCCCGGTTTGCTCGATGTGATCCTCGCCTCGGCCGCGCGGGATGCCGACCGGCTGCAATTTCCTGAATGCGAAGTGGTGGCTGCGAGCTGACTGGCTCGCGAGCGGAAACCGCAAAGCGGCGAAGGTTGGAGGCCCGGCCTGGATTTGAACCAGGATAAAGAGCAATGCACTGCTCCCGCGTCGACGCGTTCCGCCACCGGGCCGAGGCGATCATTGCCCATTTCGCAGGCGCTAGCCATCCTTACCCCGGATTAACCCTAACGGTTGCGTTGCACGATCACGCGTCGGGACGATGCGCGACGAACGTCATCCGCCATGGATTGTGGCCGATATTGCGGGGGGCGCGGGAAGCTTTGAAGCCGGCGGCCGCGAGCTTCTTCAGCATTTGCTCCTCGCCGTAACGCTCCAGGCCGATCCGTGTGCGCAGTTGCCGATAGTCCGACAGCGCCGTGCTGATCAGCCCGAGCAGGGCATCCTTGAGGAAGCCGTGGCGGGCGCCGAAACCCAACAGCGCGAGAACGTCCCTGCCCATGCCGACTTCGGGTCGCAGGACATCGCCGAGTATGAGGCGCCCGGAGGGTTTGAGCAGGCGGCGAATGACGGCGAATGCGGCGTCCAGTTCCTCCGCCGTCATATATTGCGCGACCGAATTCATGACGACCAGATCGACCGAGCCTTCGGCCATCTGCCCCACCTCATCCAGCGAGCGCACCCGGATCTTGGTGTTGGGCGCAAAGCGCGCGATCAGCCGTCCGCGCACGCCGGGCGCGGGCTCCGCGAGATAGAGCGTGGCGCAGGCATCCGCGACCTCTGCTGCGGACAGCGCTTCGCCGCAGGCATAGTCGAGCACGACGGCGTCGGGCGAGGAGATATAGGCAATGATATCCCGCGCAACGATCCGGAAATGCAGGTCGCGATGCAGCTTGCTGACATAAATCGTATGCGTGGAATCGTAATAATCGATCCATTCATCCATCGGCAGTGGGCCCGGCAAAAACTTGGGGTTCCGGCATAGGAACCGGCATCCGTATGATGCGTTAGAGGGGCCGGCGACCAGGAGTTCGGGCCGCCGGTGTCCGGTGTCCTAACAGGAAGGTTCAACGTGAGCAAAGCCAAGCCTGATCCAAAATCCGACAAAATCTCCCCCGACCTCGATACCCCGACCGACCTGCCCAACGAGGCGGTCACGAAGGTCTCGGCGGCGCTCAATACGCTGCTCGCGGATGCCTTCGCACTCTACCTGAAGACCAAGAATTTCCACTGGCATGTCAGTGGCCGGCATTTCCACGATTACCACCTGATGCTGGACGAGCAGTCGGACGCAATCTTCGCCACCACCGATCAACTGGCCGAGCGGGTGCGCAAGATCGGCGGGACCACGCTGAAATCGATCAGCCAGGTCAGCAAATTGCAGACCATCAAGGACAACAACGAGGACTACGTGCCGCCGCGCGAGATGCTGCGCGAATTGATGGAAGACAACAAGCACGTCGCCGCCGCAATGCGGAAGGCGCGCAACCTCGCCGACGAGCACGGCGACGCTGCGACCGCAAGCATCCTCGAGACCTTCATCGACGAGACCGAGCGGCGCACCTGGTTCCTGTTCGAGGCCAGCCGCCAGGAAGGCAGTAATGCGGCGTAGCACCAAAGACGTTGCGCAACGGCGACGAAGAGCGCGGAACGGCAGCCGGCTGCCTAGCCACCGTTTGAGCTTATAACAGGTTAATTGGCACCTTCAGATATTGCTTGCCGTCGGCGTCCGGCGCCGGAAGCTTGCCGCCCTTCATGTTGATCTGCAGCGAGGGGATGATCAGCTTCGGCATCTGCAGGGTCTTGTCGCGCGCTTCGCGCGTGGCGACGAATTCGTCCTCCGTGATGCCGTCATGGACGTGGATGTTGTGGGCATGCTGCTCGGCCACCGTCGTCTCCCAGCGGATCTCGCGCCCGTTCGGGCCGTAATCGTGGCACATGAACAAGCGGGTCTCGTTCGGCAGCGACAGAATCCGGTGGATCGAGCGGTAGAGATCGCGGGCGTTGCCGCCCGGGAAATCCGCGCGCGCCGAGCCGCCGTCCGGCATGAACAAGGTGTCGCCGACGAAGGCCGCGTCACCGATCACATGCGTCATGCAGGCGGGCGTATGGCCGGGCGTATAGAGCGCGAAGGCCTTCATCGCGCCGATCTGGTAGGTGTCGCCGTCCTTGAACAGGCGGTCGAACTGGCTGCCGTCGCGCTGGAATTCGGTGCCCTCGTTGAAGATCTTGCCGAACGTCTCCTGCACGACCGTGATCTTCTCGCCGATGCCGATCTTGCCGCCGAGCCTGCTCTGGATGTAGGGCGCGCCCGACAAATGGTCGGCATGAACATGGGTCTCGATCAGCCATTCCAGCTTGAGGCGGTGCTTCGTGATGAAATCGATGATCTTGTCGGCGGATTGGTAGGCGATGCGGCCGGCCGCGTAATCGATGTCCATCACGGAATCGATCACGGCGCAGGCCTTCGATGTGGGGTCCTTGACCACGTAGCTGACGGTGTTGGTCGCCGGATCGAAGAATGCGGTGACCTCGGGCTTCACGGAGAGGTCGACGGTGTGAGGAATGTCGGACATGGGCTGCTCCTCTACTCGTAAAGTGATCCGGCAAGCGCCGGCTGCCGGTCGGCGAGCGCGCGGGCGCCGGCCATCCCGACCAGCATGGCAATCATGAACTGGATCGACGCCGACGATCCATAACCAAGCGCCACGAAGGCGGGACCGGGACAGAAACCGGCGATACCCCAGCCTACCCCGAAAATCGCAGGTCCGACGATCACGCGCAAATCGAAATCGGTTTTGGTCGGCAGATGGAATGCACCCGCAAGAACCGGTCGCGGCCACTTCAGCACAAGCCTGAAGCCGATAAACGTGATGATGACGGCACCTAGCATCACGAATACGAGACTGGGATCCCACGATCCCGTGCGAATCGCCGCGAGGTCTAGGAAGTTCAGGACCTTCGCCGGATTGGACATGCCGGAGACCAGTAGCCCGAGTCCGAATGCCAGGCCGATGACGAACTGGATCAGAACAGACATGCGGGACCTCATGCGAGATGCCGGATGATGAAGGTCGTCGCAAATCCCGTCGCCATGAAGACCAGTGTAGCGACAATGGATCGAAGCGACAGCCGCGATATGCCGCAGACGCCGTGGCCGGAGGTACAGCCGCTGCCCCATACCGAACCGAAGCCAACCAAAAGGCCCGCGATCGCCAAAAGTATGCCGCCGGTCTCGATGGCTTGCGGCGGAAGGCTGCCGATCGCAACCCGTACCACGACGGGCGCGGCGACGAGCCCGGCAATGAAGGCGAGGCGACCGGGCCATTCCTGATCGTTGAACGGCGGAAGCAGGCGGGCGGCGATGCCGCTCACTCCCGCGATCCGCCCGGCGAACGCCATCAACGCCACGGCGGAAAGGCCGATCAAGGCTCCGCCCAGCAGCGCGGTCATCGGCGTGAAGGTGGTCGGCATCTTCTTGCTCCCTCGATGGGCCGTCACTGAGACGGGGGCGGCGTCCGAAAGTGCGGAGGCTGCGAACCGGATCCGTCATCCGCCAGCCGTCTGATCAACTCGCCCAATTGATTGCGCGAGCCAATCTAGAGCATGATCCAGAAAAGTGGGCACCGGTTTTCCGAAAAAGATCAAAGCGGGATGACGATTCGAAGAAAAGTCATCCCGCTTTAGTGGGTCTTGAGACGGCGCCGACGCCCGATCGAGATTTACTGTGCCGACAATCCCAGCGTTGCCTGCGTCTTGACGACGGGCGGAGGATTCCATTTTCCGGTCAGCGCCTCGGACTTCGGACTGTAGAGGCGCATGGTCAGGTTGAAGGGGCCCTTCGGCGCCGGAAGCCAATTGGCTTCCTTGTCCTTGCCCGGGCTTTCGTTCTGGAAGTAAAGATCGAGCGAGCCGTCCGCATCATACTTGAACGGCATCCAACTGCTGACTGCGAAGCGGTTCAGCACATTGCCGACCTGGAAGCCTTCCGGATCGTACAGCGTGATCGACCAGAACGCGTTGACCGGCGGGGCGGCATTCTTCTCGAACGTGATGGTGTACTTGCTTGCGCCGTCGAGCGGCTTGCCGGTCTCGTCGCCGAGATTGAGCGGATAGATGGCGTCCTCGGGCAGATTCGCGCCGAGCCCCAATTGCGAGACGATGGCACGCTTCAGATAGTAGTTGCCGTAAACACCCATCGTATCGGTGTTCATCGACCAGCCATTGGCAACCCGCGCAAGCGTCGGCACCTTCCAGGCCATCAGCTTCTGCGCGTCCTGCGGGGCGGTCTCGACGGCGCGCTGCAGGACAGGGTCGATCCTGCCGATGTCGAAGCTCTTGCCTGGCTCGATGCCGATCTTCTTCATCTGCGCGATGATCGGCTGATCGGTGATATGAGGCGGGTGAAGCTTCAGCAGTTCGGCCGCATAGGCGAAATACACGCCGGCCGTCATCGTATCGACCTGGACTTTCGGCGGCGTCTTCATGTCGACGCTTGGGTCGGGCTTGAATTCGACGGGTTTGGGCGTCTTGCCGAATTCTGAAAGCGGCGCGACCTTGTAACCCGCCTGGATCTTGTGAACCGCATCGTAGTCTGCCGGGCCGTCGGTCTTGGTACGGCCGATCACCCAGACATAAGGCGTTGGTGCGTCGATCCGCTGCGTGTCTCTCGGGAGCTTGAACTCATCGATAAATCTGTCACGCAGATCCGGTCGCCAGCCGGGAGGCGTCAGCAGGAAGGTGCCCGCCTTGGTGCCCGTCGTCCGCCACCCCGGCGACGCAAAGACATCGCTCCACATGTCCAGCATCGGCAGCAGGTAGTAGCGCCCGTCGGTATCGGGTACCGAGACCACCACAGGCTCCTTGGTCATGTCGAGCCATGACACGGAATAGAGCGTGTCGAAGTTGGAGCGCACCACGCCCTTGAAATTCGCCGGCGGATATTCGGGCACGTTGACGAACGTGTTCATCGGGCCCTTGAAATCGGTGGTGCCGTTGGTGAATTGCTTCCGCGTCACGTCCATCGACAGGATAGGGTAGAAATAAATATAGGCGTCCACCGCGATGGCGTGCGCTTCCTGCTCGGTGATTGCCGGCGCCGCTTGTTGCGCAAGCGCAGCGGGCAGAGCCGCCGCGCCCAGGCCGAGAGACAAAGTCAGCGTCAGAATTCCTCGAAACATATCGACTACTCCTCAACTGATGTGTGCTGTCGTGATTTATGGGGGCAGGCCTCCACAATCGTTGGATGCTTCGACTTCGAAGTCTTCGCGTTCAGGCAAGGGATGTCAGCTGTGCAAGAGGGGGTGTGCAGCATAAGACGCGACCCGACGCCCGCGGGGCAGATTATTGAATCAAATGCTATAAAGTCCGATGTCGAAGAACGACTGTTTCAACTACCTCCACGAGTACAATCTAGCACAAGCGTGAATGTGAACCAGTCGGGCCATCGCTAGCTCGTTGCGCTATGTGCCCGCTCGTAGGCATATCCCCGCGGGCACTTCCCGCATCTTTCGGTCCTGCTGACCCCATGGGGACGCGCGATGGGCCACTTGGCCCGCACGGTCAGCCGCGCTTCCACAACCTCACCAGCGGCCCATTCTCGCCCATCACCGGATCGGTCTTGGGTGTCGCGACCTGTGGGATCGTCTTCAGCGCCTTGGCGTGATTTTCGGGCGTCGGTCGCGTGATCTCCATCGACGGTCCCGGCGGATAGGCGCCGACCACGCAGAAATCATCGCTCGCGGCAATCAATTGGTGCCCGGTGCCGGCGGGCAGGATCGCGACGTCTCCGGCGGAGATCTCCAGCACCTTGCCGCGATCGCCGCCGAACTGTACGCGCGCATGTCCTCGTGAGACGCCGAGCACCTCGTGCACGGTCGAATGATAGTGCAGGTAATCGTAGACGCCATTGCGCCACATAGCGCCCCAGCCATTGGCGCCGAACAACCCTTCGATAGTCTTCTCCGGATGCTCGTTGTCGACGTCGACGGTCGCCTTGTAGACCAGGAACGGCAGCCGATTGTTCGGCACCAGGCCGTCATCCTCGAAGACGATCGTGAGCGGCGTTGTATCGGCCTTGACGACGGACATGGGAAGCTCCCGTAGGATGGGTAGAGCGAAGCGAAACCCATCGCGATTGCCGTGAGCCACCAGATGATGGGTTTCGCTTCGCTCTACCCATCCTACAACTTCATTTCGGCCGCCTACGTTCCTACGCCCGCTTCTTGTCGCGCATCAGGTCGGCGAAGCGCTTGAAGAGGTAATGCGAGTCGCGCGGGCCGGGCGACGCCTCCGGGTGATACTGCACGGAGAACACCGGCTTGCCGTCGAGCTGGATGCCGCAATTGGAGCCGTCGAACAACGAGATATGGGTCTGTGTTGCGCCGGCGGGCAATGTCGCCTGGTCCACGGCAAAGCCATGGTTCATCGAGGTGATCTCGACCTTGCCGGTGGTCTCGTCCTTCACCGGGTGATTGGCGCCGTGATGGCCCTGGTGCATCTTTCTGGTCTTGGCGCCGACGGCGAGCCCGAGCATCTGATGCCCCAAGCAGATGCCGAAGGTCGGCGTGCCCGACTCGATCACCTTCTGGATGACGGGCACGGCATATTTGCCGGTCGCGGCGGGATCGCCGGGGCCGTTGCTCAAGAACACGCCGTCCGGGTTCATCGCGAGGATGTCTTCGGCCGACGTGGTCGCCGGCACCACCGTGACCTTGCAGCCGACGCCGGCGAGCAGGCGCAGGATGTTGCGCTTGATGCCGTAGTCGACCGCGACCACGTTGAATTCAGGGGTGGTCTGCCGGCCGTAGCCCTTGTCCCATTCCCAGGGCGTCTCGTCCCAGGTGAAGCGCTGACCGGAGGTCACCATCGGCACCAGGTCCATGCCTTCGAGGCCGGGCCATTCCCGCGCTTCTTCCTTGAGGCCGTGCAGGTCGAACCTGCCGTCCTTCGAATGCGCGATGACGGCGTTCGGCATGCCCTTGCTGCGGATCAGCGCCGTGAGCGCGCGGGTGTCGATGCCCGACAGGCCGATGATGCCGCGCGCTTTCAGCCATTGATCGAGATGGCGGGTGGCGCGGTAGTTCGAGGGATCCGATATCGCGGTGCGGAGGATGACCCCGCGCGCGCCCGGCGTTGCCGCCATGTTCACCGTCTCGATGTCTTCGTCGTTGGTGCCGACGTTGCCGATATGCGGGAAGGTGAAAGTGATGATCTGCCCGGCATAGGAGGGATCGGTCAGGATCTCCTCATAGCCGGTCATGGCGGTGTTGAAGCAGACTTCGCCGACGGCCTGGCCTTCCGCGCCGAGGCCAAAGCCTTCCAGCACGGTGCCATCGGCGAGCACGAGGAGCGCGGTCGGTTTGTGGTCCGGCCAGGCTGAAGCGTTTTCGGATGTGGTCATGAGCCCTTTACATAGTTCCCACATCCTGCCGCGTCAAAGCGAAAGGGCATCCATGCACACGGGTTTTGCGCCTATTTGACTGGCGGTTCCGGGGTTTTAAGCTAGGGTTCCCACCATAACCTCGTTTCCCGGCCAAATTGCCCGTTTCGGAGCCCGCATGGACAACACGATGCCGATCCTGCTCGTCCCGGGCCTGGTTTCTTCGCCGCGGATCTTTGCCCCTGTCGTGCCGGCGTTGTGGCGGCTCGGGCCGGTCACGGTCGCCAACCACATCCGCGACGACCATATGGGGGCGATCGCGCGTCGGATCCTGGCCGAGGCGCCGCCGCGCTTTGCGCTGGCCGGGCATTCGATGGGCGGCTACATCGCCTTCGAGATCATGCGCCAGGCGCCGGAGCGGGTGGCAAAGCTGGCGCTGATCAATACCCAGGCCCGCCCTGATACGCCGGAGGCCTCCGAACGCCGCCGCGGCATGATGGCCCGCGCCAAAAGCGGCGATTTCCGCGGTGTGTTGGATGAGCTGTTTCCCGGCTTCGTGCACCCGTCGCGGCGGGAGGACGCCGGCCTGCGCCGGCTTGTCCACGAGATGGGCGAGGATGTCGGGGTCGAGGGCTTCATCCGCCAGCAGACGGCGGTGATCAGCCGGCCCGACTCGCGGCCGACGCTGGCCTGGATTAAGTGCCCGACCCTGGTGCTGACGGGCGACGAGGACCACACCATCCCGAATTCGCTGTCGGTTGAGATGGCGAACGGCATTCCAGGCGCCAAGCTCGTGATCCTGCCTAGTTGCGGGCACCTGCCGCAGCCGGAACAGCCCGAGGCGACCGCGAACGCGCTGGTCGAATGGCTGCGGAACTGAGGTTGTTCTCGCGGAACGAACGGCCTAGATGGAAGGTTTCATCATTCAGGGACACGGCCATGCTGCGCGACGACATCAACAACGCGGTCAAGGACGCCATGAAGGCGAAGGAGGAGCGCAAGCTCTCCACGCTGCGCATGGTCAATTCGACCATCAAGAACGCCGATATCGACGCGCGCGGCCAAGGCAAGCCGCCGCTTTCTGATGCCGAATTGCTCGGCGTGCTGCAGAAAATGATCAAGCAGCGCCAGGAAGCGGTCGAGCTCTACGACAAGGGCGGCCGCGCCGAGCTCGCCGCGCAGGAGCGCGAGGAGATCGCGGTGATCTCAGCCTATCTGCCGAAGCAGATGTCGGAGGATGAGGTGAAGGCCGCGATATCAGCCGCGATCGCCGAGACCAATGCTGCCGGGGTCAAGGACATGGGCAAGGTGATCGGCGCGTTGAAGGCGAAGTACACCGGGCAGATGGATTTTGCGAAAGCCAGTGGCCTGGTGAAGGCGGCGCTGGGATAGGGCTTCGAACGGACCAGTTTCAAACCGACGGAGGACATCATGGCCGACCAGCAAGCCCAACCCTCCGGTCCCGATCTGTCGCAAGGCGTGGCGCCCTCCGACTTCTCCGGCGCCACTCTGCTCGGCCATGTCGGCGATGAAGACGTATTGCTGGTGCGTTCAGGGTCGGACGTCTTCGCGATCGACGCCCATTGCAGCCATTATCACGGGCCGCTGGCGGAAGGCCTCGTCGTCGGCGAGAGCGTCCGCTGTCCCTGGCATCACGCCTGTTTCGATCTGCGCACCGGCGAGGCTGCACGCGCTCCGGCGTTGAGCACGCTCGCGGTGTGGAAGGTCGAGCACGAAGGCGAGCGCATCTTTGTCCGCGAGAAGCGCGAACAGCCCAAGCCCCGGGTGAAAGGCGTGATCGATGCGCCCGGCCGCATCGTGATCGTGGGCGGTGGCGCGGCGGGATTTGCCGCCGCCGAGATGCTGCGACGACAGGATTATCACGGCAGCATCACGATGCTGAGCGGCGAGGCGGCGGCGCCTGTCGATCGGCCGAACCTGTCGAAGGATTATCTCGCCGGCAGCGCGCCAGAGGACTGGCTGCCGCTGCGTCCGGACGATTTCTATTCTGACGCCGCGATCGATCTGCGGCTCAAGACCAAAGTCGCGTCGATCGATCCTGCTGCGCGCCAGGTCGTGCTCGCCGATGGCAAGGCCTTGCCCTATGACCGGTTGTTGCTGGCGACCGGCGCGGAGCCGGTGCGTCTGTTGATTCCGGGCGCGGACCAGCCCCATGTTCATCTCTTGCGCTCGCTGGATGATTGCCGCGCGATCATCGCTTCCGCGAGCGGCGCGCGCCGCGCGGTTGTGA
Source organism: Bradyrhizobium elkanii WSM2783 (assembly GCF_000472865.1). GTDB lineage: Bacteria > Pseudomonadota > Alphaproteobacteria > Rhizobiales > Xanthobacteraceae > Bradyrhizobium > Bradyrhizobium elkanii_A. Next base: position 61,093 of record NZ_AXAP01000028.1, on the reverse strand, counting down.
TCGGTGCAAGTTTCATCGGGCTCGAGGTCGCGGCCTCGCTGCGGGCGAGGGATATCGAGGTCCACGTCGTCGGGTTGGAGCAGCGGCCGATGGAGCGCGTGCTCGGGCCCGAAATGGGCGACTTCGTCCGCAGCCTGCACGAAGAGCACGGCGTTGTCTTTCACCTCGGCGACACCGTCACCGCGATCGACGGCAAGCGCGCGAGCCTGCAGAGCGGCGGTGTGCTCGAGGCCGATCTCGTCGTGATCGGCGTCGGCGTGCGGCCGCGTCTCGCGCTGGCCGAAAAGGCCGGGCTTGCGATCGATCGCGGCGTCACCGTCAACGCCTATCTGGAAACCAGCAGCCCCGGCATTTATGCGGCGGGCGACATCGCCCGCTGGCCGGATCCGCATTCCGGTGAGAACATCCGCGTCGAACACTGGGTGGTGGCAGAGCGCCAGGGCCAGCTAGCTGCGCGCAACATGCTGGGCCAGCGCGAAGTCTTCGATGCGGTGCCGTTCTTCTGGAGCCAGCATTACGACGTGCCGATCAACTATGTCGGCCACGCCGAGAAATGGGACGAGATCGACGTCGACGGCGATATCGCTGGGCGGGACTGCGTGGTGCGCTACAAGAGAGGCGGCCGCGTGCTCGCGGTGGCGTCGATCTATCGGGATATTGCGAGCCTCGAGGCTGAACTCGCCATGGAGCGCGGCGCGTTGGCGGCGTAGCCTACCCTCGGTATACTGCCGTCATGCCCGGGCTTGTCCCGGGCATCCACGTCTTTGTTGCTCGAGCAAGTATCTTCGTGGATGGCCGGGACAAGCCCGGCCATGACGAGAGCAGATTACTTCGGCTGCAGCTTCAGCGCTGCCGAGTTGATACAGTAGCGCAGGCCGGTCGGGCCGGGGCCGTCGGGGAAGACGTGGCCGAGATGGCCGCTGCATTTCGAGCACAGTACCTCGGTGCGGACCATGCCGTGGCTGAGGTCAGTCTCCTCGTCGACATGGCTTTCCGCCGCCGGCTGCGTGAAGCTCGGCCAGCCGCAGCCCGAATCGAACTTGGCGTCGGACTCGAACAGCGTCTGGCCGCAGCCGGCGCAGACATAGGTGCCCTTGCGCTGATCGTGCTCGTATTCGCCGGTGAAGGGACGCTCGGTCGCCTTCTCGCGCAGCACCGCATATTGCATCGGCGTCAATTCCTTGCGCCATTCGGCATCGCTCTTGACGACCTTGTCTGGGGTCTTGGTGTCGGACATGAAAGCTCCTTTCTTTGCATCATTGCGAGCCACCGGGTCGGCGCGAAGCGCCGCCCGATGACAGGCTCCGCGAAGCAATCCATGCCGCAACATGCGGAGAGGTGGATTGTTTCGCTTCGCTCGCAATGACGGAAACTATTCCGTCAATTCGTGACCTTGGTGTTCCCGACCAGTGTCGGCTTCTCGATGTAGTTCTCCGCGAAGATCTTCTTCAGGTTCTCGACCTTCGGGATGTCGTTATACGCAATATAGGGTTGGTTGGGGTGCAGCGTCAGGTAGTCCTGGTGATAGGCCTCCGCGGGATAGAACCCCTCGAGCGGCCCGACCTTGGTCACGATCGGTTTCTTGTAGACCTTGGCGGCGTTGAGCTGGGCGATATAGGCCTCCGCCACCTTCTTCTGATCGTCGCTGGTGGCGAAGATCGCCGAGCGGTATTGCGTGCCGGTGTCCGGACCCTGGCGATTCAACTGCGTCGGGTCGTGCACGACCGAGAAGAAGATCTGCAGGAGCTTGCCGTAGGAAACCTGCTTCGGGTTGTACTTGATCTCGACGGATTCCGCGTGTCCGGTCGTGCCGGTGGAGACCATGTTGTAGTCAGCGGTCGCCTTGTTGCCGCCGGCATAGCCGGACACCGCGCTGACGACGCCAGCGGTGTGCTGGAACACGCCCTGTACGCCCCAGAAGCAGCCGCCCGCGAGCACCGCGGTCTGGATGCCATCGGTGGCCTTTGCGTCGAGCGTCGGGACGGGAATGATCACGGCGTCTTCAGCCGCCCGCGAGGGGGCTGCGGCAAGTGCGGCGATGGCCAGCGCGCCGAGGGCGGCAGCGCAGAGCGACAGGCGGCGGAACGGGCGATTGGACATGGTTTCCTCTTTGGATGGGAGGGCCTGGAGCCAGTCTAGAACGGAAGCCGGGTTTCGGAAATCGGGCGGTCTTCCCCTGGATGCCGAAGATACGGGCTGGGGAGGGGGGTGTTACGGCCGGATGGACACGAGTCCGTGAACCTGGGCGGCGCGGCGCGGATGCAAGAGGCACCGCCGGTGGCCTCATCCTTCGAGACGCGCTGCGCGCTCCTCAGGATGAGGGGAAGTGTGGTCGCTCGGAGACGGAGCTGCAGGCGCTTATCCACCCGCCCTCGGGCAACTGCCAAACCCTCATGGTGAGGAGGCGCCAAGCGCCGTCTCGAACCATGAGGCCCGGATCTCGCCCGTGGCCTTACACCACCACGCTCAATCGCTTCGCCGCGCGCGTGATCCCCGTGTACAGCCACCTCGCGCGGCTGTCCTGGAACGCAAAACTTTCGTCGAACAGCACGACGTCGTCCCATTGCGAGCCCTGTGACTTGTGCACGGTGAGCACATAGCCGTAGTCGAATTCGTCGTAGGGCTTGCGCTGTTCCCATGGGATGCTCTCGATGGCGCCGCCGAAGCATTCGCCGCGCACGGAGACCTTGGTGACCTTGTGGCCGAAATCCTCGTCCGGCATCACGCGCATGGTGATGATCTTGGATTTCGATTGTGCGCGCGCTTTCACCCGCCACAGGCCGCCGTTGAACAGGCCCTTCTTGCGGTTGTTGCGCAGGCAGACCAGCTTGTCGCCGGCGACCGGCAAGGGATCCTCGATGTTCTGCCGCTGTCGCATCCGCATGTTGTAGGCGCGGCGGGTGTTGTTGCGGCCGACCAGCACCTGGTCGGCGTTCATGACGCGCTCGGGATCGAGCTCGTTGCGCGGCACCACCTCGCTCTCGCCATGGCGGCCGATCTCGAGCTCGCGGCCTTCGCGGATGTCCATCGACATCCGCACGATCGGATCGTCCTGCGCCTGGCGATGCACCTCGGTCAGCATCGCGTCGGGCTCGGCATTGGTGAAGAAGCCGGCGCCCTGGATCGGCGGAAGCTGCGCGGGATCGCCGAGCACGAGCAGTGGACAGTCGAACGACATCAGGTCGCGGCCGAGCTCGGCATCCACCATCGAGCATTCGTCGATCACGATCAGCTTGGCTTTCGATGCCGGCGCGTCGTCCCACAATTCGAATGTCGGCTGCTCGACGCCGGATTCGCGGGCGCGGTAGATCAGCGAATGGATCGTGGAGGCGCTCTCGCAGCCCTTGTTGCGCATCACCAGCGCCGCCTTGCCGGTGAACGCCGCGAACTTGACCTCGCCATCGACGCCTTCAGCGATGTGGCGTGCGAGCGTGGTCTTGCCGGTGCCGGCATAGCCGAACAGGCGGAAAATCGGCGGCGTGCCGTTCCGGCCGGGTTTTGCCTTGAGCCAGTCGGCGACGGCTTGTAGCGCGGAATCCTGATGCGGCGTAAAGGTGGTCATGGGTCTCGGCGGAGGAGAGGACAAGCGGGCGATCGCCCGCCGACTCAGCCCCTCAACCTAGCCATTCAGGCTGCCGGCGCAAGGTGCCGGCCGGCCGCCCCAGGATACCCAAAGATACCCAAGCCTATTGCCAGCCGGGAACGCCGCGCATATCCGGCAGGTGGTGAGCGATACCCTTGTGGCAGTCGATACAGGTCTTCTCGCCCGTGAACAGGAAGCGCTGATGCGCCACGCTCGCCCGCGGCGACTGCTTGGTGATGTCCATCGATTGCGCGCTGTGGCAGTTGCGGCATTCGAGCGAATCATTGGCCTTGAACCGCGCCCATTCATGCAGCGCGAGCTCGAGCCGATTGTCGACGAACTTGTCGCGGGTGTCGATGCTGCCGAAAAGATGGCCCCAGACTTCCTTGGAGGCCTGCATCTTGCGGGCGATCTTGTCGGTCCAGTTGTGCGGGACGTGGCAGTCCGGGCAGGTCGCGCGCACGCCGGAGCGGTTGGTGAAGTGGATGGTGGACTTCAATTCGGCAAAGACGTTGTCACGCATCTCGTGACAGCCGGTGCAGAATTTTTCGGTGTTGGTCAGTTCCAGTGCGGTGTTGAAGCCGCCCCAGAAGATCACGCCGGCGACGAAACCGGCAAGCACCAAGACGCCGAGCCCGAACACCGAGCTCGGCCGGATCAGCACGTCCCACAGTTCGAGGGCAAAACGCCACGGCCGCGCAAACCAGCCTTGGCCTGGCGGCGCCTTGTCGACGTCGCTCATCGGTGGCCACCGGGTGCTGGGCGATTCAGGATGGTGTCGATGTCGACGAAATCATTGGTCACCGGCGGCGTCGTGACGTTCTGCGGAACGTGACATTCCGTGCAGAAGTACCGACGCGGCGATACCGAGGCGAGGAACTGGCCGTCGCGGTCCATGAAATGGGTGATGCTCACCATCGGCGCCTGCGATTCGCCGGTGCGGGCGCGGGCATGGCAGGACAGGCATTTGTTGCCGTTCATATCGACCTGGTAGCCGTCGATCGAATGCGGGATCACCGGCGGCTGCTCCGGGTAGTTGCGGATCTCCCGTTCAGCGGTGTTGCGCATCGGCGTCATCGGCGGCGCCGGTCCCTCCTCGTTGAGCGGGGCGGGACCGCGCAGGCCGGACGTGACGCCTTGCGCGAGCAGCGAGCTTGAAGCGGCGACAAGCGCAATGGCAAGAACAACGATGGCGGACTTTCCGATCATGTCGTCGTCACCTTCTCGATGCGCACGGCGCATTTCTTGTAGTCGGTCTGCAGCGAAATCGGATCGGTCGCATCCAGCGTCACCTTGTTGATGAGCTTGGATTCATCGAACCAGGGCACGAACACCAGGCCGCGCGGCGGCTTGTCGCGACCGCGGGTCTCCAGCCGGACGCGGATGAAACCGCGGCGGGATTCCACCCTGACCTCGTCGCCGCGGCGCAGCTTCAGATCAGCGGCGTCGTCGGGGTGCATGAAGCAGACGGCTTCAGGAAATGCCCGGTAGAGTTCGGGAACGCGGCGGGTCATGGTGCCGGAGTGCCAATGCTCCAGCACGCGGCCGGTCGAGAGCCAGAACGGAAAGTCCTTGTCGGGCGATTCCGCCGGCGGCTCGTAGGGCAGTGCGAAGATTCGCGCCTTGCCGTCGGGGAAGCCATAGAACTGAACGCCGGTGCCCTGCTGGACGTAGGGGTCGAGCCCCTCGCGGAAGCGCCAGCGGGTCTCCTGGCCGTTGACGACAGGCCAGCGCAATCCGCGCACCTCGTGATAGGTGTCGTACGGCGCGAGGTCGTGGCCGTGGCCGCGGCCGAACGAGGCATATTCCTCGAACAGGCCTTTGTGGACGTAGAAGCCGAACGCCTTCGACTCGTCATTGGCGTAGCCGGCCTCGATGTCGGTGACCGGGAACTTGTCGACCTGGCCGTTGCGGTAGAGGACGTCGAACAGCGTCTTGCCGCGATACTCCGGCATCTTCGCGATCAACTCTTCCGGCCAGACCTCCTCGACCTTGAAGCGTTTGGAGAACTCCATGAGCTGCCAGAGGTCGGAGCGCGCCTCGCCCGGCGCCGACACCAGTTGGTGCCAGGTATGGGTGCGGCGTTCGGCGTTGCCATAGGCGCCTTCCTTCTCGACCCACATCGCCGTCGGCAGGATGAGGTCGGCGGCCAGCGCCGTCACGGTCGGATAGGCGTCCGACACCACGATGAAATTCTCGGGGTTGCGGTAGCCGGGATAGGTCTCCTCGTTGCCGTTGGCGGCGGCCTGCAGGTTGTTGTTGACCTGGATCCAGTAGGCGTTGAGCAGCCCGTCCTTCAGCATTCGGTTCTGCAGCACGGCATGATAGCCGGGCTTGTCGGGAATGGTGCCTTCCGGAAGCTTCCAGATGTGCTCGGCCTTGGCGCGATGCTCCTTGTTGGTCACGACCATGTCGGCCGGCAGGCGGTGCGAGAAGGTGCCGACCTCGCGCGCGGTGCCGCAGGCCGATGGCTGGCCGGTCAGCGAGAACGGGCTGTTGCCGGGCTCGGAGATTTTTCCGGTCAGGAGGTGGATGTTGTAGACGAGGTTGTTGCACCAGACGCCGCGGGTGTGCTGGTTGAAGCCCATGGTCCAGAAGCTCGTGACCTTGACCTTCGGATCGGCATAGAGCTCGGCGAGTGCCTGCAGCCGGCTGAGCGGGACGCCGGCCATGTCGGCCGCTTTCTCCAGCGTGTAGTCGGAGACGAACTTGACGTATTCGTCATAAGTCATGTCCTGGGCATCGCCCGCCTTGGCGCGGCCGGTCGCCTTCTTCTCCAGCGGGTGGTCGGGCCGCAGGCCGTAGCCGATATCGGTCTGGCCGCGCTTGAACAGCGTGTGCTTGTCGACGAAATCCTTGTTGACCCGTCCGGTCTTGACGATGTGGTTGGCGATCGCGTTGAGCAGATAGAGGTCAGTCTGCGGCTTGAACACGAGGCCGATGTCGGCGAGATCGAACGAGCGGTGCTCGAAGGTCGAAAGCACGGCAACGCGCACATGCGGCGCCGAGAGGCGGCGGTCGGCGACCCGGGTCCACAGGATCGGGTGCATCTCCGCCATGTTCGAGCCCCACAGCACGAAGGCATCAGTGGCCTCGATGTCGTCATAACAGCCCATCGGCTCGTCAATGCCGAAAGTGCGCATGAAGCCGACGGCGGTGGAGGCCATGCAATGCCGCGCATTGGGATCGATGTTGTTGGAGCGGAAGCCGGCCTTGAACAGCTTTGATGCCGCGTAGCCTTCGAAGATCGTCCACTGGCCGGAGCCGAACATGCCGATGCCGCTCGGCCCGCGCTTCTTCAGCGCGGCCTTGAACTTCTCCGTCATCACATCGAAGGCCTCGTTCCATGACACTTCGGTGAAATCGCCGTTCTTGTCGTACTTGCCGTCCTTCTTGCGCAGCAAAGGCTTGGTCAGGCGATCATGGCCGTACATGATCTTGGAGAGGAAATAGCCCTTGACGCAGTTCAGGCCGCGGTTGACTTCCGACTTGATGTCGCCGTGGGTGGCGACGACGCGGTTGTCCTTGGTCGCGACCATCACGCTGCAGCCGGTGCCGCAGAAGCGGCACGGCGCCTTGTCCCACTTCATTTCGCTCTCGGCGCGTTCGGTGACGAGGTTGGCGGCACCTGCCGCAACCGGCATGCCTCCGGCGAGCGCCGCCATCGCGGCGGCTTCCAGTTTCAGGACCTGGCGGCGATCCAGCTTGGGGGCGGTCATGGCATTTCCTTCCCTTCATCAAGGGGCGGCCGATCACGTGTCATCACACGTTATCGGCGTCGACGGCGTGGAACACGAGCGAGGCGGAATAGACGTTGGGCAGCGCGGAAATCGTGTTGAGGGTCGCGCCGAGCGAGCTTGCGTCGGGCGCATCCACGACGACCACGAGCTTTCCCTTCTCATCGCGGCCGTAAATCTCGCAGCCGCGCAGTGCCGTGATCGCAGCTTCGGTGGCATCGAGCCGCTCAGGCCGGGTTTGCACGAGGATGCTGGCGATCTCGCCGCCGGGCGGCGGCACGACAGGCTCGGCCTGCAGGACGCGGCCCGTGATGAGCGCTCGGCGGTCGATGGTGGTCTGAGCTCTGATCATGTCGGGTGTTCCTTGAGAAATCGGCTGATCAATGTGGCGGGGGAGGGCCCGGTGGGCCCGCGATCATCTGATAGATCCACACAGCAAGTCCGTAGCTGCCCACCGTGGCCACGGCCAAAGCGGGCATCACAACTGCCGTGAGAAAAAGAAATGCGAAGATCTCCATGCGCCTACGGCGCGGCCTCGCGCTCGCATCGTCGCTGGTTGCCGACATACGTCGTCTCGATTCGATTTGGATTGTGTGGGGGAAGGCCTCGTTGCCTTCCGATAAAAAGTAACGTCGCTGGGATACTTTAGCACTGATCTAAATCAATGCGCGCCAAAACTATATTAGCTCGAAGCGGATTCGGCGGCGCCGCTACCCGCAAGGTTACTGTTTGGTTGCAGCGCGCGTCTTCCGCCATCCGGAATTGGCAAAGGCTGGACTTCGCGCGCCCCGGCAATACACTGCACCAAACAAACAAGACGTACGGGAGCGACGCCATGAAATTCGGCATCTTCTACGAGCTGCAACTGCCGCGTCCGTGGAACGAGGGCGACGAGTTCAAGCTTTACCAGGACGCATTGACGCAGCTCGAGACCGCCGATCGGCTCGGCTACGACTATGCCTGGGTCGTGGAACATCACTTCCTCGAAGAATACTCGCACTCGCCGGCGCCGGAATCGTTCCTGGCTGCGGCAAGCCAGCGCACCCGCAACATCCGGCTCGGGCATGGCATCCTGCAGCTCACGACCAATCATCCCGCGCGTGTCGCAGAGCGGGTCGCAGTCCTCGATCTCCTCAGCAACGGGCGCTGCGAATTCGGCATGGGCGAGAGCGCCTCGATCACCGAATTGACGCCGTTCGGCCGCGATATGGAGACCAAGCGGGAGGTGTTCGAAGAGGCGGTCGCTGCGATCTTCCCGATGTTCACCAAGATCGGCACCGAGCATCACGGCAAATATTTCGATATCCCCTTGCGCAACGTGGTGCCGAAGCCGGTGCAGAAGCCGCATCCGCCGCTCTGGATGGCGTGCTCGCAATTGCCGACCATCGAGCGCGCCGGGCAGCATGGCTTCGGCGCGCTCGGCTTTCAGTTCGTCAGCGCGGACGCGGCGCATGCCTGGGTGCATGCCTATTACAACGCGATCACCAAGCGGCTGAAGAAGCTCGCCGACTACCAGATCAATCCCAACATGGCGCTGGTGTCGTTCTTCATGTGCGCCAAGACGGATGAAGAAGCGCGCGCCCGCGCCGACGGCGCCACCTTCTTCCAGTTCGCGCTGCGCTATTATGGCGCGTCGCAAAACCGGCAGCGGCCGGCGCCAGGCACCGTCAACATGTGGGACGAGTACAACAAATGGAAGCGCGACAATCCGGAAGCGCAGGAAGCCGCACTGCGCGGCGGTCTGATCGGATCGCCTGAAACCATCCGCAGGAAGCTGCGCCGCTTCCGCACCTCGCACATCGACCAGGTGATCCTGCTCAATCAAGCCGGCAAGAACACCCACGACCACATCTGCGAGTCGCTCGAATTGTTTGCCAGCGAAGTGATGCCGGAGTTCCAGCACGATCCCGAGCACGATGCATGGAAGCAGGGCGTGATGAGCGGCGAGATCAAGCTCGAGGAGATCGACACCGAGGCGTTCAGGGATCGTTACGGCAAACTGTCGATCAACCCTGGTTCGCAAGCGGAGAAGGCAGCAGCGAGCGGCTGACAAATTTGTAGGCAGCGCCACACTCCACCGTCATGCCCGCCAACGGATCAGCGCGAAGCGCCGCCCGATGACAGGCTCCGGCGGGCATCCAGTGCGCCGCGGCATTCGGCCCGTGCTCTTGCGCCGGTGGTTACTGGATCGTCTGCTTTCGCTGATGATGACAGCGGAGAGCTGTCTGCATCCCGATTTCGTGAAGGAAATATTTCGCTACGCACAATCCGCGGCTTGAAAGAAACCGCGCGTCCGGTGCCCGATGGCAGTGCGGGCATCGCTATTTTTTCGGGGTCCTCGACAGCCTCATTCGTGCCCCCCATCATTCCCTGACGCCGCATGATGGCGCGCGGATAACGCGCTCGATCGTCAGGAGAATTTTGGTAGTGAAGCGTCGCGAGTTCCTAACACTGTCGCTCGGCTCTGCCGCCGTCGCTGCTTTGCCCTTGCGCGCGCAGGCCGAGGCGGCGCTAAAGGAAATTCGTGTCGGCTACCAGAAGACCGGCGTGCTGGTTATCGCGCGGCAGCGCGCAACCTTGGAAAATCATTTCAAGTCGGCCGGCATCGAGGTGAAATGGGTCGAGTTTTCCTCGGGCCCGCCGATGATGGAAGCGATGAATGTCGGTAGCATCGACTACGGTGCGGTCGGCGACTCGCCACCGGTATTTGCGCAAGCTGCCGGCGCGGCGATCGTTTATGCCGCCGGCCAGCCGATCACCAACGGCCAAGGGATATTGGTGCCGCAGAACTCGGCCATCCGCACGATTGCCGATCTCAAGGGCAAGCGCATCGGCTTCACCAAGGGTTCCAGCGCGCACAACATCGTGGTGCAGACGCTGGAAAAGGCCGGGCTCACCTACAACGATATCACGCCGGTCTATCTGACGCCGCCGGACGCGGGGCCGGCATTCGTCAATGGCAGCATCGATGCCTGGGCGGTCTGGGATCCCTATTTCGCCATCGCCGAGACCAAGCAGAACGGCCGCATCCTGGTGAACTCCTACGAGATCACCAAGACCAACTCGTTCTTCATCGCCAACCGCGACTTTTCGAAAAATCACGGTCCGATCCTGCAACAGATCAACGACGTCATCGCGTCGACCGCGACGTGGGCGGAGGCGCACCGCGACGAAGTGGCCAAATCGCTCAGCGCTGTGACCGGCGTTCCGCTCGACATCCAGACCGTCGCCGCCAATCGCGCCGCGTTCAAGATCGGGCCAGTCACCGATGACATCGTCGCGACCCAGCAGGGCGTTGCCGACCGCTTCTTCAAGCTCGGCCTGATCCCGAAACAGATCGCGATCCGCGACATCGTCTGGCGCAACCCCCAGAGCTGAGTTCATTTCCACGCAGAGGTCATCATGCGACGTATCATTCAACGCTGGATCACCAGCGCGGTGCTTTCAGTCAGCATTGTCGCCGCCGCCGTCAGCGCGTCCTACGGGCAGGAGAAAACCGTCCGCATCGGCTTCCAGAAATACGGCAAGCTGGTTCTGCTCAAGAGCAAGGGCACGCTCGAGGAGAAGCTGAAGGCGGTCGGCTACAAGGTGGTGTGGACCGAATTCCCCTCCGGACCGCCGCTGCTCGAGGCGCTCAATGTCGGCGCGATCGATTTCGGCAACACCGGTGAAGCGCCGCCGATCTTCGCGCAGGCCGCTGGCGCGCCCATCCAATATGTCGCCTATGAGGCGCCGGCGCCGAAAGGCGAAGCGATCCTTGTGCCGAAGGACAGCCCGCTGAAGTCGGTTGCCGATCTCAAGGGCAAGAAGGTCGCGCTGAACAAGGGCTCCAACGTCCATTATCTCCTGGTAAAGGCCCTGGAGAAAGCCGGCGTCAAATATTCCGAGATTGAGCCGGTGTTTCTCGCGCCCGCCGATGCGCGCGCCGCCTTCGAGCGCGGCTCGGTCGATGCCTGGGTGATCTGGGATCCGTTCCAGGCCGCGGCGGAAGCTGCGACCGGCGCGCGCACGCTGGCCGACGGCACCGGCATCGTCTCGAACTACCAGTTCTATTTCTCCTCGAAGAAGTTCCTGGAGAGCGATGCGAAGATCGTCGATCTCGTGCTCGCGCAATTGAGCGAGGTCGATGACTGGGCCAAGGGCGACATCCACGCGGTCGCCGAGCAACTCGCGCCGTCGATCGGCCTTTCGGTGCCGGTGGTCGAGGTGGCGTTGAAGCGCCAGTCCTACGGCATCAAGCCGCTCACCGATTCCGTGATCGCCGACCAGCAGCAGGTGGCGGACACGTTCTTTGCCCTCGGCCTGTTGCCGAAACCCATCAAGATTTCAGACGTCGCGCGGAGGCCCGGATCGTGACTAAGCAACCCAACGCCAACATCCTCTGGTTCCTGCCGACCCATGGCGATGGCCGTTATCTCGGCACCTCTATCGGCGGACGCGAGGTGAACTTCAACTATCTGCGCCAGATCGCGCAGGCGGCCGACCAACTCGGCTATTACGGCGTGCTGCTGCCGACGGGACGAAGCTGCGAGGACTCCTGGGTGGTCGCCTCCGCCGTCGCGCCGCAGACCGAGCGGCTGCGTTACCTGGTGGCGGTGCGGCCCGGCCTGCAGTCGCCAGCCGTCGCCGCACGCATGACCGCGACGCTGGACCGGCTGTCGAACGGACGGCTCTTGATCAACGTCGTCACCGGCGGCGACCCCGTCGAGAACAAGGGCGACGGCATCTTCCTGGCGCATGACGAGCGCTACGAGGTGACGCGCGAGTTCCTCAACGTCTACAACGACCTGCTCGCCGGCAAGACCGTCAATGTCGAGGGCAAGCACATCCGCATCGAGGATGGCCGGCTGTTGTTCCAGCCGATCCAGTCGCCGCGGCCGCCGCTCTATTTCGGTGGCTCGTCGGACGCCGGCATCGACGTTGCGGTCGACACCGTCGACAAGTACCTGACCTGGGGCGAGCCGCCGGCGCAGGTGGCCGACAAGATCGCGCGCGTGAAGGCGGTTGCCGATAACCGCGGCCGCAAGGTCTCCTTCGGCATCCGCCTGCACGTGATCGTGCGCGAGACCAATGCGGAAGCCTGGAAGGCCGCCGACGAATTAATCCAATACGTCACCGACGACACGGTGGCGGCGGCGCAAAAAATCTTCTCGCGCATGGACTCGGTCGGCCAGCAGCGCATGGCGCAATTGCATGGCGGTCGCCGCGACAAGCTCGAGATCAGCCCGAACCTGTGGGCGGGCGTTGGCCTCGTGCGCGGCGGCGCGGGCACTGCGCTGGTCGGCGACGCCCAGACGGTGGCTGCGCGGATCAAGCAGTATCAGGACCTCGGCATCGATACCTTCATCATGTCGGGCTACCCGCACCTCGAAGAGGCCTACCGCTTCGCCGAACTGGTGTTCCCGCTGCTGTCGCTTGAGCATGGCGGCAACGTGACGCCGATCCGCGTCAACACCGGACCGTTCGGCGAGACCATCGGCAACGAGTATCGGCCGCAAAAGCAGGTATCGGAATCATGAGCCTCATCGACAGCCTCCCGCGCGTCCGCGCGCCCAAATTGCCGCGGGCTGACGGCCTGATCCCCTGGATCGTGCCGCTCGCCATCATCGTCATCTGGCAGCTCGCCTGCGTGACCGGCTTTGTGCCCGCGCGCGTGCTGCCGGCGCCGACCGACGTCGCGCTGGCCGGATGGAAGCTCTTGTTGTCGGGTGAGTTGATCCGCAACATCTGGGTCAGCTTTTGGCGCGCCAGCATTGGCTTCCTGATCGGCGGCGCCATCGGCTTTGCTTTCGGCCTCGCCAACGGCCTGTCGCAACTCTCGGCGAAACTGACCGACACCACGCTGCAGATGGTGCGCAACATCCCGCATCTGGCGCTGATCCCGCTGGTCATCCTGTGGTTCGGGATCGACGAGTCGGCAAAACTGTTCCTGGTGGCGCTCGGCGTGTTCTTCCCGATCTATCTCAACACGCTGCACGGCATCCGCACAGTCGATCCGCAACTGATCGAGATGGGCCGCATCTATGGCATGACCGACGGCGAATTGTTCCGTCGCGTGATCTTCCCGGGCGCGCTGCCGTCGATCTTCGTCGGTCTTCGCTTCGCGCTCGGCATCATGTGGCTGACCTTGATCGTGGCCGAGACCATCGCGGCGTCCTCGGGGCTCGGCTACATGGCGATGCAGGCACGCGAATTCATGCTGATCGACGTCGTCGTGCTCTCGATCCTGATCTACGCCTTGCTCGGCAAGCTCGCCGACAGCGCCTCGCGTGCGCTGGAGCGGCTGACGCTGTCCTGGCATCCGGCCTTCCAGAAACACTAAGGAACTGAGGAAGAAATGCAGGAAGTCCTTCGTTTTCGTCCGCTCGAGGCCGAGGCTGTCGCGCGCGAGGATTTTGCCGAGGAGGCGCGTCAGTTCCGCCGCAGCCCCGACATGCCGTCGCGCGGGCTGTCGCTGACCATCCGCGGCTTGCGCAAATCCTTCGGCGACAATGAGGTGCTGCGCGGCATCGACCTGCACATTCCGGCCGGCCAGTCGGTCGCGATCGTCGGCCGCAGTGGCTGCGGCAAGAGCACATTGCTGCGGCTGATCGCGGGGCTGGAGAAGCCGACCGCCGGCAGCATCGGTTTCGGCGAGCAGGCGCGCGCCGAGGATATCCGCGTCATGTTCCAGGAGCCGCGGCTCCTGCCATGGGCGCGCGTGCTGTCGAATGTCGAAGTCGGCCTCGGGCGCGAGCGATCGTCCGCCGATGCGCAGGCGCGCGCCGAGAAGGCACTGGTCGAGGTCGGCCTCGGCGACAAGCGCGGGCAATGGCCTTCGGTGCTCTCGGGCGGCCAGAAGCAACGCGTCGCGTTGGCCCGCGCGCTGGTTAGCCAGCCCCGGGTGCTGGCCTTCGACGAGCCGCTCGGCGCGCTGGATGCGCTGACCCGGATCTCGATGCAGCGGCTGCTCGAGCGGGTCTGGCGCGATCAGGGCTTCACCGCGATCCTGGTGACGCATGATGTCTCGGAAGCGGTGGCGCTGGCCGACCGGGTGCTGGTCATTGAAAACGGCCGCATCGCACACGATTTCAATGTCGACATCGCGCGCCCGCGCGAGCGCGGCTCGGCCGAACTCGCGGCGCTCGAGGGCGCGATCCTGAAGAATCTGCTGGAAGGCACCGAAGACACTTCCGACGATCTGTGAGGCCCACATGAACTCCGCCGTCCGCAACATCGCGATCGATCCCGTGGTCACCTCCGACGAGTTTCGCGGCGCCATGCGCCATCTGACCGGCGGGGTCAGCGTCATCACGGCGGGGCGCGGCAAGGACATCTCCGGGATGACGGTGACTTCCGTCTCCTCGTTGTCGGTCGAGCCGGCCTCGCTGATCGTGAGCCTCAATCGCGCCGCATCGTCCTGGCCGCTGGTCAAGCGTCACGGCGTTTTCGGCGTGAACATCCTGAGTTCGGACCAGGTCGAGATCGCCGAGCGCTTCACCGGCAAGGGCGGGCTGAAAGGCGCCGAGCGCTTTGCTGGCGCCGAATGGACGACGCGCGCCTCCGGCGTGCCGCTTCTGGTCGGCGCGCTGGCGGCGATCGATTGCGAGGTCGAGGACGTCGTGGAGCGTCATTCGCACGCAATCGTCATCGGGCGCGTGCTCGACCTGCAGGTCTCCTCGCGCACGGGAGCGCTCGCCTATTGGCAGGGGCGCTATGTCGCCGTCGACCAGGACGAGGATGCCGCCAAGCTGGCCGACGTCAGCGTACCCACACGCGGCGTGCATCTGCGCTGACGTCAGCTCGTAGCCCGGGTGGAGCGGAACGCGCAACCCGGGGGTTTGCGTCGGCGGTCGGCGGCGGCCCCCGGGTTACGCTGCGCTTCACCCGGGGCTACTTGTTCTGGGAACGGACACGCCAGCCGTGGCGTTTTGTCTCCTCGCGCAATAGAAGGCGTCAGTCTTCTATTGCCGGAAGGGAACGAAGCGCGTCATGGGCTTGATGAAACGTCTTGCAACCTGGGTCTTCTACGGCATCGGTGCGCTTGCGATCGCCTATCTCGCGCTCTATGCCTATGTCGCCTTCACTGGGCGCGACTTGACGCCCGGTGATCCCATTCACATCTTCCGCAAGCCGGACGCGCCGAGTTATTCGTAGCTCCACGCGTCATTGCGAGGAGCGAAGCGACGAAGCAATCCATGCCTCCGCGTGCGGCGGCGCTATGGATTGCTTCGCTGCGCTCGCAATGACTGTGGTGGCGATTACCCCGCCGTCGCCAGGCGCTGATAGTCCGCCGTACCCGATCCCGCGGGCGGGATCGGCAGGCCGCCATCGGCATATTCGTTCAGCTTGTTGCGCAGCGTGCGGATCGAAATGCCGAGGATATTGGCGGCATGGGTGCGGTTGCCGAGGCAGTGCTTCAGCGTCTCCAGGATCAGATCGCGCTCGACGTCGGCAACGGTGCGGCCGACCAGCGCGCGCGTCACCTGCTCGGCGGCGAGGGTGGCGTGAGCGACCGCGGGCGCGGTCTTGGCGAGGTCGAGGCGGTCGCCGTCCGGAGTCACGATGGCATCGGGGCCGATCTCGTCGCCCTGCGCCATCAGCACGGAGCGGTGGATGGTGTTTTCAAGCTCGCGGACGTTGCCCGGCCAGCGGTTCGTGGTCAGCACCCGCCGTGCCTCGGATGACAGCGGCCGCGCCGACACGCCATTGGCCTCGGCGTATTTCTTCGCGAAATGCTGCGCCAACTCCAGGATGTCGGCCGGCCGGTCGCGCAGCGGCGGGATCTTCAGGTTGACGACGTTGAGGCGGAACAAGAGGTCCTCGCGGAAGGTGCCGGCGCGCACCGCGTCTGCGAGATTGCGGTTCGAGGTCGCGATGATGCGGATGTCGACAGGCACCGGCTTGGTGCCGCCGACGCGGTCGATCACGCGCTCCTGGATCGCGCGCAGCAATTTCGATTGCAGCCGCACGTCCATTTCCGAGATTTCATCGAGCAACAGCGTGCCGCCGGTGGCTTCCTCGAACTTGCCGATACGGCGAGCGATCGCGCCGGTGAACGCACCCTTCTCGTGGCCGAACAATTCGGATTCCAGCAGATGCTCGGGGATCGCGGCGCAATTGATCGAGATGAACGGCCGTTTGGCGCGCGCCGAGCGGGAATGGACGTAGCGCGCCAGCACTTCCTTGCCGGTCCCGGATTCGCCGGTGATCATCACGGAGGCGTCCGAGCCCGCGATCTGCTGCGCCAGCTTGATCACACGGCCCATGGCTTCGTCGCGGTAGACGAGGTCGCGGGAATCATTTGCGACCGCGGCGAGTACGGCGGCGATCAATTCCGGCTCCGGGGGCAGCGGGATGTATTCCTTGGCGCCGGCGCGGATCGCCGCCACCGCGGCGCGGGCATCGTTGGAGATACCGCAGGCGACGATCGGCACGTGGATGTGCTCGGCTTCCAGGCGCATCACGAGGTCGCGAATGTCGAGGCCGACATCGACCAGCAGCAGGTCAGCGCCCTTGCCGCCGCGGAGCACCGCCATCGCCTGCTCGTTGCCTTCCGCGTGCGTCACGGAGGCGCCGTTGTCCATCGCGATCTTGGTGGCGGTCGTGAGCTGGCCCTTGAGGGTGCCGACGATGAGAAGCCGCATGAGTGTCTCCTATCTTCCGCGCGTCCGCCGCGCGTCTATCGGTTAAAGGCTAGCTACGCTCTGCCTTGATGATTTCGGTCATGGTCACGCCGAGCTTGTCCTCGACCAGCACCACTTCGCCCCGCGCCACCAGGCGGTTGTTGACATAGATATCGATGGCCTCGCCGACCCGGCGGTCGAGCTCGAGCACGGTGCCGGGGCCGAGCTTCAGGAGCTGGCCGACATCCATCTTGGAGCGGCCGAGCACGGCCGAGACCTGCACCGGCACGTCGAAGACGGCTTCGAGGTCGGAGGCGATGCGCGAAGCATGTTCGTCCTCGTTATAGCCCACATCGTCGTCCCTTGGCGCGTCCGCCGAGTTGAGGTCGGGGAGCGGGACATGTGTGTCGGTGTCACTCATCGTCGATCCTTTGGCTCAATCCTTATGGCCGTTGGTCACGGGACGCCATGTAGCGTCCGACAAGTTCGTTGATCTTGGCGTCGATCGCCGCGCGTTCCAGCACGATGCCGCCGTCGGCCCATTCGATCCGGCAGTCGCCGATCGCAATGGTCGGCTCGGCCAGGATCACGAGGCGACCCTGAAAGCCGCTCTGCGCGGCCAGC
Source organism: Bradyrhizobium elkanii WSM2783 (assembly GCF_000472865.1). GTDB lineage: Bacteria > Pseudomonadota > Alphaproteobacteria > Rhizobiales > Xanthobacteraceae > Bradyrhizobium > Bradyrhizobium elkanii_A. Next base: position 43,544 of record NZ_AXAP01000028.1, on the reverse strand, counting down.
CGCTCGATCTTTTCGCGCGCGCCCTCGTAGAGCGCATCATTGATGCGGACCACGATGTGAGGTGTCGAGACCAGATGCGAGAAGCAGTCGGACACCAGCGCCGTGATCTCGCCAAGCGGTTCGCGCGCGATCATTTCGCCACACAATTTGCGCGCGACCGAGACCGCGACGTCGACGGCTTCGGTCTCCATCCGCGCCTCGATGCCGGAAAAGCGCGACGCGATGGTCTTGATCGCAAGCCCGATCTCTTCCAGCGCGAGCGCGGCGCGGCGGTCGCTCTCCACCTTCGCTTCGTGCTGGGCGGCATCGTAGCCGTTGCGATAGGCGCGCGCTTCGGCTTCCGCGACCTTCTGGGCGATATCGGCGGCGGTTGCGGCGCGCTCGCGCGACTTGGTGGGGGCCGAGAAGTCGGTATCGAACAGGAATTTTGCGGGCGCGGCCATCAGTACACCAGTTCGTCGTCGGCACGGTTCTTGGTCAGCATGATCTCGCCCTTGGCGGCGAGGTCCTTGGCGAGATTGACGAGCAGCGCCTGCGCCTCGTCGACGTCGCGCAGGCGCACCGGTCCCATCGCCGCCATGTCATCCATCAGCATCTTGCCGGCGCGCGAGGACATGTTGCCGAGGAAGAAGTTGCGGACCTCCTCATTGGCGCTCTTCAGCGCAATGCCAAGCTTCTCCTTGTCGACATGACGCATCAACGTCTGGGCCGAGCCGGAATCGAGCTTGACCAGGTCGTCGAAGGTGAACATCAGCGCCTTGATGCGTTCGGCGGATTCGCGGTTTTCCTCTTCCAGCGAGGTGATGAAGCGCGTTTCGGTCTGGCGGTCGAAATTGTTGAAGATCTCGGCCATCACCTCATGGGCGTCGCGGCGGCGGGTCTGCGACAGGTTGGACATGAATTCGGTGCGCAGCGTCTGCTCGACGCGCTCGATCACTTCCTTCTGCACCGCCTCCATCCGCAGCATGCGGCCGACGACATCGAGCGCGATATCCTCCGGCAGGATCGCCAGCACACGCGCGGCGTGCTCGGACTTCAGCTTCGACAGCACCACGGCGATGGTCTGCGGATATTCGTTCTTGAGGTAGTTGGCGAGCACCTCTTCCTGGACGTTGGAGAGCTTCTCCCACATGTTGCGGCCCGCGGGCCCGCGGATCTCGTCCATGATGCCGCTGACGCGGTCGGCCGGCAGATATTGCTGCAGCAGCCGCTCGGTGGCGTCGAAATTGCCCATCAGCGCGCCGGAGGCCGACATCCGCGAGACGAATTCGAGCAAGAGGTCCTCGACCACGTCGGCTTCCACGGTGCCAAGCGTCGACATCGCCATCGATAGCTCGCGCACCTCGTCATCGTCGAGCAGCGACCAGACCTTGCCGCCGTATTTCTCGCCGAGCGCCAGCATCAGGATCGCCGCGCGCTTCGGGCCGGAGATCGGCTTGCTCTTCGGACGGTCGCCCTGACGGCTCGACAGGGTCGAGATGACGCTCGTGATGTCGTTGGCGTTTGCGGTTTGCGGGACGCTGGCCATCTCAGGTCTCGGCAGGCTCGGTCAGCCATTGGCGAACAATGGAGACGGTTTCGTTCGGATTGCGTTCGGCGAGTTCGCCCACGCGGTTCACGGCCTGGGCATGGACCTGGCCCTGGATCTGGGCGACGTCGATCATGTGCGCGGCGCCGCCGCCGGTCAGGAGCGCCTGGCCCTGTCCGCCTTCGCTGCCGGCCTGCGCGCTGGCGTCGGCCAGTGCGGGCACCGAGGCCTCGGCGCGGCCGGGTACGACCTCGTTGGCCAGGATGCGCTTGACCAGCGGGCGGATCACCATGAACAGCACGACCAGGCCGAGCAGCATCATCACGCCGAGCTCGATCACATACATCACGTCGTCCTTGGTGAACTGCAGCATGCCGAGGAAGCCGGTGGGCTCGTTGAGCGGGGTCACCGAGGGCGCTTCGGCAAAGCGCAGGTTGACGACCTCGACCTGATCGCCGCGCTTCTGGTCGAAACCGATCGCCGAGCGCACCAGGGCGGCGATGCGGTCGAGCTGCTCCTTGGGGCGGTCCTGGTAGACCATCTCGCCCTTTTCGTTCTTGGCATAGCTGCCGTCGACGAGGACGGCGACCGAGATGCGGTTGACGCGGCCGGCTTCGGTCACCTCGGTCTTGGTGGTGCGGGAGATCTCGTAATTGTTGGTCTCCTCGCTCTTCTTGCTCTGGTCGCGGGCGCGCGCGGCATTGTCCTGATTCTGGTTGCCGGGCAGCTCGTTGTTGACCGTGACCTGACCGCTATTGTCAGCGGAGAGGCTTGATTCCTCCCGGGTCTGGCTCGAGCGCAGCACGCGCCCTTCGGGGTCGAACTTGTCGGAGGTCTGGGTGATCTTGTTGTAGTCGAAATCGGCCGAGAGCTGGACGCGGGCGCGACCCTGGCCGACCACGGAGGACACGATGTCCTCAACCTGCTTGCGCATCCGTTTCTCGAAGGCGGCCCGGCGCTCGTCGCCGACGGCGTTATCGGCATCGCTGGTGGCACCGTCGGCGAGCAATTGGCCGGCCTCGTCGACGATCGACACCCGCTGCGGCTTCAGCCCGTTGACGGCGGAGGCGACCACGTGGCGGATGGCGCGGATCTGCTGCGGCTCGAGGGTGCCGCGCACCCGCACCACGATGGAAGCGGACGGCTCCGGCGTCTCGCGCGAGAACAGCGGCCGCTCCGGCAGCACCAGGTGCACGCGCGCGGCCTGGATACGGTCGATGGCGCGGATGGTGCGGGCGAGCTCGCCTTCCAGGGCGCGCAAATGGTTGATGTTCTGGACGAAGCTCGTGGTGCCGAGCGCGTCCGACTTGTCGAAGATCTCGTAGCCGACGCCGCCGCCCTTGGGCATGCCCCCCTCGGCGAGCTTCATGCGCAGCCGCATGACCTTGTCCTTTGGCACCATGATGACGGCGCCGTCATTGCGCAGCTCGAACGGGATCGCCTGCCGCTCGAGCTCCTTGACGATCGCGGAGGAGTCCTCGACGCTCAAATCGGTGAACAGGGTCGTCAGTTGCGGCGTGGTAACGCGCAAGATGACGAACGCGAAGAAGCCGATGAGCGCGGCGGTGACCGCCACCATCGCCGCCAACCGGGCCGCGCCCAGGCCCTTCAGGAAAGCAACCAGACTTTGCACCAACCGCCCCCAGGGATTCGGCCCTCCGAGGGTCCGACTGGGCAATTATTGCCTAGGGTATGGTTTCCATCCGGTTAACGACGGTTAAGAACCGCGGCAGAAAGTAGGACATGAAAAAAACCGGCTTCGCAAAGCGAGGCCGGTTTTCATCAAATTCGATTGGTTTCGAGGGCTTATTGTCGATATTGCTGGATCCGGGTGGTGCGCAGCCCGGCCAGCCCGTGCTGATCGATGGAAAATTGCCAGGAAAGGAATTCGTCAACCGTCAGCGTGTAGCGGCTGCAGGCTTCCTCCAGGGAAAGCAGACCGCCGCGCACCGCGGCAACAACTTCAGCCTTCCGGCGAATGACCCACCGTTTTGTACCGGGCGCAGGCAAGTCGGCAATGGTTAGCGGACTGCCGTCGGGCCCGATGACGTATTTCACCCTCGGGCGATGGGGTTCTGTCATGGCGTACTCACAAACTCTCGACCACTGAACTCACTCTGCCAACCTACGCGTGTCGGCTTAAAATTTGCCTAAGCGCAATCCTGCAATACGAATCGTTGGAAATGCCGGTAGGGTGGCTCCGCCCCGTCACCTGTCCCAGTGTGGGAAAGCGGCCCCGGCCCGGAGCCGACGGGCGCGTGGTGGGGTCCGAATCACAACCCAGCGGAAGCGAGGTCGCCCGTGGGCGAGATTGTAGTGCCGATCCTGCTCTGGTTCGCGGCGATCGGCTGTGGCCTGCTTGCCGGGCTCTATTTTGCGTTCTCGACCTTCGTGATGAGGGCGCTCGGCCGCATCGAGCGGGCATCCGGCATCGCGGCCATGAATGCCATCAATGTCGACATCGTCCGCTCTCCGTTCATGCCGCTCTTCCTCGGCACGACGCTGGTGAGCGCGATCCTCGCCGCCCTTGCGGTCTTCCGCCTGGGCGAGCCCGGCGCGGCGGCGATGCTCGCCGGCGGGGTGCTCTACGTCGTCGGCATGTTCGTCGTGACGATGATCTTCAACGTGCCGCTCAACAATGCGCTGGCCGCGGCCGATCCGGCGAGCACGGAGGCGGCTTCGCTATGGGCGCGGTATCTCAAGGAATGGACCTTCTGGAATCACGTGCGGACAGTCGCCTCCACGGCGGCCTCTGCGCTTTTCATTGCCGCCATCGCGGCGGATTAGAGCGTTTTCGAGCGAAGTGGGTACCGGTTCGCGCGAAGAAAACGCGTCAAACAAAGAATTTAGAGCTATTCGGTTCTGATTCCATCAGAACCGAATAGCTCTAGGTCGATCCCGACCCATCGCCGGAGCCATCGCCAGAGCCTGCATCAGAATCCTTGCCGCCAGTGCTCGGGCGGATCACCCGCTTGATCTGGTCGGTTGTATAGGTCTGACCACCGATCGAGAGCAGTGGCGGGGTGGCGGTCAGGTCGACGGAATCGACAATGCCCTGGACTTCGGTCGAGATCGCGACGTTGTTGCCGGAGGCGTCCTTGCCGGTTGCGGTGAGCGTGTAGCTGCCCGGCGGCCATTGCCTGCCGTCATTGCCCTTGCCGTCCCAGACGAAACTGGAGCCGCCCGTCTTCAGCGAAAAATTGCCGGAATAGGCGGTCTGGCCGGTCGAATCGGTGATCGTGATGGTGGCGCTGCTCTCCTTCGGCGAATTGATGTTCCAGGTCGCCGAGCCGTTGAAATTGGCCTTGCTGCCGTCGACCGCGACGGTATTGCCGACATAGATCAGCGCCTGCGTCGACTGCGCGCTCTTCTCCAGGGCGACGATCGAGCTCAACTGGTCGTTCATCTTGAGCTGCTGCTCGACGCCGGCGAACTGCACGAGTTGCGCCGTGAACTGGTTGGTGTCGAGCGGATCGAGCGGGTTCTGATTCTGCAGTTGCGTCGTCAGCAGCGTCAGGAAGGTCTGGAAGTTGTCGGCAATGCCCTTCGTCTGGGTCGACGCGGTGTTATTGCCCGAGGCCGTCCCGGTCCCGGGTGCCGATACGACCGGCGACGGCATGGATACGTCGGTTGCCATGGCAAGCTCCTCTAGATCATGATCCGATCACGTTGGATCGGATCATGATCTCATCTCTTTGGTTGAGCATGATCTTCTCGGAAAACCGGTTCCCACTTTTCCGGATCATGCTCTAGACTCTAATATCGACGCCGCCGCTCGCGCCGAGCATGCGGCCATAGCTGCGACCGGCGACGGTCGCCGGCACGCTGTCTTCTTCGCTGACGATCAGGCGATGCGCATTGGGATTGGACTGGTTGCCGCCGTTCTGCCCCGACGACGACTGGTCGCGCAGGCTGAACTGCAGTCCGCTATTGCCGGTTGAGAGGCCGGCATTGTCCAGCGCGCGCTGCAGTTGGTTGGCGTCCTGGCGCAACATCTGTAGCGTTTCCGGCCGCTCGACGGTCAGATGCGACGTCACCTGGCCATGGTTGTCGACATGGATGCGCACATCGATGCGCCCAAGCTCGGGCGGATCGAGCCGGATTTCGAAGCGGCTCTTGCCACTCTTGGCCGAGGCCGCGATCTCCAGTGCGAGGCCGCTGACCGGCACCGCATTGCCATGGGTTGTTGCCGCGGTCACGGTCAGTTGCGAATTGGCCGCCGGCGTTGTGGGCGCGGATGGCATCTGCGGCTGGATCATGGCGGCCGCCTGCGCAGCGTTGTCGGATGCGGCGGCCAGCGTTTGCGCGGTGTTCGCTGCGCCCGACTCCACATGGCTTGCCGCGTGCGCGGACGGCGTCTGCGCGGAATTGCCTGAGGCGTCCGCTTTCACCGCGTCAACAAAGGCGTGCTCGGCTTTCTCCTTGCCGGCGGCTGTTTCTGGCGGGGCGATATCCGGGACAATGCCAGTCGGTGTTTCGGCCGGCGTGGAGTCTGTCGCGCTGTCTTGTGCGCCGGACGTGGGGATGGCGTCCTTCGCGGTCAGCGTCGGCTTTGACTGGGCTGTGGCCTTTGCCTGCGGCGTCGGCGAGGGGGCGGCGGCTGCAGACAGTGCGATGCCGGTCGCGGTGTCGCCAACTGCCTCCGCGCTGACGGAAACGGCGGCTACGGCTTTGGCGTCCGCCTGAGCTTCGGCCTGGGCATCGGTCTTGACCGCGTCGGCCGCTGCGGGAGCTGTACCGGCGACCGAGGCCACAGCCGCGATGGCCGCGGCTGCCGTCGCGAGCGGAGCGGCGGCCGGGTCCGCTACCGGCGGTGTTGCGGGCGCTGCATTGGCGGGGCTGTCGACGACTGCGGAAACCGTCGCTGTTATCACCGTGGTTGCAGCGGTGCCGTCGTCCTGCTTGGACTCATCACCATCCTTGCCACCATTCTTGGCATCGTCCTTGGCTGGGACATCGTCCTTCGGCTTCGACGACTTTGCCGAATCGGACTTTGGCGTGTCGGGTTTCGAATCAGGCTGATCGGCTTTGTCGGCCCGGGTGCTGGAGCCGACGTCGTTGCGCGCACCGACATCGTTCCGCTCAGAGCAGTCAGGGCCGGCGCCGTCATCGCGCGACCTCGTGTCCGCCGCCGGAGCAGGATCATCGTTCCGGCGCGCCAATGCAGGCGGCGCACGGGAACTGTCGTCGGGGCGCTCGTTGCGGGCCGCCGTGTTGCTATCGACCAGTGCGGCAAAACTGTCATTTCCGGGCGCGGGGCCGGAATCCGGTCGCGCCGACCTCGGCGAATTGGCCTGAAACGACATGCCTGCCAATGCTTCTTGCGCGACCTTGACCACAACCGACCCTCGGGATGGAATTCAGTTCCCCATCAGCAAGGAGCGGGCCAGCAAGTCTGAGAAAAAATATCCATATATTACAGTGGTTTACGAGGAGGGTGCGGGATTTGGAACAATCGCCTGGCGGTTCGCTTTTTGCCCGGCGGCAAGATTTGCCGTCTACATCTCTTCCAAGGACGGCTGATTGCTTCGCGGCGATACGGCCTATATTAAAGGGTGGCTTTTCCTGCGCCCCGACGAGGCAAATCAGCCTTTTTCGGCGATGCTCCAAAGCCTTCTGGGTAAAGTCCGCTTTTAACGCTGGTCGCGGGGGGCAACGGCTGCTCGCGACAGAAATCGATGACCTCTTCCATGCGCAACAGTCTCGATCTCGAAGGCCGTCCCGAGGACACCAGGGTTGTGGTCGCCATGTCCGGCGGCGTCGACTCATCGGTGACGGCTGCGCTCTTGAAGTCGGAAGGCTACGATGTGGTCGGGATCACGCTGCAGCTTTACGACCACGGCGCCGCGACCCACCGCAAGGGCGCCTGCTGCGCCGGCCGGGACATCCACGACGCCCGCAATGTCGCCGAGCGGATCGGCATTCCGCATTACGTGCTCGACTATGAGAGTCGTTTCCGCGAATCGGTGATCGACAATTTCGCCGACAGCTACGCGCTCGGCGAGACGCCGGTGCCATGCATCGAGTGCAACCGCGCCATCAAGTTCCGCGATCTGCTCGCGACTGCGCGCGAGCTCGGTGCCGCCGTGCTCGCGACCGGGCACTATGTCGCCTCGCGACGCCTCGCGGACGGATCGCGGGCGATGGTGTGCGCCGCCGACGCCGATCGTGACCAGAGCTATTTCCTGTTCGCGACCACGCGCGAGCAGCTCGACTATTTGCGCTTTCCGCTCGGCGATATGACCAAGCCGCAGGTTCGCGAACTCGCGCGCCGCTTCGGTCTCGAGATCGCCGACAAGCAGGACAGCCAGGACATCTGCTTCGTGCCGACCGGCCGCTACACCGACATCATCAGCCGCCTGAAGCCGAATGCGGTCGCGCCCGGCGACATCGTCGATCTCGACGGCAAGGTGATCGGCCAGCACCAGGGCATCGTTCATTTCACGGTGGGCCAGCGCAAGGGGCTGGGGATCGCCACCGGCGCGCCGCTGTATGTCGTGAGGCTCGATGCGGCGAGCCGCCGTGTCGTGGTGGGCCCGCGCGAAGCGCTGCGCATGGATCGCATTCTCTTGCGCGACGTCAACTGGATCGGCGATGGCGCGCTCGATCGCGTCATCGGCGAGGGCATCGAGCTGTTCGTGCGCGTGCGCTCGACGCGCGCGCCGCAACCGGCCTGGCTGCGTAGGACCGATCGCGGCTACGAGGTTGAGCTTGTCGCCGGCGAAGAGGGCGTATCGCCCGGGCAGGCCTGCGTGTTCTACGACGCGCCGTCCGGCCAGGCGCGCGTGCTCGGCGGCGGATTCATCAAGAGCGCGGCCGCGAGGAACGTGGGTGCGATGGTGCGGCCTCTCGCCGAGGCCGTGCGCTGACATAAATTCGGGGCAGGGGATGGCGGCGGATATCGACCGCGAGGGGGTCGAAAAGGCCTATGGGCGCTGGGCGCCGATCTACGATTTCGTGTTCGGCAAGGTGTTCGATCAGGGCCGGCAATCGACGATCGCCGAAGCCGACCGGATCGGTGGTCGCGTGCTCGATGTCGGCGTCGGCACTGGACTGTCGCTGGCGGATTATTCGCGCAGCACCAGACTTTGCGGTGTCGATATTTCCGAGCCGATGCTGCGGCGGGCGCAGCAGCGCGTGCGGGCGCTGGGCCTGACCAATGTCGAGGCGCTGGCGGTGATGGACGCCAAGAACCTCGCGTTCCCGGATTCGTTCTTCGACGCGGTGGTGGCACAATATGTCATCACGGCGGTTCCGGATCCCGAGGCGACGCTGGATGATTTCATCCGCGTGCTGAAGCCGGGCGGCGAGTTGATCCTGGTCAATCACATCGGCGCCGAAAGCGGGCCGCGGCGCCTGTTCGAGCTGGCTTTCGCGCCGCTTGCCCGAAGGCTCGGCTGGCGGCCGGAATTTCCGTGGGCGCGGCTCGCCAACTGGGCCAGGAAACATGGCGGCGTCACCCTCGCCGAACGGCGCCCAATGCCGCCGATGGGGCATTTTTCGCTGATCCGCTTCCGCAAATCGTGAATGCGGTTTTGGCCGGAACCTCCGCGCGCGCCGGCCGTTTGCTTCGCATGCGGATGAACCAGTCACTTGTCTTTTTCGGTGTGCTGATGGTGGTGCCGGGTGCGGCGGTCGCACAGGCTCCGCCTGCGCCGACGACGCCCCCGGCGCAGACCGCGCCGCCCCAGCCCCAGCGCGGCGAGAATTGCACGCCGATGCAACAGCCGGCGAATCCCAACGCAAAGCCGGATACCACCACCGGCCAGCGATCCGAGCCGCTCGGCGAAAAACTGTCACGCTCCGACGGCGTATTGTGCCCGCCTGCGGGTGTGGATCCCGAGATGCGGGCACCGCCCCCGGACGGCGGCAATACTCCGGTGATCCCGCCGCCCGGCAGCCCCGGCGGCGATCCCTCCGTCCGGCCAAAATAGCCCCCGTTTCGCAGCACCTTGGCTGGCGGCTTGTTGGCAGGAGGCTTATTGGCAGAAGGCCGGCCGACGGCCTGCTTTGCTTGACAGGCCGTCCGCCCACTCCTTATATGCCGCGCATTCGCGCCGCGGCATCTGCATGCCGCAACGGCGCTGCCGTGGCGGGGTAGCTCAGCTGGTTAGAGCACGGGAATCATAATCCTGGGGTCGGGGGTTCGAGTCCCTCCCCCGCTACCACCTTTCCCCTGTCCAGCCCGGACACATAGGTAACAGAACGTACCTGAGAGATGGGTGACAACCTCGTGCCGAACGGGTTGTCGAGGGGTTTGAGGGTCGTTTACTCCAAAGTCTATCCAGGTTGACGTCGATCGGATGCGATCTTTTGCGTTCCAGCGTGACGCATCCATGGCATGGGTATTTTTGCTCGGCTCGCGCTGCCGCCGTCAACCCCGCGCGTGCCGCGCCCCTTCGGGCGTCGGGGGTTGACCGCGACGGCGGAGCCAAGCAAGCGGCCTGTCATGCCAAGAATGCACAAGAGCGCGTCTCGATCAGGGCATGGCGGTCGCGGCTGAGATATCGGTTGCGGGCTTCGGGCCGAATGGGTTGTCGAGAGGTTGCAGGGTCTTCTGCTCGAGATCGAAATAGCCGAGATCATAGTGCATGAAGCTGACGAGCCAGATTCCCTCATCGATTTCCTTGATGCCGAGCTTTTGGCCGGCCAGGACGGTTGAGATGTTGATCTTCTTGCGATGCAGGCACAGGCGGCCGCAGGCGGTGACAACGACGTCGCGGTCGTGAAAGGGATAGCTCAAGTCCGGCAGGCCGGCATAGGTGCGTGCCGAGGCGGTATAGAGCTCGGCAGGGCACTTCATGCCGAGTGCCTCGTGGGGACGCTCGGTGTTGAACTCGTGCACGAAGGCATCGAAGCGTTCCTGCTGCTGCAGGCTATTGAAGCCTGGCGGCCGGGTCGCTTCCTTCTTGAGGGTGAGGTGCATGCGCTCATGCCGGCCGTTCTGCTGCGGATGGCCTGGTTTGATGCGCTCGATCGCGATACCGAGCCGGAGCCACCACACCGAGAGCCTGGAGAGGTTGAACAGGGCATTGGGACTGGCAAAGGGCACACCATTGTCGGAGCGGATGGCGAGCGGCAAGCCGCGCTCGTGGAACAGTCGTTCGAAAGCCGTAATTGCGGGGTCTTCGCGCGTCGAGTCGAGCGCCTCGCACATCAGCAGCAAGCGCGCGGCATGATCGCTGACGGTCAACGGGAAGCAGTAGCGGCCATTGCCGAGCTTGAACTCGCCTTTGAAGTCGGCGCACCAGAGATCGTTGGGAGCCAGCCCCTGGGACAACGGCGTGCCGCGCGCGGTGCTGCAGCCCACCACCGCGCTTGACGAAGGCTGTGGCGGTCGAGGACCTGTTTGTACCGAAAACCTCATTCGAGTTGATGACGTGATGGAATCGCCTAAGCTGGCGGAATGATCGGGCTGTTTTGCTTCGTTCTTTCCGCCCTGGCCTCGCCATTCAAGTCGAAGTTGCGGCTTGAAGCCTGGAACGCGGTGCTTCGACATCAGTTGATGGTCTTGAGGCGTAGGCTGCATGGTCGCGTCCGGCTCACGAACCATGATTGCTGGTTCTTTATCCAGCTGTATCGGGAGGGCGACCGAAGATCGACACGGAGATCCGGCGGATGAGCGGCGACAATCCGCTCTGGGGCGCACCACGTATTCACGGTGAACTGCTCAAGCTCGGGTTTCAAGTCGCACAGTCAAGTGTCGCGAAGTACATGGTCAAGCGGCGTGGGCCGCTACATCAGGGATGGCAGGCCTTTAGGGATGGCAGGCCTTTCTGCGAAACCACGCTCCGGACATTGCCGCCATGGATCTGTTCGTGGTCCCGACCATTGGCTTCAAACTGCTGTACGGCTTCGTGATCGTACGGATTGACCGTCGAGAGCTGATCTGGATCAACGTCACAACCAACCCCACGGCGGAATGGATCGCACACCAGATCACCGAAGTTTTTCCTTGGGACGGGGCTCCGGGTTATATGATCCGTGATCGCGATCGGATCTATGGCGCCGTCGTCACACGGCGATTGCGCGCCATGGGCATTCGAGACAAACCGATTGCACCGGCTTCACCTTGGCAGAATGGCTTCGCCGAACGGCTGATCGGATCGATTCGGCGGGAATCTCTGGACCACATCATTGTCCTGGGCGAGGTGCATTTGCGCCGCATTCTGAGATCTTACGCCCATTACTATAATGGCACGCGCACTCACCTATCCTTGAACAAGGACGCGCCGATATCACGTTCCGCCGAGGCAGCAGGACGCATTCTGTGCCGTCCGATCCTGGGTGGGCTGCATCACCGATATGCTCGCGTTTGATTTGCGGTAGGCACAGGTAGCACAAGCAGTGCAATAGGCATTTTCTGCCGAATCAATCGCTTTCCAATTCGAATAAATCGGTAATAAGCTGCGTTCCTTGGACAACGGAGTCGCCCAGAGCGTGGAGTAGTTTGCCTCACTATGGATTTGATGGAGAATAGTGTCGGTGCATGGCGCGTCGGCGTGCTGTTTTCGCAGACAGGCGTCACATCGACGATCGAGCGGACGCAGCTGAATGCCACCTTGCTCGCGATCGAGGAAATCAACGGGAAAGGAGGAGTTCTGGGACGGCCGATCGAGCCCGTGTTGTACGATCCTGCTTCCGATCCCAAGAAATTTCGGGCTTTCGCGGAGCGGTTGTTTCAGGTCGATCGGATCAGGCTCGTGTTTGGCTGCTACATGTCGAGCACGCGCAAGCAGGTTCTGCCCGTGGTAGAAGCGCACCGTGGTCTCCTGTTCTATCCGACCCTCTATGAGGGTTTCGAGTACTCGCGCCATTGCATCTACACCGGCGCGGCGCCGAACCAGAATTCACTGCAGCTCGCCAAGTTCCTCCTGTCCGCCTATGGCAACAGGTTTCTGTTCGTCGGCTCGAACTACATCTATCCCTATGAGTCGAACCGCGTGATGGCGGACTTCGTGGTGCAGAGCAAAGGCAAGGTGCTGGACGAGATCTATGTGCCCCTGCGCCCGGATCCGAAAGATTTTGACAAGGTCATCAGCCGCATCAAGAAGACTTCGCCCGACGTCATCTTCTCCACTGTGGTGGGCAGCGGCACATCCGTGCTTTATCGTGCCTATCGCGCGGCCGGCCTGGATCCGGCGCGCATGCCGATCGCGAGCCTGAGCACCAGCGAAGCGGAGGTTGCGGAAATGGGTGCCGAAGCCGCCGAAGGCCACATCACCGCTGCTCCCTTTTTCGAGACGCTTTCCTCGCCGGCGGCAAAGCGCTTCGTCACCAGCTTCAAGGAGAAGTACGGTGCTGATGCTCCCGTCACCGCCTGCGCCGAGGCCGCCTATTTCCAGCTTCATCTGGCGTTTCGTGCGGTGGCGAAATGCGGCTCCGACGATCCCGAACAGGTGCTCGGAAACTTGCGCGACGCAGAATTCGATGCCCCGCAGGGCCGCGTCAGGGTCGATCCGGAGAACAATCACACCTTCCTGTGGCCGCGGATCGCCCGGCTCGACCGTCACGGCCGTTTCCAGACGGTCTGGAATCCCGGCGTGCGGGTGAAGCCCGATCCCTATTGTGTCGTCCAGAGCCTCGACGATTGGTCGGTCGAGCTGCCGTTGCTCCACTCATGAGCACCCCGTAACGGAGAACTGGACGTGGCCATCCAAATTCTTCGGGACTTGCGCGGGTTGCGGGTTCACGTCGTGCATCCGGCTGACACCGAGCGCACGAGGTTAGTCGAGCATCTGCGCCGCATCGGGTGCATGGTCGAGACTCAGTGGCCGGTGCCGGACAGCTGGGCCGAGGGTGCCGACATCGTGCTGCTCGCGATCGAGCACGACGTACGCGAGGAGATCCAGCAGCTGTTGAAGTCGGATGCAAACCACCGGCCGACGCTGATCGCCGTTGTCAGCTACGAGGATCCGTCCACGCTGCAGCTTGTGCTCGAAGCCGGCGCGGTCGCAGTGATCGAGCGGCCGATCAGGCCGTTCGGTCTGCTCACCAACCTGACGATCGCGCGCAGCCTCTGGCTCGAGCGGCGCGAGGCCGACAAACGCGTGCGCAAACTCGAGCGCAAGCTCGCCGGCATCCAGCGCATCCAGAAGGCGAAGGTCATTCTGATGGACGGTCAGGGATTGAACGAAGCGGAAGCATACGAAACGATCCGCAAACAAGCGATGGCGAAGCGCTTGTCGATGGACGACATGGCGGCCGCGATCATTCACGCAAACGAGCTGTTGCAATACCGCGTGAAAGGTGATTAGCTTTTGAGGCGTCGCGAGAGGAAATCCTTCTCGCGACTTTTGCTGGACCATCGATGCTGCTGGTTCAGCTCAGGCTAGGTAAGCCCGAAAGATCCGCGAGGATCTGTCGGGCTTTTTTGCTTTGTGGGGTCGAGACTCGCCGCCGACGCGTTAGCGTTTTCGGGGAGCGGCCTGATCTGGGATTTTTCTGGCTTCGAAACAACGTGCTTCGGCGCGAACGGCTTGGTGTGCCTCGACACATGGGGAGTGTAGGTATGGCGATCGACAGACGCAGGTTTCTGAGGAATGGATTGCTCGCAAGCGGCACGGTGATCACGTCGCCATGGGTCTTTCAGACCGGCGCGCGTGCGGCGGGCGAGGTCAAGGTCGGCGTGTTGTTCTCTCTGACCGGAGGTCTTTCGATTATCGAGAAGTCGCTGCATGACGCCACGATGATGGCCATCAGCGAGATCAATGCCGCCGGCGGCGTCAAAGGGATGAAGGTCGTGGCGATCGCCGAGGACGGCGCATCCGATCCGAAGACCTACAACGAAAAGGCTTCGAAGCTCGTGATCCAGGACAAGGTGCCGACCGTGTTCGGTTCCTACACGTCGGCGAGCCGCAAGGCGGTGCTGCCGGTGTTCGAGAAGCGCAACAATCTCTACTTCTATCCGACCTATTACGAAGGATTCGAATGCTCCAAGAACGTCATCTATACCGGCGCCGTTCCAAACCAGCAGCTTTCGAATTTCATCCCCTGGATCATCAAGACGCTCGGCAAGAAGAAGTTCTTTATCGTCGGATCAAACTACATCTATCCGCGCGAGATGGCGAAGGTCTCTAAGATCCTGATCGAGAAGAACGGCGGCGAATGGATCGCCGACGAATATCTCGAGCTCGGCCATTCCGAATGGGGCTCGATGGTCAACAAAATCAAGAGCTCGGGCTGCGACGTTGTGCTGTCCAACGTGGTCGGCGACTCCGTGGTCGCCTTCTACCGCGAATACAAGAACCAGGGCTTGACCCACGACAAGCTGCCGATCTGCGCCACCGTTACTTCCGAGATCGAGATCGCGGCAATGGGCGCGGAATATGCGGTCGGTAGCTACACTTCGTTCCCGTACTTCCAGGCGATCGACACCGATCGCAACAAGGCCTTCGTCGAGCGCTACCGCGCCTTCGTGAAGGATCCGAAGGCGGTGACGCACCATGCGCTGGAATCTTCCTATTTTCAGGTGTTCCTGTGGAAGCAGGCGGCCGAGAAAGCCGCTGAGATCACGCCAACCGCGATCCGCGAGGCGGTGAAGGGACAGGAGTTCGATGCGCCGAACGGCCACGTGAAGATCGATCCCGAGAACCTGCACACCTACCTCACGCCGCGCATCGCGCAATGGCTCCCGGACGGGCAGGGCAAGATCATCGACGCCTATAAGGAGCCGGTCGTACCGTTGCCCTATGTCGCCTATGGCGAGACCCCGACCAACCTGTTCTGCACAGGCAAGGGGCTCGACACGGCCAAGCTGAAAACCTGATCGAGGCATACAGCCTCCGCCGCGCTTGCTCGCGCGCGGTGGAGGGTGGGGCGGTGGCATGCTTGAAGTTCTCTTTATCGGTCTCAGTCTCGGGTCGATCCTGCTCCTGGTCGCCCTTGGCCTTGCGATCACCTATGGCGCGATGGGCGTGATCAACATGGCCCATGGCGAGATGGTGATGGTCGGCGCCTATGTCACGGTGCTCTCGGGCATCTGGCTCGGCACCAATATCTTTGTCGCGATACCGCTCGCCTTCATCGTCACCGCGCTGCTCGGGCTCTTGATCGAGCGCGTGGTGGTGAGGCGGCTCTACGGCCGCCTGCTCGACACGCTGCTTGCGACCTGGGGCATCGCCATTCTGATCCAGCAGGCGGTGCGGCTGGAATTCGGCCTGTCGTTTCTCGGCATCCACCTCCAGGGCCTCGGACCGGGCCTACAGAACGTCGCAGTGCCGCCGTTCCTGCAGGGCACGTTCTCCATCCTCGGCGCCGACATCAACCGCTACCGCACCTTCATCATCCTGGTGACCGCGATCCTCGCGCTCGTGACCTGGTTCATCATCTATCGGACGTCGATGGGCACACAGGTGCGCGCCATCATCCGCAATCCGAGGATGGCCGCGGCCTGCGGCATCGACGTCACCCGCATCAACGCTCTGACCTTTGCTTTCGGGTCTGGTCTCGCCGGCGTCGCCGGTGTGATGATGTCCGGCTTCAAGACGGTATTTCCCGATATGGGCACGTCGATGGTGGTCGACGGCTTCCTTGTCGTTGTCATGGGCGGCGTCGGCAGCCTGCTCGGCTCGGTGTTGTCGGCAGGCATCCTCGGCGAGATCAACGGGCTGGTGGCGGCAGCCACTAACGACATCCTGGCGCGTGCGGTCGTGTTCGGCGTCGTCATCGCCATCATCGTGCTCAAGCCGAAAGGGCTGTTCGCCCTGAAGGGGCGCTAGCGATGCCGATGAAACGCAAGATCGACTGGGCGATCTATGCCGCGTTCGTGGTGCTGGTGATGCTCCTGCCGCTGGTCATGGATGCGTTCTGGCTGAATCGGGTGGCGAAATATCTCGTGTACGGCATGCTCGGTGTCGCCGTGGCTCTGTCCTGGGGCTATGCCGGCATTCTCAATCTCGGCCAGGGCCTGTTCTTCGGCGCCGGCGCCTACATGCTGGCGATGTCGCTGAAGCTCGCGAGCACGACCAGCCTGCAGCAGGGCTCCGACAAGCCGGTGCCGGATTTCATGCTGTGGAACGCCGAGCCGGGCGCGCCGACCGAGCTCTGCTGTATCAACAAGGCCTCGTTCCTCTGGCTGCCGTTCCAGAGCCAGTGGTTCGGTGTTGCCATGGGACTGATCCTGCCGGTGCTGCTCGCCACCATCCTCGGCACTATCGTGTTCCGCAAGCGCATCTCCGGCGTATTCGTCTCCATCATCACGCTGGCGCTGGTACTCCTGGTGCGGCTGGTGGTGATCGACTCGCAGCCCGTCACCAACGGCTTCAACGGGCTCACCGATCTCGGCTGGTTCAATGTCGCGGGCCTCGAATTCGACCCCTACATCGTCCCGACCTATTACCTCGTCGCGGTTTCGCTCAGCCTCGTCCTTGTCGGCACGCGGCTCCTGATCGACACGCGTTCCGGCCTGATCTTGCAGGCGGTGCGCGACGACCAGAATCGGGCGCGCTATCTCGGCTTCGACGTGCCGGCCTACCAGACCTTTTTCTTCGCGGTCTCGGCGGCGATCGCGGGTTTTGCCGGCATGCTTTACGTGATCGTGTCAGAGTTTGCTTCCCCGACCTTCATGGACCTCACCTTCTCCATCACCATGGTGGTGTGGGCCGCCGTCGGCGGGCGCGCTTCGATCCTGGGGGCCTGCATCGGCGCGATCCTGATCAACACGATCTCGGCCACTGTCAGCGAGACCGAAGGCTTTGCCGAGGCCTGGAAGGCGATCATCGGCCTGATCTTCGTGCTGGTGGTGCTCTATCTGCCGCGCGGCCTTGCCGGGCTCGCGCATGATTTCATCGATCGCTTGCTGGCGCGCAAGCCTACGGCTTCGCCGCAGGCGCTGCCGGTGAGCGAAACATCGTCACAATTGGCGGAGTAGGCGATGGCGCAATCGGCACTCACCATCGACGGCTTGAGCGTGGATTTCGAAGGCTTCAAGGCCGTCAACGGCGTGACCATGACCGTCGATGACGGCGAGTTGCGCGTGCTGCTGGGCGCCAACGGCGCCGGTAAGACCACGCTGATGGATTTGATCTCCGGCAAGACCAAGTCGACCGATGGCCGCGTCTATCTGCACGATACCGACATTACCAACTGGGAAGAGCACAAGATCGCGCGCGCCGGCATCGGGCGCAAATTTCAGATCCCGAGTGTGTTCAAGGAACTCACAGTTCGTCGCAATCTCGAAGTGGCGAGCTGCAAGAAGCCCGGCGTGTTCGCCAATCTGCGCTTCGGCTTCGGCACTGATGCGGAACGCAATGTGGATGAGGTGCTGGAGCTGATCGGTCTCACCGAGGAACAGGACCGTATTGCCGCCTATCTCAGCCACGGCCAGACCCAATGGCTCGAGCTCGGCCTCCTGATCACGCAGAACCCCAAGATCATCCTGCTGGACGAGCCGACCGCCGGCATGACGCAGGCCGAGACCCACAAGACCTCGGAGATCGTCAACAACCTCAAGGGCCGCCACACCATCATCGTGGTCGAGCACGACATGGCCTTTGTGCGCGAGATCGCCGAGCGTATCACTGTGCTGCATCTCGGCCAGGTGCTGGCGGAAGGAAATGTCGAGCAGATCGAGAACAATCCGAAGGTGCGCGAAGCCTATCTGGGATCGAAGGGGATTTCGTGATGCTCGCCTTTGCCCATGTCGACAGCTTCTATGACCGCAGCCATATCCTGCATGATGTCTGCCTGGACGTACCCGACGGCGAGGTGACCGCCGTGATGGGCCGCAACGGCACCGGCAAGACCACGCTGTTGAAGACGCTGATGGGCCTCACTGACCGGATGGGTGGCGAGATCAGCCTCGATGGCGATGATCTTGGCGCGAAGCCGACGTTTCAGCGCGCGCGGGCAGGCATCGCCTATGTTCCCCAGGGCCGCGAGATCATCCCGGATTTCTCGATCCGTGAGAACATCCTGATGGGCTCGTTTGCGCGGAGCGACGGCAAGCGGGAGATCCCGCCGCTCGTAGCCGAGCTGTTCCCGTATCTGATCGACAATCTCGACCGCAATGGCGGCGTGCTGTCCGGCGGCCAGCAGCAACAGCTCGCGATCGCGCGGGCGCTCGCCGCCGATCCGAAGATCATCCTGTTGGACGAGCCCAACGAAGGCATCCAGCCGTCGATCGTCGAGGAGATCGAGAACGTCATCATCCGCCTTAACCGGGACGTCGGACTCACCGTCATCCTGGTCGAGCAAAACGTATCGTTCGTCCGCCGCGCCGCGCATTGCTTCGCCATGATGGAGAAGGGGCGCGTGGTGGCATCGGGCAAGATAGGCGAACTCAGCGACGCGCTGGTTCACCGCCACATGGCGGTGTGAACGGAGCGTCGCGGTGGCAGGCAACGGTGCGTGAGGACCAGAACCAGTGACCAGAAAACCGCAAGGAGAGCTATATGTTGCACGGTGATATTACTTCCAGCAACGACACGGTGGGCGTCGCCGTCGTGAACTACAAGATGCCGCGGCTTCACACCAAGGCGGAGGTGCTCGCCAACGCTCGCAAGATCGCCGACATGATCGTCGGCATGAAGACCGGTCTGCCTGGCATGGATCTGGTGATCTTCCCGGAATATTCCACTCACGGCATCATGTACGACTCCAAGGAGATGTACGAGACGGCGTCTGTCGTGCCGGGCGAGGAGACAGAGATCTTTGCCGAAGCCTGCCGCAAGGCGAAGGTCTGGGGCGTGTTCTCGCTCACCGGCGAGCGGCACGAGGAGCATCCGAAGAAGGCGCCCTACAACACGCTGATCCTGATGAACGACAAGGGCGAGATCGTACAGAAATATCGCAAGATCATGCCCTGGGTGCCGATCGAAGGCTGGTATCCCGGCAACTGCACCTACGTCTCCGAAGGGCCGAAGGGCATGAAGGTCTCGCTGATCATCTGCGACGACGGAAACTATCCCGAAATCTGGCGCGATTGCGCCATGAAGGGCGCCGAGCTGATCGTGCGCTGCCAAGGCTACATGTATCCGGCCAAGGACCAGCAGGTCATCATGGCCAAGGCGATGGCCTGGGCCAACAATGTCTATGTCGCGGTCGCCAATGCCGCCGGCTTCGACGGCGTCTACTCATATTTCGGCCATTCAGCGATCATCGGCTTCGACGGCCGCACGCTCGGCGAATGTGGCGAGGAGGATTACGGCGTGCAATACGCCCAGCTCTCGAAGTCGCTGATCCGCGACGCGCGCAAGAACGGCCAGTCGCAGAACCACCTCTTCAAGCTGGTCCACCGTGGCTATACCGGCATGATCAATTCCGGCGATGGCGATCGCGGCGTCGCGACATGCCCCTACGACTTTTATTCGAAGTGGATCGCCGACCCAGAAGGAACGCGCGAGATGGTCGAATCTTTTACCCGCTCGACTGTCGGAACCGAGGAATGCCCGATCGAGGGGATCCCGGCCAAGAAGGTCGCGCATCGCTGAACATGCGTATAATGCGGCGCCGGCCGGACAGTCGGCCGGCCCACGCGAAACCATGAAGCAAGAGAGGATGCGCCGTCATGACTCTCGATTACGAAATCTACGACCTTGGCGACGTCAGGCTGCAACGCGGCGCCACCCTGCGTGGCTGCAAGCTGGCCTACAAGACCTTCGGCACGCTGAACGCGGCGAAGGATAACGTCGTCGTCTATCCGACCTGGTATTCCGGCCAGCACTACGACAATGAATGGCTGATCGGGGAGGGCCGCGCGCTCGACCCGAACAAATACTTCATCATCATCCCGAACATGCTCGGCAACGGGCTGTCGTCTTCGCCGAGCAACACGCCCGAGCCGTATAACGGCCCGCGCTTTCCCCAAGTGACGGCCTACGACAATGTGCGCGTCCAGCACCGCCTGGTGACCGAGAAATTCGGCATCACACACATTCGCCTTGTGACCGGCTGGTCGATGGGCGCGCTGCAGACCTTCCACTGGGGCGCGCTCTATCCGGACATGATGGACCTGATCGCGCCATTCTGCGGTTCGGCCAAGTGCTCGCGGCATAATTTCGTCTTCCTCGAAGGCGTGAAGGCGGCGCTGACGGCGGATGCGGCCTGGAAAGAAGGCTGGTACACCGAGAAGCCGGCCCGCGGCTTGCGCGCCGCCGCGCGCGTCTATGCCGGCTGGGGATTCTCGCAGGCGTTCTATCGCGAGAAGCTTGATCTCGATACGTTGGGCTACTCCTCGCTGGAGGACTTCCTGGTCGCGTTCTGGGAAGGTTTCTTCCTGCCCAAGGACCCGAACAATCTCCTGACCATGCTTTGGACCTGGCAGAACGGCGATATCAGCGACAACGAGATCTATAAGGGCGATTTCAAGGCGGCGCTCGGCGCGATCAAGGCCCGGGCCTACGTCATGCCCGGTCAGACCGACCTCTATTTTCCACCCGAAGACAGCAGGTTCGAAGTCGAGCATATGCCGAACGCCGAATTCGTTCCGGTGCCCTCGATCTGGGGTCATTTCGCCGGCGGCCCCGGCACCAACCCGGTCGACGTCGACTTCATCGACGTCAAGCTGAAGGAACTGCTCGCCAAATGACGGCCGGAGCATGATGACATCAGGTCAAACTCTATCCGAGGCTGCACCCCTCTCCCGCAAGCGGGAGAGGTGAAGATGTGGGAAGGAGACTGCGATGCTGCGCATCGAACGTGTGCTCGGTAGCCGGCTGGAGCCGGAATTGTCCGAGGAGCTGCATCGGCTCGAGCACCGCGGCGCGGTCGATATTGTAAACGTGCCTGTTGCCGACCTGGCGCGGCGGCGGTTGCTAATCACCACCCGTGGCGGCGTCGAACTGGCGATCGCGCTGCCGCGTCACCAGAAACTGTTCGACGGCGCAGTACTCGTGCTGGAGAGCGACAGCGCGATCGTCGTGCGCGCGGCGACCGAACGCTGGCTGAAGCTCGAACCGCGCTCGATCGCGGATGCGATCGAACTGGGCTATCACGTCGGAAACCTGCACTGGCGTGTCCGCTTCGGCGGCGAAGTTCTGTTCGTGGCGCTGGAGGGACGGCCCGAGGATTACATCGCAAGGCTGGAGGACATGGTCGCCTCGCGCCGCGTCGGCATCAGCGTGCTCGACGAGGAAGAGGACGTGCCAGATCACGCGGCGGCCGAGGACGATCATGATGGACATCACGTCCACCAGCACGACCAGAGCCACTAAGCGATGCTGTCGACCTTGCGCGCGCTATGGCAGGCAGACGGGGCGTTTCCCAGCGGCTCCTTCGCCTTCTCCTATGGGATCGAGGGCCTCATCGCGCTGCGCGATGGCCTAGACGCGCGCGAGTTGAAGCGGTTGGTGTCGGCGGCGTTGAAACATCGCTGGGCCAGCTATGACCGGGTCGCGTTGCTGCGCGCTTTCCGCTGCAACGGCGATCTCGCCGTCATCGCTGCTGTCGATCGCGAGGTGGAAGCCTCGACGCTGGTCGAGAGCCTGCGCGCGGGTTCGCGCCGCAATGGCGCGTCGTTTCTGGCCTCACATGCGCGGATCGGCAACGATCTAGCGGCGATCCTGCGCGACGCAGTGCGGTCCGGCGAATGCCTGGGCCATATCGCGGTGATGCAGGGCGCGGTCTGGTGCTCGGTGGGGCTCGACGAATACCTGGCGCAATTGACCTCGGGCTACACCGTCGCTTCGGGCCTGATCACCGCTGCGATCCGGTTAGGGGCGGTCGGCGCGCTGCAAGGGCAGGAGGTGCTCGCCGATTGCCTGCCGCTGATCGAGCAGCTCACGATGAACGAGACATTGCCCGATGCTGAGTTCGAAAGCTTTGCGCCCTTCCTCGACATCGCCGCGGCGCGCCACGCGCAGGCCGATCTGCGGCTGTTTGCCAATTGAAAGTGAGAAGGCATGCTGCTGACGCCTACGGAGCTGGAACGGTTGACCATCTTCAACGCTGCCGAACTGGCGCGCCGCCGCCGTAATAGGGGATTGAAGCTGAACTATCCCGAAGCGGTCGCGATCATCACGGACGAGATCTTGGAAGGCGCGCGTGACGGCCGCTCGGTGGCCGATCTCATTGGCCACGGCTCCACGATCCTTTCCACCGAGGACGTGCTGCCCGGCATTGCCGCGATGATGCATATCATCCAGGTCGAATGCGTCTTTCCGGATGGCACCAAGCTCGTCACCGTGCATGAGCCGATCCGCCCGCCGCCGGGCGCTGCCGCCGACACCGAGCATCCCGGCGCCATCACCGCGCGTGACGGTCAGCTCGAACTCAATCCCGGGCGGCGCAAGATGAAGTTGACTGCGGTCAACACCGGCGACCGTCCGATCCAGATCGGGTCGCATTTCCATTTCTTCGAGGTCAACAAGGCGCTCGAATTCGACCGCGCCGCGGCCTTCAATATGCGGCTCGACATTCCCGCCGGCACGGCGGTGCGTTTCGAACCCGGCGCCTCCAAGGAGGTGTCGCTGGTCGAGTTCGGCGGGCGGCGCGAACTGACCGGGCTCAACAATCTCACCGACGGTGTCGGCAGCGATCCGGCCGTGCGCAGCGCCGCGCTGACGCGAGCACGCGCGCGCGATTTCAGGGGAGCATAACCTGTGGCGATGATCGACCGGCGCGACTACGCAGCGCTTTATGGGCCGACAACCGGCGATTCCGTTCGCCTCGGCGACACTTCGCTCTTCGCCGTGGTCGAGAAGGATTATGCCGTCTATGGCGATGAATGCCTGCACGGCGGCGGCAAGACCTTGCGCGACGGCATCGGCATGGCCGGCATCACCTCGGCCGAAGGCGCGCTCGATTTCCTGCTCTGCAATGTCGTGGTAATCGATCCCGTGCTCGGCATCGTCAAGGGCGATCTTGGCATCAGGAATGGCCGCATCGTCGGCATCGGCAAGGCAGGCAACCCCGCGATCATGGACGGCGTCGATCCGCAGCTGATCGTCTCGACCGGCACCACCGTGCGCGATTGCGAGGGCCTGATCGCAACGCCCGGCGCGATCGACGTCCACGTTCATTTCGACAGCGCCGGCCTTGTCGAGCATGCGCTCGCCAGCGGCATTACCACCATGATCGGCGGCTCGCTCGGGCCGATCACGGTCGGCATCGATTCCGGCGGCCCCTTCAATACCGGCAAGATGCTGCAGGCCGCCGAAGCCTGGCCGATGAATTTCGG
Source organism: Bradyrhizobium elkanii WSM2783 (assembly GCF_000472865.1). Classification (GTDB taxonomy): domain Bacteria; phylum Pseudomonadota; class Alphaproteobacteria; order Rhizobiales; family Xanthobacteraceae; genus Bradyrhizobium; species Bradyrhizobium elkanii_A. The sequence continues at coordinate 19,899 of NZ_AXAP01000028.1, read as the reverse complement.
CTTCCTCGGCCGCGGCAACTCCCATCGCGCGCCGCCGATGGTCGAGCAGCTCGAGACCGGCGTGATGGGATTGAAGCTGCACGAGGACTGGGGCTCGATGCCGGCCGCGATCGACACCTGCCTTCGCGTCGCCGACGACTACGATTTCCAGGTCCAGATCCATACCGATACGCTGAACGAATCCGGCTTTGTCGAGAACACGCTGGAGGCGATCGGCGGCCGCACCATTCACATGTACCACACCGAAGGCGCAGGCGGCGGCCACGCGCCCGATATCATCCGCGTCGCCGGCGAGATGCACTGCCTGCCGTCGTCGACCAACCCCACCAATCCGTTCACGGTCAACACCTTCGACGAACATCTCGACATGACCATGGTCTGCCACCACCTCAATCCGGCGATCCCGGAGGATGTGGCGTTCGCGGAAAGTCGCATTCGTGCGCAGACTATTGCGGCCGAGGACGTGCTGCACGACATCGGCGCGATCTCGATGCTCGGCTCCGACAGCCAGGGCATGGGCCGCATCCACGAGGTGATCTGCCGCACCTGGCAGCTCGCCTCGAAGATGAAGGATCAGCGCGGCGCGCTGCCGGAAGATCGCGAAGGTTTTGGCGACAATGCGCGCATCCGCCGTTATGTGGCGAAGTACACCATCAACGCCGCGCGGACCTTTGGCATTGCCGACCATGTCGGCTCGCTGGAAGACGGAAAGCTTGCAGACATCGTGGTCTGGCGGCCGGCGTTCTTCGGCATCAAGCCGGAGCTGGTCATCAAGGGCGGCTTCATCGCCTGGGGCGCGATGGGCGACAGCGCGGCCTCGCTGATGACCTGCGAGCCGATGCTCATGCGCCCGCAATGGGGCGCGTTCGGCCGCGCGCCCGCGGCGCTCTCGGCCTGCTTCGTGCATCCATTGGCGCTGGAGCGCGATCTCGCCGGCGCTCTCGGCCTGTCGAAGACGCTGCTGCCGGTAAAGGGCACGCGAAAACTCTCAAAGCGCGACATGCTCTGGAACGACCGTTGCCCGAAGATCAGCGTGGATCCTGAAACGTTCGACGTCTTTGTCGATGGCGCGCTTGCAACCTGCGAGCCGGCGCGCGAACTGCCGCTGGCGCGGCGCTATATGCTGAGGTGATGCAATGCTCGACAAGCTGCATCCCATTGAGCGCGCGGCGACCCATGCCAGTCCCGCCGCGGCACGTGTCGGGATCGGCGGTCCCGTCGGCTGCGGCAAGACCGCGTTGATCGAGGCGTTGATTCCGGTCCTGCAGCGTCGCGGTATCGATTTCGCTGTAGTGACCAACGATCTCGTAACCAAGGAGGATGCCGAGCGGTTGCGCCGTTCCGGGCTGATCGATCCGGCGCGCGTCTCGGCGGTCGAGGCCGGCGCCTGCCCGCATACGGTGATCCGCGAGGACCCGACGCTCAACATCGCCGCCGGCGACGATCTCGAAGCGCGGTTTCCCGGGCTTGAGCTGATCCTGTTCGAATCCGGTGGCGACAATCTCGCCTCGACCTTCTCGCTCGACCTGGTCGACTGGTGGATGTTCGTGATCGACGTCGCGGGCGGCGACGACATTCCGCGCAAGAAGGGGCCGGGCCTGCTCCGCTGCGACCTCCTTGTCGTCAACAAGATCGATCTCGCGCCGCATGTCGGCGTTGCGCTCGAGCCGATGCTTGCCGAGGCTGTCAGCGTGAGGGGAGGCCGGCCGGTGCTTGCGACCAACGCGCGCTCCGGTGCCGGCATCGAGGCGGTTGCCGATGCGATCTCTGCCGCTGTCCTGTTCCGCGTTTGACTCCGGCCGGCGCGCCGAAGCGCATCTCGCCGCGGACGTTGCCGGCGGCCGAACCGTGCTGCGGCGCCAGCATGTCGGCTACCCATTTCACGTCACCCGCGGCTTTTATCTCGACGTCACGCGAGCCGACTTGCTGACGCTTTATTTGCAGTCGGCCGCCGGCGGCCTGTATGCCTGCGACCGTCTCAAGCTCGATGTGGCCATCGCCGCGAATGCCGCATTTCACCTGACGACGCAGGCTTCCACGGTCGTGCACCACGGATGCCAGGCCGGCGCGCTGCAGCAGCAATCCATCACGGTCGGTCAGGGTGCGTTTTGCGCGATCGCGAGCGATCCCTATGTGCTGTTTCCCGGTGCCGATCTTTGTCTCGACACGATGGCGACTGTGGCTGAGGGTGCGGTGCTGTTCCTGGCCGACGGATTCGCCATGCACGACCCGCGTCAGGCGGGACGGCCGTTCGCATCGTTTTCGAGCCGGCAGCGCATCCTGCGTCCCGACGGCAATGTCCTGCTGTTCGATCGTGGATCGATCCGCGGTGACGAGATGCGCGACGGCGCGCTCGGTGATATGGCGGCCGTCGCGACCGTCGTTCTGGTCGCCCCGCCGGAAAAAGTGCCAGATCTCGGATCGTTCAGCAAAATCGTCGATAGCTGCGGCTGTCTATCGGGTGCGTCGCCCGCGCCGAACCAGGCCGGGCTCGTGATGCGGATATTGGCGCCTGACGGCGGCACGCTCGCGCGCGGGCTCGAAGCGGCATTTCATGTCGCCGGATGCGCGGCGCTTGGTTCCGATCTCGCACGTCGTCGCAAGTAAGCTCAGCGGCGTGCCAGACGGAAGTAGAGTTCAGACAGTCGCCCCGGCAAATCCTCGATCCGGTGCACCATCATGGTGTTGCCGCGGCCGAAGATCCGTGATGCCGCCTGGATGCCGGTCTTGCCGAGCACCACGCCGTAAGCATCGGTGCCGGCGTTTTTCAGGCCACGCGCAGCACGCCTCGCATCCTCGACCAGATCGAGCGGATCGGATACGTCGATGTCGGACGGCTCGCCGTCGGTCAGCACGATCAAGAGCTTGCGGCCGGAGTTGGCCTTTGCGATCACCTTCCCCGCATGGCGTAGCGCGGCGCCAAGCCGCGTCGACAACCCCGATCTCAGCCCGGCGAGCCGCGCGATGCAGCTCCGGTCGTACGGCTCCTCGAAGGACTTTATCATGGTCATCCTGACATCTTCGCGTCCGTCTGACGCGAATGCCAGAAGACCGAAGGGATCGCCGAGCCTTCCCATCGCTTCCGCCAGAACCGCGACCGCCAAGCGCTCGACTTCGAGAATGGTCGCGCCGGTGGCGAGCCGGTCGCGGGTCGACTCGGAGACATCGATCAAGAGCAGCGCCGCGAGATCGCGATGCATCGATGTCGACGATCGGAACACGCGCGGATCCGGCTCCTGCCCGGTCCGCAGCGCAATGCCGGCATCGAGCGCGGCATCGATGTCGATGTCGTGACCATCATGCTGCCGGTTGAGACGGATGGTCCGGCCGATCCGCACGCCACGCACCAATCGTCCGATCCGGCTACGCAGCGCGTCGGCATGGTCGAGCGCCGCCTCGATCAGGCGCGGATCGCCGGCGCGCGCGGCCACCTCGCGCACAATGGTCCATTCGGGGCGCTCGATGCCATCCGCGCGGTCCCATTCCGGATATTTCGCGATGACAGTGCCACGCTCGTCCGGTGCTACCGGCTGGCCACGTCCAAGCGCTTCACCTTGCTCGTCCGGCTCGCTGCTGTTGCCATCAGACGCTTCCTGCCGCTCCATCCGCACCGCATCGACCGGCAGCTCCATCACCTCGCCCGAAGGAGGAGCGTTCTCGCCAAAGTCCCATAGCCCCAATCCATCATCGCGATAGACGGGCTCCACGACGTAAGTCTTGACGTTGAACTGCACTCGCATCTGGCCGAGGTCGTTGCCCAGCAGCACGCCGATCTCGCGGCTGATGGCGGGATCGTCGATGCGAGGCAGGGCCGCTTGAAACATCGCGCGGCCCTTGGCGACAAAGCTGTCGTCATCGACATAGGCGGGATCGAACAGTGCGCGCGCCAGCCGCGCCATCAAGGTCGGAGCCGCGACGACGCCGGACGGCGTGGCCACATGGTAGGGCGCCCACAGCCGCCGCAGACCCGGTAGCTGTCGCAGCGCCAGCGTCTCGATACGGGCGTCCTCGATCAGGTTGACGAGCGCTATCTGCAGCGGCTTCAGCGTGCCGACCGGAAACAGCCCGTTGCCCAGCACGAGATGCGCCTGTGCATGCGCCGCCGCGGCCCGGAACAGCGCCCGCGCAGCATCGCCCTGTACGCCGCGAAAGGTTTCGGGCAGGCGGATCAGCGGCCCGGCAATCGAGGTGCGCCGCTGCGGCGCCTGGCTGTTGTCGGCGGCAAAGCTGCGCAGCAAAGGCGGCTTGCCCCAGAGCGCGGTGACGAAGGCCTTCAGTTCGATCTCGGTTTCGAGGAACGTCACGCTGCCGAGATCGCGCGCGATCATGCGGCGTGCGAGATCGTTCTCGAGGCGGAAGAACGCCAGCCGTCTTACCCTGTTGCCGGAAGCGAATTTCAATCCGGTCGCGACGAAATTCTCGAAGGCGTCGATCGTGCCGGGGCCGAGAATTGCGGCGATGTTGTCAGCGGCCGGCGCAACCGATTCCGGCGCCTGCCGCGCCAGCAGCTCCATCGTCCGCCACCACCTTGCGAGGGCCGGACCGCTGCCGAACACACGCGTGGCAACCGGCAGCGCCTGCAGCGCAGCGGTCGCAGCCCGCGCGCCGGCGTTTCGGCAGATGTCAGCGGCCATCTGGCCTGCCACCAAGAGTGGTGCGATCTCCTGCCTGTCCGCAGCGCCGCCGCTCTTGCTTGTCTCCCAATAGGCGATCAGGCAGGCCGGGCCGGCATTGACATGCGCGAGCGTCAGCACGGCGCCGGCCCAGGCTTCAAGTTCGTTCACATCGAAACGATGCGAGAGATCGTCCCAGGCGACCAGGAACATCGGCCGCAGCGTCTCGCGCTGGAGCATCAAACGATGGATCCGGCGCGTCGCGCTGTCCTCCTCGTCAGGAGGCACCAGATGCAGCGTTGCCTGTTTGGCTGCGTTCACGGCAAACAGGCCTGGATCGCGTCACTGAGCGCTGCGCGGATGTCGGGATTGTCTGTGATCGGCAGCACGATGGAGGATTGCACGGCAACGTCCAGCGGCAAGCCTGCGTGCACCATCCGCCCGGCGTGGATCAGCATGCGAGTCGAGGCGCCTTCGTCGAGGCCGTGGCCCTGCAGATTGCGCGAGCGCTGTGCTATCGCGACCAGGATGCCGGCAAGCTTGTCATCGGTGCCGCTCTCGCGGACGATGATGGCAGCCTCGGTGGCCGGCGGCGGATAGAAGAAATCGATCGCGACGAAGCGCTGCTTGGTCGATTCCTTTAGGTCCTTGACTGCACTCTGGTAGCCCGGATTGTAGGAGATCGTGAGCTGGAAGTCGCCATGGGCGGGCACGATCTCGTTGTGCTTCTCCAGCGGCAGGATGCGGCGCGCATCGGTCAGCGGATGGATCACGACAGTGGTGTCCTGCCGCGCCTCGACGATCTCATCGAGATAGCAGATCGCGCCGTGGCGCACCGCGAGCGTTAGCGGCCCGTCGTGCCAAACGGTTCCCTGCGGCTCGAGCAGGTAGCGTCCGGCCAGGTCGGCGGCGGTCATGTCCTCATGCGCCGCGACCGTGATCAGTGGCTTGCCGAGCCGCCAAGCCATGTGCTCGACGAAGCGGGTCTTGCCGCAACCGGTTGGCCCCTTCAGCATCACCGGCAGGCGCTCGGCATAGGCCGCCTGAAAGGTCGCGATCTCATGACCGAGCGGCTGGTAGTAAGGCTCGTCGGCGATCCGGTAGACGTCGAGATTCATGAAACATCCTCCGCGCGTGACGAAGGAGTGATGCCGCAAGGCCGAGCGCCACCGTCCCTTCGTGAATGGGATTGGCAGTCGTTGCCCCGGAACACGCTGCAGCATCGAAGCGTGCGAACAGGCGAATATCACCTCGATTTAATTACAGCCTGAAAGGCCGGACAAGACAAGCGGATTTAGACGTATCGGCCGGTCAGGAAGCGGATCGCTTGCAGCCTGGACCTTCATCCTCATGACCAGAACCTGCGCGTCGATCAGCAATCCAAGGTCGTTTCCCGCTCCCATCGCGTGAGGTGTCGCGAAAAGTCGTTCCACTCCTCGTGCTTGAGCTTCAGATAGGCCGGCACGTATTCGCCGAGGCTCTCGCTCAATAGCTTGGAGCCCTCCAGCGCCCGCAGGGCATCAAGAAGATTGAGCGGGAGCTTCTTTACGTCCTGCACCAGATGGCCGTCGGTGTACATGTTGATGTCGAGGCGCTTGCCGGGATTGCGGTTGCTCTGGATGCCGTCGAGCCCTGCGGCCAAAATGGCGGCCTGCATGGCATAGGGATTGGCGGCACCGTCGGCGAGGCGGAGTTCGAAACGTCCGGCTTCGGGTATCCGGATCATATGCGTCCGGTTGTTGCCCGAGAAGGTGACCGTGTTCGGGCTCCAGGTCGCTCCCGATAGCGTGCGCGGCGCGTTGATCCGTTTGTAGGAGTTCACCGTCGGATTGAGAATGGCCGCTAGCGCATCGGCGGAATGAATGATGCCGCCGATAAAGGCGTATCCGATCGAGGAAATGCCAAGCTCGCCTTTTTCGTCTTCAAACAGGTTCCTGTTGTCCTTCCACAGCGAGACATGGACGTGACAGCCGTTGCCCGTAAGGCCGGAGAACGGCTTCGGCATGAAAGTCGCGCGAAGCTGGTGCTTCTCGGCAATCGATTTCACCATGTATTTGAAGAAGGCGTGGCGGTCGGCGGTAACCAGTGCATCGCTGTAGTCCCAGTTCATCTCGAACTGGCCGTTCGCGTCCTCATGATCGTTCTGGTAGGGATTCCAGCCCAGTTGAAGCATGCCGTCGCATATTTCGCTGATCACTTCGTAGCGCCGCATCAGCGCCGACTGATCGTAGCAGGGCTTGGTCTGCCGATCTGAGATGTCGCCGATGTTTTCTCCGTCAGGCGAGATCAGGAAGAACTCACATTCGACGCCGCTCTTGAGCTGAAAGCCGCGGTCAGCCGCCGTGGCAATCAGTCTCTTCAGGACGTTGCGCGGAGCCTGCTCGACCGGTTTGCCGGCCATCCAGGGATCGGCGGCCAGCCAGCCGACCTCCGGCTTCCAGGGGAGCTGAATCAGGCTGTCCGGATCGGGAATGGCGAGGATGTCCGGATCGGCTGGCGTCATGTCGAGCCACGTGGCGAAACCGGCGAAACCGGCGCCGTTTCTCGCCATCACTCGTATTGCTTCGGCCGGAACAAGCTTGGCACGCTGGGTGCCAAGCAGATCGGTGTAGGAAATCAGGAAGTACTTGATCTTCCGTTCCTTGGCGACTTCAGCAAGATCGATCGACATGGTGCCTCTTCATGAGCGGTAAGTGTCAGTATCGGTCCCGGCCAGGAATCCAATTGGTGCCGACGAGCGGAACGCGGGCGATCGCGGCCGCTTCGACGGTGAGTGCGACGAGGTCTTCAGGTTCGAGATTGTGGACGTGGCTCTTGCCGCACGCGCGGGCAATCGTTTGAGCTTCCAGCGTCAGAACGGACAGGAAGTTGGCAAGCCGGCGCCCCCCTGCCACCGGGTCGAGGCGCTTTGCCAATTCCGGGTCCTGCGTGGTGATCCCCGCGGGATCCAATCCTTCATGCCAGTCGTCATAGGCGCCGGCCGTCGTGCCGAGCTTGTTGTATTCGCTTTCCAGCGCCGGGTTGTTGTCGCCCAGCGCGATCAGTGCCGCCGTGCCGATCGCAACCGCGTCGGCCCCGAGCGCAAGCGCCTTGGCAACGTCCGCGCCGTTGCGAATGCCGCCGGAGATGATCAACTGCACCTTGCGGTGCATGCCGAGCTCCTGGAGCGCTTCGACTGCAGGACGCACCGCCGCCAGCGTCGGAATGCCGACGTTCTCGATGAAGACCTCCTGCGTGGCGGCCGTTCCGCCCTGCATGCCGTCGATCACCACGACGTCTGCACCGGCCTTCACGGCCAGCGCCGTATCATAATAGGGGCGGCTTGCGCCGACCTTCACGTAGATCGGCTTCTCCCAATCTGTGATCTCGCGGAGCTCTTCGATCTTGATCTCGAGGTCGTCGGGGCCGGTCCAGTCCGGGTGACGCGAGGCGGAACGCTGATCGATGCCTTCCGGCAGTGTGCGCATCTCGGCCACGCGCTTGGATATCTTCTGTCCCAGCAGCATGCCACCGCCGCCGGGCTTAGCGCCCTGGCCCACTACGATCTCGATGGCATCGGCGCGACGCAGATCATCCGGGTTCATTCCGTAGCGGGATGGGAGATATTGGTAGACAAGCGTGGATGAATGGGTGCGCTCCTCGTTGGTCATGCCGCCGTCGCCAGTCGTTGTGCTGGTTCCGACCACGCTGGCGCCGCGGCCAAGCGCTTCCTTCGCCGTGCTCGACAGCGCACCGAAGCTCATGCCCGCAATGGTAACGGGCGTCTTGAGGTGGATTGGCTTCTTTGCAAAGCGTGAGCCGAGTACGACGTCCGTGCCGCACTTTTCGCGATAGCCCTCCAACGGATAGCGCGATACGGAGGCGCCGAGAAACAAGAGGTCGTCGAAATGCGGTACCCTTCGCTTGGCGCCGCCGCCGCGGATGTCATAAATGCCGGTGGCCGCGGCGCGCTGAATCTCAGAGATCGTGTAGCGGTCGAAGGTTGCTGAGAAGCGCGGTTCGGTCGATCTTGAGGCTGCCATCGTATGCCGTCAGTAGGATGCAATGTTGTCGATGTGGAAGTTGTAGAGGCGTCGTGCCGACCCATACATGCGAAACTCGTCGAGGTCGCCGTCCTCAACGCCGGCCCGGCGGAGCAGTTCGGCGAGGCGGGCCCTGTCCTCCTTCGCCATTGGCTTCTCGATGCAATCGGCGCCGAGACTCCTTACTTTTCCCCGCACGAAGATGGTCGCTTCGTAGATGGAATCGCCGAGGGCCTCTCCGGCATCTCCGAGGACGACAAGATTGCCAGCCTGGGCCATGAAGGCGCTCATGGCCCCGATCGAACCCTTGACGATGATGTCGATGCCCTTCATCGAGATTCCGCAGCGTGCGGCTGCATCCCCATCGACGATCAGCAGTCCACCGTGGCCGGTGGCTCCGGCGGATTGGCTCGCATCGCCCATCACATGAACGACGCCGGACATCATGTTCTCGGCGACACCCGTCCCGGCGTTGCCGTGGATACAGATGGACGCCTGCTTGTTCATACCCGCGCAGTAGTAGCCGACATGCCCCTTGATATGGATTTCAATGGGCGCATCGACGCCGGCGCCGATCGCATGCTTGCCGTCGGAGTTCGTGACCTCCCATAGAGTCTCATTGGTGTCCGGTGCCAGACGGTGCAGCGCCGCGTTCAGTTCTCGGACTGTTTGCCGATCCAGGTCGATCATGGGCATCACCGACGTTCCCAGGCGTAGACGGTCGCCGGCTCCGGCTCGAAGACACGGGCGTTCTCGATGCCCGGCAAGACCGCAAGGGCGCGAAACTCGGAGCCGAATGCGACATAGTCGTCGGACTCCGCGAGGATGGCCGGTTTGCAGGCGATCGGATCACGGAGCACGGCGAAGCCGTCACGAGTACCGGCGACGAAGGTGAAGAAGCCGTCGAGGGCGACAAGGCTGGACGTCAATGCCTGTTTGAGGCTGTCGCCCTCGCGCATCCGCCACGTCAGATAGCCCGCTGCGACCTCGGAATCGTTCTCAGTCTCGAAGACGAATCCTTCGCGCTTAAGGCCTCGCCGGACCGCGTTGTGGTTGGAGAGCGAACCATTGTGGACGAGGCACTGGTCGGCGCCTGTCGAGAAGGGATGAGCGCCGTCAGTGGTCACCGCCGATTCAGTCGCCATGCGCGTGTGGCCGATGCCGTGGGTGCCCTGCATTGCGGGCAACGCGAACTGGTCGGCGACGCGCTCGGGCAGGCCGACCTCCTTGTAGATCTCCATCCGCGAGCCGGCGCTGACAAGATGTATCTCGGGATGATGCTCGCGCAGCCAAGCCAGCGCCTGCGACTGCAGCACCCGGGGTATCGTCACCACGATGTGGTTGGAGCGCCGCACCAGATCGACCGGCGTCTTCAGCGCTGCGCCAAGCCTCCTCGCAAGGTCGCGGTCCATGTCCGTGTCGGCGGCGCGCAGCGTCAGCTTAATCAAGTCGTCGGTCCCCGCGCCGTAGATCGCGATGCCGGCACTGTCCGGCCCGCGGGCCGACATGGTCGCGAGCATGCGCGACAGGTGCTCACCCAGCTCGGGTTGAAGCTGTTCGTTCTTGAGAAACAATCCGACGATGCCGCACATGCGCTGCTCCCTGACTTTGAGCGCAAATGTATCAGCTTCAAATGCGTCGTCAATCTTCAGGAATAAATTTTTCCTGATAAGAAATTGGGCGCCGGTGAGCCGGAATTAGGCGGGACGCCGCGGGTACACGATGATCGATAGGTAAGTCATCGGCTGCTTTACCAGCACTTCGGGCCCATGCAGCGCGCCGGAATCGAACAGCATGGAATCACCCGGGCGCAACCGGTAACTCTTGTTGCCGTGACGGTAGATCACCTCGCCGGTGAGCATGTAGATGAACTCCGTGCCGGCGTGCTGGAATCCGGTATACGCCTCGGCTTCCTCCTTGAGCGTGATGAGGTACGGCTCGACGACGACGTCCTCGCCGCTCACATGTCCGAGCAGTTGGTACACATGCCCCACCTTGGTGCCACGACGTTCGATGACCACGCCTTGCTTGGCGCGTACGAAGGAGCAGTCGCGTCGCTCTTCGGATGCGGCGAATAGCAAACTAAGCGGCACAGTAAGCGCGTTCGCGATCGACTGTAGGGTGGAAAGTGACGGCGAAATCTGGCCATTCTCGATTTTCGAAAGCATGCCGGCCGAGATGTTCGCGGCACTTGCCAGATCGATAACCGAGAGGTCCTGCTCGCGTCGCGTGTCCCTGATCTTGGCGCCGAGCGCACGCTCAAGACTCCGGCTGCTCTCGACCGGCGCATTCGAGCCCGTGCGATAGTCGGAAGTCTCGATGACCGGCTCGTTCGGCTTTGCCGCGGTCTTTCTCTTCATCTGCGTGTTATCCCGTTCTGTGCGCGCAAGTCGTAACACGATGGCTGGCGCAGGCGATAACGAATTTCTTCCGTAACCGCGGCCTGCCTTCGCTCCGCGGCTCCGCTTCTCGCCGAGATTCTGAACCTCCAACGCGTGATCGATCGCGACTCCGCCGACGTGTCGCCCCCTAGGCCAGCGGTGTCGCCGTCATCGTTCAATCCCTGAAGACCACAGTCCGGACGCCGTTGAGAATGACGCGGCCATCGATATGCCTGCCGGGGCGCTTCGGACAGGAGAATGTCAGGATATGGCTGTCGGTTGGCATGGCGAACTGAGCTGAGCGGAAGTATGAAGTTTTGAAGCGGAGGCTATTGCTGAGTGGTCCCTTGCCACTGGTAGCCGAATTCGGCTGCGCTGCTCACAAACCACTCCCAGAAACTTTGGGACAGGCTGCGGAACAGGGCGATCTCGAAACAGGCGCTGCCGTCCGCGCCGTCGTCGCACCGCCAGATGGTGGCGCCGATATGCGAGACGATCGTGGTCGCCGCGTCGCCGGGCTTGAACGCGCGTGGATCCAGATCGATGGGGAATCCCTTGGCGAGCGTGTCCCGGATGGCGCGGCCGCCGACGCGGAACACGACATAGCCACCGCTTTGATCTGACACCGAGGCGAGCGGTGTGACAAGCGCGCGGAGCGAACTGCTGAACAGGTGGCCACCTCCTGCGCTCACAGCCAGCCAATGATGTGGACCGATGCCGGTGAAGGATACGGAGCCGGTGCGCACGATGGCGGGACGACCAGGCAGTTCGAGCAGGAAGTGCTGCCGGATGCGCTCCCGCAGGGATACGTCCTGGCCTTGGCGCGCCTGCATGGTGGCGATGCCAAGACCATAGCGCTCGGTGATCGTCACGCCGCCGCCGGGCTGCGTCTGCATACCGATATGCGGCAAGGCGGATAGCCCGGACAATGCCGTATCAGCCATGGAGACGCTTCCCTTCGGGATCAAAGAAGATGGGAGGGACGAGCTCAACCTCGGTGTCGCCGCCGCGAACCGGATCATAGGCTCGTACGCGTTCACCGATCCGCGCAGGCCCGCGCTTGACGAAGCCGAGACCGATCCAGTGCCCGAGCATTGGCGAGAACGCGACCGACGTAACATAGCCTTCGTCATTCTCCATCGTGGCCTCGGCTCCGGGCGCCAGAACATGCGCGCCGGCGCGAAGCCGTGCGGCCCGGTCGACGGGTTGGATTCCGACCAGCGCCGGCCGCCCCGGGTCAACGAGCCCTGGGCGCTCCGCCAGCACGCGGCCGATGAAATCCTTCTTTTTCGACATCATGCGACCAAGGCCGAGATCGGCCGCCGTCGTCATGCCGTTGAGTTCGTTGCCGGCGACGTGTCCTTTCTCGATGCGCATCACGCTGAGCGCTTCAGTGCCGTAGGGGATGACGCCGAATTCAGCGCCGGCCTCCATGATCGCCCGGATCGCGGCGTCGCCAAAATTGGCGGGCACCGCGAGTTCATAGCCAAGCTCGCCCGAGAAGGAGACGCGGAATATGCGCGTCGGCACGCCGCGCCAGATGAATTCGGCGCAGCCGAGATAGGGCAGGGCCACGTCGGAGACGTCGCATGCGTCGCCCAGCAGGCGCTCCAGCAGCGCCCGTGCGCAAGGTCCGGCAATCGAATACTGCGCCCACTGCTCGGTTACGGAGACGAGTTGTACGTCGAACTCGGGCCAAAGCACCTGTCGGGCGTGCTCCAGGTGGTGCATGATCTTGCCTGCATTGGCCGTGGTTGTGGACATCACGAAATGGTCGTCCGCAAACCGGGCGGAGGTCCCGTCGTCCATTGCGATGCCGTCTTCGCGTAGCATCAGGCCGTAGCGGACCTTGCCCACCGGCACGGTCGAGAACATGTTGGCGTAGATCCGGTCGAGGAAGATACCGGCGTCGGTGCCCTGGATATCGATCTTGCCGAGGGTCGAGACATCGCACACCCCTACCCTGGCGCGAGTTTCCCTCACTTCGCGCGAAACGGTGGTCAACCAGTCGGCTTCGCCGGGCCTTGCGAACCACTGCGCGCGCAGCCATTGGCCGGTCTCGACAAAGCTTGCGCCCTGCTGCTCGGCCCAGCGGTGTCCGGCGGTGAGGCGGCCCGGCCTGAAGTGCTTGCCACGATGATGGCCGGCGAACGCGCCGATCGCCACTGGCGTGTGTGGTGGGCGAAACACGGTGGTTCCGACCTCCGGCATCGGCCGTCCGGTCAATTGCGCTATCATCGCATGGCCATTGACGTTCGACGTCTTGCCCTGGTCGGTCGCCATGCCGAGCGTTGTGTATCGCTTCAGCAGCTCGACCGACTTGAATCCCTCGCGCGCGGCGAGTGCGACATCCTCGCTGGTCACATCGTTTTGGAAATCGACGAAGGCCTTCGAACGCGAAGCGGTGACGTGCCAGAACGGCTTGACGCCGACATGGTCGTCATCGACTCTGGGGAGGGGCTCCGGCCGAGCCGCAAATCCTGCCGCTTCGGCCGCCGCGGTTCCCGCTGCCATGCCCTCGCGCAACGCGTCCGCCAGCGTGAATCTGCCGCCCGCCGCGCCTGCCACCGTCATTCGGGGAGGCACCTCGCCCGGGACGAAGGCCGCCAGCGCATCCGACCAGTCCGGCCGTCCGCCGAGATGCGTGGTCAGGCCGAGATTGGGATTCCAGCCGCCGGACACCGCGAGCACATCGACCGCAACCTTGCGAGTCTGCCCGTCTGCGCTGCGAACGGAAATGGCTCTCAGTTCATGCGTTCCGTGCGTATCGAGCACCTGCGCGCCACGAAAGATCGCAATTCCCCCAAGCTTGGCTTTGTTCTCCAGGCGCGGGTCGATCTCCGTCCGCGTGTCGACGATCGCCTCGACCTGAACGCCGGCCTTTCCGAGGTCGAGTGCCGTCGTCCAGGCGTCATCTGAGTTGGTGAAGACGGCAGCCCGGCTGCCCGGGATCACGGCGAACCGATTCAGATAGGTTCGCGCGGCCGATGCCGTCATCACGCCAGGTCGGTCGTTGCCGCCGAAAACGATGTGCCGTTCGATCGCGCCTGATGCCAGCAGGCTTCGTCTGGCGACGATCTTCCACAGCCGCTGGCGCGGCTGGTGCGGCGGCGGTGAAGGAAGATGATCCGCCACTCGCTCGACGGCGCCGAAGGTGGCGCCGTCGTAGACGCCGAATACGGTGGTTCGCCGCAGCACCCGCACATTCGTCATCGCCTCGAGTTCGGCCGTTGTGTGCTGCGCCCAGATCGAGCACGGCTGCTCGTTGATCTCCCGCGCATCGCTGTTGAGCCGCCCGCCCAGGACGTAGTCCTCGTCGCACAGGATCACGCGGGCGCCGGATCGTCCGGCGCTGAGCGCTGCGCCAAGGCCCGCGGGGCCACCACCAATAACGAGAAGATCGCAGAAGGCATGTATCTTCTCGTAGCTGTCAGGATCGGCTTCGCTGCTGCCGCGCCCGAGGCCGGCAGCGCGGCGGATCGCAGGCTCGTAGACCTTTTCCCAGAACGAGGCCGGCCACATGAAGGTCTTGTAGTAGAAGCCCGCGGCGAACAGCGGTGAAAAGAGCGAGTTGATCGCGCCGGCATCGAACTTCAGGGACGGCCAGCGATTCTGGCTTTGCGCTTCCAGCCCGTCGAACAGTTCGACCGTCGTCGCCCGCGTATTGGGCTCGCGGCGTGCTTCCTTCCGCAGTTCGACGAGCGCATTGGGTTCCTCCGAGCCCGCGGTGAGGACGCCGCGCGGCCGGTGATATTTGAAGGAGCGGCCAAGCAGCTTGACGCCGTGGCCGAGCAGTGCCGAAGCCAGCGTATCGCCGGCATAGCCGCCATACGTCCTGCCGTCGAACGAGAAATGCAGCCGCCGCTCGCGGTCGATCAGCCCGCCTGAGCTTAACCTGTTCGGTGCGATGCGGGATGGATTGGCCATGATCATTTCCCCGCGAAGCTCGCGCCGAGCACATCGTGCGTGCGGGTGTCACGGCTAACGCGCAGCCAGCCGCGACATCCATTGGCGTGATACCAGAGTTCCTCGTGCGGGCCGGCCGGGTTGTCGCGCAGATACACCGCCTCGTAGAATCTGCGCGGAGCGTCGGCCGCGACCGGATCGGGGCGCTGAACGGGATCGCCGTAATAGACGAACTCGCTCAAGTCGCGCTCACCGCAATAAGGGCATGGGATTCGCATGTCTCTTGACCGACCGACTCTAAGGTTCAGTGCAGGTTGGGTTGAGCGCCCTGACCCTTTTCATCGATCAGGTGCCCGGTTTCGAAACGATCAAGGCGAAAGGCGCTGGCGACGGGATCAGGCTGGTCTTGCGCCAAGAGATGCGCGAAGCACCAGCCCGATGCCGGCGTCGCCTTGAAGCCGCCGTAACACCAGCCGGCATTGAGATAGAGGCCGTTGAATGGCGTCCGGTCGATGATCGGCGAGCCGTCCATCGACATGTCGACCAGGCCGGCCCAGGAGCGCAGCAGCCGCAGCCGCCCGATCGCGGGCATCAAGGCCATGCCGCCTTCGCAGACGTCTTCGACAACAGGAAGATTGCCGCGCTGGGCATAGGAGTTGTAGCCGTCGATGTCGCCGCCGAAGACAAGGCCGCCCTTGTCCGACTGGCTGACATAGAAGTGCCCCGCGCCAAAAGTGACGACGCATGGGATCAACGGCTTGATGGCTTCGGAGACGAAGGCTTGCAGCAGGTGACTTTCGATCGGCAGCTTCAGGCCGAGCAGCTTTGCCACCCGGGAGCTGCTGCCGGCGACGGCAAGTCCGACCTTGCCGCAGCGGATGGTGCCTTTGGTTGTGTTGAGCCCGACGATCCGACTGCCGTCGCGCAGGAAGCGGGTGACCTCGCAGTTCTGGATGATGTCGACGCCACGATCACTCGCGCCGCGGGCATATCCCCACACCACCGCATCGTGACGCGCGGTGCCGCCGCGCCGCTGCAGCAGTCCGCCCTTGATTGGAAAGCGAGCGTTGTCGAAATCGAGGAATGGCAGCATGCGGCGCACGGCTTCCGCATCGAGCATCTCCGCGTCGGCGCCAGCCAGACGCATGGCGTTGCCGCGCCTGGCAAAGGCGTCGCGCTGCGCATCCGAATGATAGACATTCAATACGCCGCGCTGGCTCACCATAGCGTTATAGTTCAGATCCTGCTCCAGGCCCTCCCACAGCTTCATCGACCGTTCGTAGAAGGGCTCGTTGCCGGGCAGGAGATAGTTGGAGCGGATGATCGTGGTGTTGCGTCCGGCGTTGCCGGATCCGATCCAGCCTTTCTCGACAACCGCGACGTTGCGCACACCGTGCTGCTTCGCAAGATAATAGGCCGTGGCGAGCCCGTGCCCGCCGCCACCGACAATGACAACGTCGTAGCTCGGGCGAGGTTCGGTATCGCGCCATACCGGCTGCCAGTGGCGATTGCCGCGAAAGGCCTGGCGGGCGAGGGCAAGAAGCGAATAGCGCATGCGTGGGTCGCTGTGGTGAGCTTGTGGGTGGCAGAATGCCCTGATATTCAAGTCTCGACATGGCCAAAAGCGACCTAGAAATGCCTGTTTGCGACAACGGCCGGAGCACCCGGGTCGGCTTCCTGCTGATTCCCGGATTTGCGCTGATGTCGTATGCGTCCGCCATTGAGCCACTGCGCGCCGCCAACGTCCTCACCGGCAGAAATCTTTATCGATGGCGCCACATCGCGATCCAGGGCAGCGAGATCGTAGCCTCGAATGGGGTGCGCATCGAAGCAGACGCCTCCATCGCGGACGTCGGCCGGCTCGATACGATCGTGGTTTGCGCCGGAGGCAATCCGCAAACCTTCAATCACCCACCGACACTTGCCTTTCTGCGAAAGGTCGCGCGCCATAGCGTGAGGCTGGGTGGCGTGTCGGCCGGACCTTATCTTCTAGCCAAAGCGGGCCTGCTCGACGGATACAGATGCACGGTCCACTGGGAACATATTCCAGCCTTTGCCGAGACGTTTCCCTTTCTTCACCTCAGTCACTCGCTGTTCGAGATTGATCGCGACCGCTTCACCTGCGCCGGTGGAATTGCCGCACTCGATATGATGCATGCGCTGATCCGCATCGATCACGGGCCGTCGGTCGCCGCAGCCGTCAGCGACTGGTTCCTGCAGACAGAGGTTCGCCGCGGCGAGGTTGCACAGCGCCTTTCGCCGACGGAGCGGTTTGGCGTGCATCACCCGAAGCTGGTCGCCACATTGTCGCGCATGGAGCAGAATATCGAGGCGCCGCTCGCACCAAGACGGCTGGCAGGACTCGCAGATATCTCGGTGCGCCAGCTTGAGCGTCTATTCTCGCAACATCTCCACACCACGATCAAGCAGCGCTACCTGCAGCTCCGGCTCGAGCGCGCCAAGCTGTTGCTCAGTCAGACCACCATGGCGGTCAGTGAGATTGCGCTTGCAACGGGTTTTTCGACTCCTATGCATTTTTCACGAACTTACCGGCAGCAGTTTGGACTGACGCCGCGCCAGGAACGAATGGTCGACTAACTAGATGTCAGTTCGCTGTTGTCTTTAACTCTGGCGCGCCACTCGCGCATCCGCTGCTCAACGGCTTTCCTGAGCGCGTGCTAGCGCTGATGCTGGAGCGCGCGAAGTCCTGGTCCTATCCGCTCGCTTCGCGCATCATCGTCTTGAGCATTTCCGCCAAGACGCTTGCGATCGCGCTGGTACCTCGTTCGTGACCGATCAGCATCAAGGTCTGGGATTCATGCGACCGTTCGCGGACCGGTACGTAGACTAGGCATCCCGCGCGCCGCTCGAACTCGATATCAAATGGAGTAAGGAAGGTGATCCCGTTATCGACGATCGCGGAGTGCCTCATGATCTCGATGGCGTTGGGTCTCGATGATCGGCCGCAGATCGAGTGAGACGCGCGTAAGCGCGGTGTTCAGGTAAGGCCTGATGGCGCTCGTGTCGTCGGCAACGACAAGCGGATAGTCGATACAGTCGCTCAGTCGGACATTGGTTCGCTTGGCAAGCGGATGGTCCGGCGCCATGACAGCGCCGAGTTTGGCACTGGCACGGGCCAGAACCTTCAGATTGCCGTCCTTGGTAAAGTCAAACCCGATGCCGAGATCGGCTTGGCCGTTGGCGACAGCGAACTGAATCTCCTCGCCCGTGTTGAACAGCGTCAGATTGGCTTGACCCTTGGATTGGCGATCCGGAACGCCTTTACCGTTCCCGGCAACAGGTTTGAGGCAAGCCCGCTCATCATCGCCATGGTGATCTCGCCGCGCCGCAGCCCCTTGAGCTCCTCGATCTTGGTTTGCGCGCGCGTCAGTTCCTTCAGGGTCTGCCTGACGTGGCCGACAAGAGCATCCTAATCGCGATGATCGCCGAACCGTCGCTCGAGACCTTCAAGTCGCTATCGGCCGGTCGCGGAACCATCACGCTGGAGACGCCGACCGACGACGGTCCTGGTCAGGTCCCGCTCTATGAATACACTTGGAACCACACGACGCTGCAGGTGCTGAAGACCGACCGCACGGTGACCTATCTGCAATGCCTCTATCCGCATGACCGGCCGATGGAGACGGTGGTCGAGATGCGCAATCTGTTTCCCGGCGAAGTGCTGCAGCATCTGGAGTTCATCCGCTTCGGCGGTCGCGTGACCTGCAGTGGCCTGCCGGTTGTTCGCTACACCAATGCTGACAGGCTGAACGAAATCATTAGCCTCCACGAGGCGCACGGTGTCAATCGGCGTTCAACATTTGAACGCCGATTGACAATGCTGGAATCGCCAGATCCCGACGCCATTGTGGACATGAGCCGGAAGATCGAAATGCACATGCCGTCGGACCGGCCGGGCATGATCATGCGCAGGCGACTGCTCGAACTCTTTCGCGCGCATGGTGAAGAGGAGCAGCCCAAGGCCGAATGGGCCTAAAGCGGGCGCGCAACGTTCAGGAAATCCACCTCGCGCATGCCGTCGGCCATGGTCTCGTCATCGATGCCTTCGATGCGCACGAACCACACGCCGTACGGGTCGCGCCATTGCTGAACGACCTGCACACGATGGCCATGAAACTCGTAGAGCTTCCACATCTCAGCTTTCGTTGTCATGGTCCGCATGCTCCGTATCGCTGCATCAGGCATGATCGGAAAGCCGACGCCCGTCTTTCCGGAGGATGTCTCAGCCGATCCAGGTCTCCTGCAGATGGCGCCACACTGGGGTCGGCCGATCGGAGCGGTTGAGCAGCAACGCAGTGGAGACCCGATCGTTGGTGCCGGTGTCCTGAATCTGCCGTTCGCGATAAGTAACGAGCGCAGCCTTGTCGCTGACATGGCGCACCATCGCCTCGCCGATCTCCATGATCAGCGTCGGCCGGCTGCCCCGCATGCCCGGGAGGCCGTCGGCAAACTGCTGGTAGGTGACCAGCTTGCCCGCCGGGTTCACCATGTTGAAGCCTTCATCGAAGCGGGTAAGGATCGCTGCCGGATCATCGCTGCCCTCGGCACGAAACCACGCCTGTAGCAGGCGGTGCAGCGCATCGATCTCGCGGGCAGCATTATCGGCGAATGTGGTGGAAGCGGTCATGTTACCTCCGGCTCGGTGAACGTGTGATGATTCTCTCTCCCCGGTGTTATGCAGGGCTGTCCGGGGAAAATCAGCCATAGCAAAATGCCAATTGGTTCGGGGAAGTTCGCGATTTGGGCTTACTGGGATTGATAGGTGGCGGCTCGTTGATCGCGGCCAGGGATCGACGGGTGAACAGAAACTGGCGGATCAGTTCGGCCAGCCTGAGAGGGAGCATCTTGACGCAGTTGGCGCGCGCGGCGATGCGCAACAACAGGTAGGCAATCATCGCAGCGAGCACCTGCAGGCGGATAGCATTGTCGTTGGTGCCGAGGAACTTGCGAATATCG
>NZ_AXAP01000027.1 GCF_000472865.1 Bradyrhizobium elkanii WSM2783 | reverse complement strand
ACTTCGCCCCAGCCGTATCAGCCTTCCCCGAAAGGGTCATCGGGTCGGCCTGCGCATCGTCCTTTTCGAGGCTTGCTCGGCGTTCACTCGCGTTACGGCCTGCACACTCGCGCTGTCACCAATTCGTGACACGCTAATCGAAGGCTTCAGCCACTTCGTTACCTCCATGACTGCTCCGATTGCTTCCGGCTGGAGCGTTTGCCGGGTGGGACTTGCACCCACTGGAAAGCGCCGCCTTGTCACGGCGCACACCCGTTGCGGGCATCTCCAAGGCTCGCCCGATGGCCAAGATCGAGTAGGGAGCGGACATCCCAGTCGCTCTGAGCTATTCGGATGAAGCTGCCACCGCGGGCAGCGGAATGGGTCAGCAGGCGCCAGCAGAGAGATGTCATTCTGCGGGCGCCCGGAACTGCAGCACGTCGCGATCAGCGCTCGCTAGGGCGCAATTACACCCCCAAAGTAAATCCTGTAGCTACCGCCATCACCGAGCAAAAGCGGCGAAGGAATCTTAAACCCGACATTCTTCTCGACCTGATTTGGTCTCGACGCCATCTCTTTGGCCGAAAGCACGATTGAGCCTTCACCAATCAAGTCATCGCCAGCCCAAGCAAACGAGAGCATCGGAGATTGTTGGATTAAGCAACGCGAGCAAGGGTCCAGCAGCTGATGCGAGGATCGGCCCAATCTTTGGGATAAATTTTACAGCCTCGGCTGCTGCCCCTGTCGCTGCCGACGCCACTCCACGCATGGCGTCGCGATATTGTTCAGGATTGCCGCTGTCATGTTCCATGAGTGAGTACGAAATTGCCATGCCCCTTGGCTGTCCCCCGTAAGGTTCAATCACCTCTGGTCGCGTGTCGCTGCCGTCGACGTCGCCATGTATGACGGTTCTGAACGATCGATCGGGCATATTGGGGACCGAAACACCCAGAACTGCATAGGGCTCATCGGAGCCGACGCCGCTGGTGTCGTGGAAGCAATTTAGTCCGGTGTAGTGGATAAACATTTCACCAATCGCGAAAGCCCCCACGTCTGGCCACCAAACGATACTGCCTCCGTGAAAAACACTGATGCGACCATTCTCGGAGAAATCCGTTTCGTCTTCTACCGGCTCGCCCAAGAAAGAGTTTGGTCCGCCAAGTTGATGCCATTTAGCCCCGATCGCACCACAGACTGCTGGCATGGGTTCTCTCCATTGAGTTAAGGCGTAAAATTGAGGTTTATGTGAAGTAATATCTTTCGGAGTAGACCGGAATTGATCGGCGGATGGCTAGAACGACGCGAATGACCCAAGCCGGAGATTTGGAGGCGTGATCGCCCTAGGTGAAAAACCGCCTTTTGCGGGCCGGCCGGCAACGACGTTCACCCGGCGGATCGGATGCTTCGCGGGTCTATGCCTCGGTGCGATGCAACGTAGTCGATCTCACCGCGCGTGATACCGATGTCCGCAAGCTCGCTATCCGTCAGGCGACACAATCGGGTACGCAGCTTTTCCCGTTTGCGCCACTCCTGAAATGCATTCCAATATTTTTCGAGAGGACTGTAGACCTGCAGCTGTGGGGTTGCCGGTCGCAACTCGATGGTCCTGTGGATTGTGCTCATGGCGGTGTCCTGTCTGGACTGCTTCACCAGGCAAAGTTCGGAAAGTGCACGAGTAACGCCAGCTTCTATTGCTTCGTCTCTATATTTTGCCTCGGGCACCCTGGTGTCGACTTTCGTCATTGCCTGCTCCTCCGTCTGTTTGTGTTCACCGCAGCATGTCTGCGTCAACGATCGACAATCGTTCCATCGCGCATAAGCTTGCGCATCATCCGTTGCGCGAAGCGCTGTAAAGAGTGGTGTGTCGCTGACTTGCTGGGTAAATAGCTGGCTTCGCTGGTCGGGCGCATCTACTGAACCGTAGAGACCGTTGATCCGGAGGAAAGCCGGCGGGTCGGCGTCGGCCAGAGCTCGGCGCCGTGCCCGAAAGTTACAGCGTGTCAACCACATGGCCACGTTCCACAGAGCGCGTGGCTATGCTAGGGTTCTGTTGGCGACTGGATGCTGCGCGCGGCAGCGGTCAGCAAGAAGCATCAACCCAAGAGGGGCTGATGGAAGAGGTTGAGCGAGTCTCGCGGCTTATTGGAGACATCTACGACGCCTCGCTCGACCCGGGGCTATGGCCGACGGTGTTCGAGAAGGCCGGAGCATACGTTCAGGCCAGCACGGCGACCGTTATTTCGCAGGATACGGTCAGCAAAACCGCACACGTCTACTTCGACTGGGGTACCGAGCCCCCCTATGCGCAGCTCTATCTCGAGAAATATTGCAAACTGAACCCGGTGTTCCCAACAATCTTGCTTTTTGGCGTGGGGGAAACCCATTGTTTTCCTGATTGCGTCCCGCGCGAGGAATTCTGCCGGACACGCTTTGCCAAGGAATGGTTGATGCCTCAGGGGCACATCGATGGCCTCTTCACCATCGTGGACAAGTCCGCAACAAGTTGCGCTGTCTTTTCGGTGTTTCGCCGCATGAACGATGGCTTCGTCGACGACGAGATGCGACGACGCTTCGAGCTAATCACACCGCATGTTCGTCGCGCACTGTTGATCGGCAAAGTGATCGATCTGCACAAGGTGCAGGCGGCGCAGCTCGCCGATAGCTTGGATACACTGGCTGCCGGCATGTTCCTCGTCGACGCGATGTCACACATCGCTTACGCCAATGCCAGCGGCCAGATGCTGCTGCGTGAAGCGAGCGTCCTGCGCGCAACCGGCGGCCGACTCGGCGCCATCGACCCCGTCGCCAACCATGCCTTGCAGGAAACCTTTGCCAGATCCGCCCAGGGCGACGCGGCCGTGGGCCGGAGGGGTATTGCCATGTCCCTGAAGGCGCGCGACGGCGCGCGCTATGTCGCCAACGTGCTGCCTCTCACGTCCGGGGCACGGCGCAACGCTGGCGCTGTCTATTCTGCGACCGCAGTCGTATTCGTGCACAGAGCAACGCTCGATATGCCATCCCCGCCGGAGGCGCTGGCACGAGAGTTTCGATTGACCCCCGCTGAGCTACGCGTGCTGTTCGCCATTATCGAGGTCGGCAATGCCTCGGAGGTGGCGGAAGTACTGGGCATTTCGGAGGGAACCGTGAGGACCCATCTCCACCACTTGTACGGTAAGACGAATACGACCCGGCAGACGGAGCTGGTCAGGTTGGTCGCTGGTTATTCGACTGCATTACTGCGTTGAGCATGATCGCTCCGTGCTCGACGGTGGCACCCATTTTCTTCTGAGAGCATTCCCGCTTCTTCTGACGGAGGAAGGCGACAGGGCGAGGAATCTGCGAGCGATAACACGCGTAGCCCGCCCGAGCGCGGCGGCTACGAAGTCGTGAAGGCGAAGCTACAGATTGCTGCAATGTCGCCTACTGGCCCAACTCGGACCTCTAGTGGGGTCCGATATCGCGGCAGCTATCAGGGGCGCAGCGGAACTCAATCGCGCTGACCGGCGGCGCGGGGATTTATGAGTACACGTCCTGGTGTCTCGCGCACCGATGCAGTTCGAACTGATCCATGATTCAAACCGCCTGATCCAGCGCGGCGGCCTCATCGCCGGACCATTGCCAGCGGCCGCCGCCGGCGCGCTTGGCGGCGTAGAGCGCGCGGTCGACCTGCTCCAGCAACGATGCCGTGCCGACCGCGGACTCCGAGGCAAGCTCGGTCACCAGGATGCCGGCGCTGGCGCCGATCCGTGCCGGCTCGTGCGAGACAAAGAAGGGCAGCGACAGCGCCTCAACCACCCGCTTGGCGAGCGCCACGGCCGCATCCTTCCCCGCCGGCCCCTCTTCCACCGGACGCAGCAGCATGAATTCATCGCCGCCGAAGCGGGCAACGGTGCCCTGCGGTCCGATGCACTGGGTCAATCGTTCGGCGACCTGACGGAGCAGCGCGTCTCCGGCGTGATGGCCGAGGCGGTCATTCACCGATTTGAAACCATCAAGATCGATGGCGATGATGGCGATGCGCCCCGCCGCCTGCTCCAGCGCCGAGAGAAACGCCACACGATTCGGTAATCCGGTGAGGAAATCATGATGGGCCTGGCGCGCCAGCGCCTGCTGGGCCTCCAGCCGCTCGATGAAGGCCTTGCTGAGATGGCGGGAGGCCTCGCGCAGCGTGATCCAGAACAGGAACAGCATGCAGGAGCCGAGCTTGTAGGCGAGCTCCGGCCGCAGCAGGCCCGCCACGATGGTCGGCGCGAACAGCACGGCCGATGCCGACAGCACGATCCACGGACGCACCGCCGCGCGCGACACCATGCCGACGCAGAAGGACATCGACAGTCCGAAGCTGATCCACGCCCCGGCCGCATCGCCGAGCCGGAGCGCGCGGTATGACAGTAAGCCGAGCCCCACCGAGAACGCCACCGCGCCGATGCCGTAGATGTGCTCCCAGCGCAGCACGTCCGCGTCGGAAAAATTTGTCGATCGCAGCTTATAGAGATGCAGGCTGTACAGCCGGGCGCCAGCGGTGATCAGAATGAGACAGGAAATCAAGGCATAGCCGATATCCCCGCTGACCAGGGCAAGCGCGATCGCACCGGTGCCCGATGTCACGGTGATCGCCATGACTTGCGGCATCGACGTGTACAGCAATTTGATCAGTTCGCGGCGAATGCCTGGCTGCACGGCGCCGGACAAGGCTGTCAGTCTCATGGACCGGCACCATGCCGTGGAGTTGCTAAGAAACGGTGAGGCGGATTGGTCCGGTCATTGCCTGCTTCATGACAGGCTTAAGGGACCATCAAGGCGGCGGTAGCCGCAGCAGGAGCTCCGTTCTGGAACGCCGTCATTCCGGGGCGCGCAAAGCGCGAACCCGGAATCCATCGGGCCGCATACGCAGGCGGAGAAATGGATTCCGGGCTCGATGCGGAGCCTGTCATCGGGCCGCGCTTTGCGCGGACCCGGTGGCATCGCCCCGGAATGACGGCGAGCTTTGTGCGGGGCTACGTCACCACATCGTCTGGCGGGCGCGCTCTGGCCATTCGCGGTCGTAGGTTTCGCCGCCGACCTTGTCCTCGCTCATGCCAGCGAGGATCTGGCCCGGAGTCGGCAACGTCCTGGGATCGACGCGCTTGTCGGGATTCCAGAGGTCGGCGCGGACGATCGCGCGGGCGCACTGGAAGTAGATCTCGTCGACGGTCATGACGATGACGGAGCGCGGCGCCTTGCCTTCCATCTTGAAGAAGGCAAGCAAATCGGGATCGATGGAGAGATGGGCACTGCCGTTGACGCGCAGCGTGGTGCCGGCGCCGGGGATCAGGAACAAGAGCGCGACGCGCGGGTCGCGGACGATGTTGCGGAGCGAATCGACGCGGTTGTTGCCGCGGCGGTCTGGCATCATCAGCGTCTTCTCGTCATGGATGCGGACGAAGCCGGGCAGGTCGCCGCGCGGCGAGCAATCGATGCCTTCGGGACCGACGGTGGCGAGCGCCGCGAACGGCGACGTCTCGATCAGGATGCGATAGGGCGGCGTGACGCGATCGGCGACCTTGACGGTGGAAGCATCGTTGGGGAAGCCGTAGATCGCCTCCAATTGCTCGATCGTCGCGATATTTGTCATCGGCTTCCCTTGTTTACTCGTCCCAGCGGCTGCCCTTGATGATCCGCGCGAGCTGGCCCGCGTGATAGTCGGCGGTGCCGACATTGACGATGGTGAAGTCGGGAGCGGCCGTCGTCTCATCGACGGTGCGGCCGAGCCGATGCTCGATCCGTCCGTCGCTCACGCGTCCGCGCATTGCGAGCCGTTCGGCCAGCACGTTCGGCGGCGCGGTGATCTGGACCACGACGACATTGGCGTAGGCGCGGCGGGCTACCGATATCACCGTGCGCGAGACGTTGGCGATCACGGTGCGGCCGGCGCGCAGATCCTCGTCGACCGCGCGCGGCAGCGCATAGCTGTGGCCATGTGCCTCCCAATGCATGGCATAGTCGCCGCGCGCGACTGCCTCGGCAAACGCGTCCGCGCTGACCTCCTCATTGTCCTCGGATGCCGAGGAGGCGCGCGTGATCACGCGGCGCGCGAAGACCGCATTGCCGTCCTCGGCACAGGCCGCCTTGGCGAGCCCGAGCAGCGTATCCTTGCCGGCGCCGCTCGGGCCGACCACCAGCACCAGGCGGCCGGGGCCGATGGCTATGGGTGTGTCGATTGCGATTGCCTGTGCTTCCGTCATGCGACCCGCTCCCCTTCCCGCCAGACACTGCGCACCACCGGGAGGTCGCGCGCGATGTGCACGCGGATCAGGTCGGCGCGCTTGCCGACCGCGATCTCGCCGCGGTCCGTGAGCCCCACCGCCTCGGCCGCCGTCTTCGTGACCGTGCGCACCGCGGAGGCGAGATCAATCGCCGGGACATGCCGCGGCAATTGCAGCGCCGCCATCAACAGGCTCGAAGGAATGTAGTCGGACGACAGGATATCGAGCAACCCCTCGCGGGCGAGATCGACGGCGGCGATATTGCCGGAATGCGAGCCGCCGCGCACCACGTTGGGCGCGCCCATCAGGATGTCGATGCCGGCCGCGTGCAGGCCGCGGGCGGCTTCCATCGTGGTCGGGAATTCCGCGACCGAGACGCGGTCGCGCACGGCGTCGACGACGTTCTCCTCGGTGGTGTCGTCGTGGCTCGCGAGCGGGATATTGTATTCATGCGCGAGCGCGACGATGGCGCGCATGTTGGTGGCGGCATAGGCCTTTTGGTTGGCGAAACGCCGGGCGAAGAGCTCGTCGAGCTGGGCGTCGGTCATGCCGCCGCCCTTGCCGCGATAGTAGTCGCGCAGCTTCACTTCGTCGCGGAACTGGCGCTGGCCCGGGGTGTGATCCATCAGCGACATCAGGCGGACGTCGGGCCGGTCGATCAGCTCTTTCGCCTCGGCCACCACATCGGGCATCGGGATTTCGCAGCGCAGGTGCAGGAAGTGATCCGCACGGAGCAGATTGCCCTCGCGCGCCGCCGAGATCGCCGCCGCCAGAATGCCGGCGCGGCCGTCGACATCCTCGGCACCGTCCTCGCGCCAGACCCGGAGCGAATCGAGGACCGTGGTGATGCCCGAGGTCGCAAGCTGCGCGTCATAGGAGATGACGGAGGCAACCGGATTCCAGAACACTTTCGGGCGCGGCACGTAATGGGCTTCGAGGTGATCGGTGTGCAGCTCGATCATGCCCGGCATGATGAGATCGCCGCCGGCATCCTCGCTGCCATCGGGGGCGCTCCCCTCACCGAATTCGGCAATGCGGCCATCGGCGAGCGCGACCCAACCGCGCTCGATGACGCGATCGGCCAGCACAAGGCGCGCATTGCCGATGATGGTCTCTCTTGCGGTCATCTCACCCCTCTCATGCCGCCGCAGCGAATGACGTGACATCCACGATTCGGTCTGCAATCAGATGACGGATTTCATCGTCATGCACGATCGCGACCATTGCGACGCCGCGGCGTTTCTTCTCGTCGATCAGTTCTACCACCACGGCGCGGTTGGCCGCATCGAGCGAGGCCGTCGGCTCGTCCAGCAGCAGGATCGGCAGATCGGACACGAAGCCGCGGGCGATGTTGACGCGTTGCTGCTCGCCGCCGGAGAACGTCGAGGGCGGCAGCCGCCACAGCCGCTCGGGGATGTTGAGACGGCGGAGCAGCGCGGCGGCCTTGTCGCGCGCCTCGGCACGCGGCGTGCCGCCAGCGACGAGCGGCTCGGCCACGACATCGATGGTCGCGACCCGCGGCACGGCGCGCAGGAACTGGCTGACATAACCGACGGTGGCGCGGCGCATGGTCAGGACCTGCCGCGGCTCGGCGCTGGAAAGATCGATCACCTTGCCCTGGTGGCGGATGCCGATCCGCCCAGCATCGCAGCGATAGTTGCCGAAGATCATCTTCAGGATCGACGACTTGCCGGCCCCTGACGGCCCGGACAGCACGACGCATTCGCCCGGTTCGACATGGAACGAGACGTTGCTCACGACAGGCAGTTCGACCCCGCCCTGCAGATGCATGGTGAAGGTCTTTGCCGCGTTGGAGATTTCGATCATCGCAGTCATCGGTGCCCTCATGGCGGCAGGATCGAGGAAACGAGCAGCTGGGTGTAGGGCTCGCGTGGATCATCGAGCACCTGGTCGGTCAGGCCGGTCTCGATGACGCGGCCGCCCTTCATCACCATCACCCGGTGTGACAATAGGCGCGCCACCGCGAGGTCGTGGGTGACGACGATGGCGGCGAGGTTGAGCTCGCTGACGAGATTGCGCATGAGGTCGAGCAGGCGGGCCTGCACGGAGACGTCGAGCCCACCGGTCGGCTCGTCCATGAACACCAGCCGCGGCGCAGTGACGAGGTTGCGCGCGATCTGCAGGCGCTGCCGCATACCGCCCGAATAGGTCTTCGGCGCATCGTCGATGCGGCCGACGTCGATCTCGACGCGCTCGAGCCATGTCGTTGCGGTGTCGCGGATGCGGCCATAGTGATTCCAGCCGATCGCCATCAGCCGCTCGCCGACATTGGCGCCGGCGGAGACCGCCATGCGCAGGCCCTGTGCGGGATCCTGGTGCACATAGCCCCAATCGGTGCGGAACAGGAAGCGCCGCTCGGCTTCGCCGAGCGAAGCAAGATCACGCAGCACACCATCGCGCATGCGATAGGACACGCTGCCCGCGCTCGGCGCAAGCTGGGCCGACAATAGTTGCAGCAAGGTCGACTTGCCCGAGCCGGACTCGCCGACGATCGCCAGCACCTCGCCGGGATGGAGCGAGAACGACACGTCGCGGCAGGCGGCCAGCCGGCCGAAATTCTTCGACAGGCCGTCCGCAATCAAGAGCGGCTGATCGTCGTCGGGCGTGGTCACCGGCTCAGACATGCGCCCTCTCCTTGTGCGGCGCTGCGCTCTGGTGGCCGCGATGGCCTTCGGCCTGGCGCTGCTCGCAATAGTCGGTATCGGAGCAGACGAACATCCGCCCGCCCTTGTCGTCGGTGACGATCTCGTCGAGATAGGAATTCTCCGCGCCGCAGAGCGCGCACGGCGCGTCGAAGCGGTAGGGCTTGAACGGATGGTCCTCGAAATCGAGCGAGACCACGGTCGTGTAGGGCGGGATCGCATAGATGCGCTTCTCGCGGCCGGCGCCGAACAATTGCAGCGCCGCGCAATTGTCCATCTTCGGATTGTCGAATTTCGGCGTCGGCGACGGGTCCATCACATAGCGCGCGTTCACCTTCACCGGATAGGCATAGGCGGTGGCGATATGGCCGAAGCGCGCGATGTCCTCGTACAGCTTGACATGCATCAAGCCGTATTCGGCGAGTGCATGCATGCGCCGCGTCTCGGTCTCGCGCGGCTCGAGGAAGCGCAGCGGCTCGGGGATCGGCACCTGATAGACCAGCACCTGCCCCTCATGCAGCGACGCCTCTGGGATGCGGTGGCGAGTCTGGATTACGGTTGCTTCCGTGGTCGACGTCGTGGTCGCGACGCCCGCGGTCTTGCCGAAGAATTTGCGGATCGAGATCGCATTCGTCGTATCGTCCGAGCCCTGGTCGATCACCTTCAAGACGTCATCGGGGCCGAGGATCGCGGCGGTCACTTGCACGCCGCCGGTGCCCCAGCCATAGGGCATCGGCATCTCGCGGCTCGCGAACGGCACCTGGTAGCCGGGGATCGCGATCGCCTTCAGGATCGCGCGGCGGATCATCCGCTTGGTCTGTTCGTCGAGATAGGCGAAATTATACGACGGCGCGTTCATTCGGCGGCCTCCTGCAGCGGCTCCGATGCGTTGGCGTCAGTGAATTCCTTGCGCAGCCTGCGCAGCAGGCCGAGCTCGGACTGGAAGTCGACATAATGCGGCAGCTTGAGATGCTCGACGAAGCCGGTCGCCTGCACATTGTCGGAATGCGACATCACGAATTCCTCGTCCTGCGCCGGCGCCCTCACCTCCTCCCCGAGCTCGCGCGCGCGCAGTGCACGATCGACCAGCGCCATCGACATGGTCTTGCGCTCGCTCTGGCCGAAGGCCAGCCCGTAGCCGCGGGTGAAGCACGGCGCTTCCGTCGCCGAGCCCTTGAACTGATTGACCATCTGGCACTCGGTGAGTTCGATTCTCCCGAGTGGAACGGCAAAACCCGCATCCTCGGCGAAGAATTCGACATCGACCTCGCCGAAGCGGATCTCGCCGGCGAAGGGATGGTTGCGGCCATAGCCACGCTGGGTGGAGTAGCCGAGCGCGAGCAGGAAACCTTCGTCGGCGCGCGCGAGATTCTGCAGCCGCAGATCGCGGTCGGCGGGGAAGCTGAGCGGCTCGCGCGTGAGATCGCCGATCGGCGCGTCCGCTTCTGCCGGCGGCGACGCTTCGATCAGACCATCGTGAGCGAGGATGTCGGTGACGCGCGGCGTCTCGGCGGACGATGTTTCGCCGGTCGCAGGCGCCTCCGGCACAAAACCCTCGGCAAGCTGCGGGTCGAGCAGGCGGTGAGTGTAGTCGAAGGTGGGGCCGAGGATCTGGCCGCCGGGAATGTCCTTGAAGGTCGCGGAGATGCGGCGGCGGATCTGCATGTTGCCGGTATCGACCGGCTCGGTGGCGCCGAAGCGCGGCAGCGTGGCGCGGAAGGCGCGAACCAGGAAGATCGCCTCGATCAGGTCGCCGCGCGCCTGCTTGATCGCGAGCGCGGCCAGCTCGCGGTCATAGAGCGAACCTTCCGCCATCACGCGATCGACGCCGAGCGCAAGCTGTTCGGAAATCTGCGCAAGCGTAAGCTCCGGCACCTCGCGCTCGCCGCGCCGTTCATGCGCGAGCAGGCGATGGGCGTTCTCGATGGCGCGTTCGCCGCCCTTGACCGCAACGTACATCGTCAGTCCTTCCCATGAGCGAGCCGCGTGGTGCGCGGGATCGCAACAATCTCATCACCCGCGACCAGCACGACGTCGATGCCGCGCGGGAACAGCGTGGCGTTGACGGCGAGTTGGTCGAACAGGTCGTGCGGCTCGATCGTCGCTGTCAGCACGGTGGAGCCGTCGATGCCCGGGCCGCGCAGTTCGTAGGCCGCGCCTTGCGAGAGGCTGCCAATCTGCAGGATCAGCGTGGTCGAGCGATCGGGATATTCACCGCTGCCGAGCGCGAAACGATCGAGCGCGGGAAGATTCTCGGGATCGCCGATCAGCGCAAAGCTTGCAATCGCGGGATCGCCGGTGATGGGCGCGCCGGTATGGAACTTGAGCCATTTGGCGACTTCGGGGGTCGACATCGCGCCGTCGAGCCAGATCGGCGTATCGTGATCGAACAGCGTCAGCGCGATCGCGGCCGCGCCGTGCATCACGCCATCAGGCGCGCCGGCCGACGCCGCGATTCGCTCGACCTTCCCCGGACGCGCCATCGCGTTCATTACGGAACGGAATGTCGCCTGCGCCGACAAGACCTTGTCGGAGAAGCCCGGCGGCAGTTCGGCAATCGCCGTCATGTCTTCAGCCCTCACCGCGCACCATCGTATAGAAATCAACCCGCGTCGCCGCCGTCTCCGCGGCCACCCGGTCCCGCTTGGCGATCATGGCCGTGCGCAGCGGCGCGATCACCTCCTGCTCGACCGCATCGGCAAAATCGTCCGATTGCGCCATGGCGTCGCACAACGCGATCAGCCGCGCCTTCTCATGGTCGCGTCCGAGCGTGTAGCCGAAACCGACCTGGCCGGTCGAAAGCAGCACCGCCGCGCGCGAGACAGTCGCCTCGCCGATATTGAAGGGCGCGCCATCGCCGCCGACCCGGCCGCGCACCATGACGAGACCGTTTTCCGGTTCACGCAGGGTCTTGTGAGCGGGCAGCGCCATCTCGCTGAGCCGGGCCGAAATGTCGGCAGCGTCCGACTGGGCGAGCACCGCCATTCCCGCCCGGCGCTGCGCCCGCCTGCTGTCTTGCTCGGTCTTCGTCATCTCGCGGAACCTTGCCTGACTGAAGTTGTCTATGATACTAGACAACTTGATAAGCAAACGCCATGACTGTTTCATGACAGAGGCATGATTTTCGACAGGACTGGGTTTCCGATATGAGTGTGCAGGACACCGCCTCATCGGGCGTCGCGCTGTGGCGCCTGGTCGCCGACGGCATCGAGCGCGGCATCGCCGAGGGCCGCTTTGCCGCCGGCGAGAAGCTGCCGGGCGAGATGGAGATTGCGGAGACCTACCGCGTGAACCGGCACACGGTGCGGCGCGCCCTGGCGGCGCTCGCCGAGCGCGGACTGGTGCGTGCCGAACGCGGCAGCGGCACTTATGTCGAGGTGCAGAAAATCGCCTATCCGCTGCGCTCGCGCACGCGGTTCTCGGAGATCGTCGGCGCCGGCGGCCGCGAGCCACGCGGGCAATTGATCGATGCCTCGGAAGACGTGGCGAGCCGGGAATTGGCGCGGGAACTCGGACTGAAGGTCGGCGCTCCACTGGTCCGGATCGAGTCGCTGCGGTTCGCCGACCGTGCGCCGATCTGCGTCTCCACCTCCTGGCTTTCGACCGAGCGCTTTCCGGGCGCGGGAGAGGTGTTCGCCAGCGTCCGCTCGATGACGAAACTGCTCGAACATTTCGGCATCCGCGACTACCGCCGCGCCTCGACGCGGATCACCGCCGGCATCGTCGACGCCACCGACGCCGCGCGGCTCGACCTGGCGCTCGGCCGCCCGATCCTCGTGGTCGACTCGACCGACGTCGATCCGGACGACAAGCCGCTGGTGACAAAGCGCTCCCGTTTTGCGGCGGAGCGCGTGGAGTTCTTGGTGGAGAACGGGTAATCCAGTTCTTTCCTCTCCCCGCTCTTCGCGGGG
The DNA here is from genome assembly GCF_000472865.1 of Bradyrhizobium elkanii WSM2783. GTDB lineage: Bacteria > Pseudomonadota > Alphaproteobacteria > Rhizobiales > Xanthobacteraceae > Bradyrhizobium > Bradyrhizobium elkanii_A. The sequence continues at coordinate 91,981 of NZ_AXAP01000027.1, read as the reverse complement.
GCGAGACGAGCAAAGCTCACTCTGCGCGGGTTAGGGTGAGGGGCTGCTTCTGCAAATTCGATAGGCGAGAGTGCGCGGAGAGGCCCCTCACCCGGCGCTTCGCGCCGACCTCTCCCCGCAAGAGCGGGGCGAGGTGACTCCTACGCCAGCGCGCGCTGGCCGATGATGGCGAAGCGGAGTTTGGTCGAGATCCAGTCGATCACGGCGACCGCGATCAGGATCATCAAGATCAGGAACGACACCTTCTGCCATTCCAGCACGCGGATTTGTTCGGCGAGCTGCAGCCCGATGCCGCCGGCACCGACGATGCCGATGATCGTGGCCGAACGCGTGTTCGATTCGATGAAATAGAGCACCTGACCCGCGATCACGGGCAGGACCTGCGGGATCAGGCCGAAGCGGATCTCGTGCAGGACGCCGCCGCCGGAAGCTCTGATGCCCTCGACCTGCTTCTTGTCGGCGCCTTCAATGGCCTCGGAGAACAATTTGCCGAAGGCGCCGAAATCCGACACCGCGATGGCGAGCACGCCGGCGAACGGGCCGAGACCGACGACATTGATCCACACCAAGGCCCAGATCAGCGTGTCGACGCCGCGGATCGTATCCAGGAAACGTCGCACCGGGAAACGGAAGATGGCGGAGGGCACGATGTTGCGCGCGGCGAGCAGGCTGACCGGCAGCGCCATGAACGCGGCCAGCGTCGTGCCGAGCAGCGCGATCGACAGCGTCTCGCCGAGCGCGGAGAGATAGGTCGGCAGCGACGAGCCGGGATCGGGCGGGACCATCATCAGCGTGATCCAGCCGAGCTCACGCAGGCCGCTCACCAGCTTGGTCGGCGAGAAATCGAGATCGAACAGGCCGAAGGCGAAGACCGCTAATGCCGCCAGCAGCATCAAGGGCGTGGCGAGGCGCGCCGAGGCCGGGCGGTCGAAAACGTCAGGGTATTTCGTCCGCAGCGCCTGCGAATCCGGCTTTGGCAACTGGCTCATGCCCGCCCCTCCTTGCCGAACAGTTTTGCGCGCAGCCAGCCGGTGGTGATGTCGATCACGAACACGGTCAGGACGATGGTGACCAGGATGGCGCTGACGTCGGAATAATAGAATTTGCGAATCGCGACCACGAGCTCCTGCCCGATGCCGCCGGCGCCGACAAAGCCCATCACGGACGCTTCGCGCACATTGATCTCGAAGCGCAGCAGCGCATAGCTGGCATAGCCCGCCGAGACCTGCGGCAGCACGGCGAACCGCATGCAGGACAGCCAGCTCGCGCCGGTCGAGCGGATGCCCTCCACCGGCTTCATGTCGGCATTCTCGACGATCTCGGAGAACAATTTGCCGAGCGCGCCCGTGGAATGCACGGCGATCGCGAGCACGCCCGCCATCGGCCCGAGCCCGAACGCGATCACGAACACCAGCGCGAACACGATGGCGGGCACGGTGCGCGCAAATTCGAGCAGGCGGCGGACGACAAAGCGCAGCCAGGGCCCGGGCGAGGTGTTTTGGGCGACGAAGAAGTTCAACGCAAGCGCAAGGACGGCGCCGGTCAGCGTGCCGACATAGCTGATCAAGATGGTCTCGGCGAGCAGCTTCAGCCAATTCTTCCAGCCCCAGAACCATTCGCCGAAATCGGTCCAGACCCGCTGGCCGTTATCGAGCGTGAGGATGCGGTCGAAATAGGAGACGAAGTTGCCGAAATAGGCGAAGAGCGTGCGCAGGTTCACTTCGGCGCCGATGCCAGCGACGACGAGCGCCGCGACAAACACCGCTGCCGCCAGCATCGTCTTCAGCCGCTTGCGCGCGACCGCCTTGCGATAGGCCTCGTTCAGCGCCGCGAGCTGCTGGGCGGGAAGGATGGATACGGCGGTGGTCATCTGCTCTGCTTGCTTGGGATCTGCTGCTTGCCCTCAACGGAAAACAGGCCGGGTCGCAATTGACCCGGCCTGCGTGGTTCGTGTCACCCGATCAGGACGCCTTCTTCTTGCGCAGGGTGTCGACGAACTTGATCAGCTCGATCGTGCCGTCCCAATCCTTGGTGGTCGCGGGATGGAAGCCCTTCTTCTGGCCGTCGGATAGCTTGTCGAACGCCGCCTTGTCCTTGGTCGGCGCTTCGAAGAAGGCTTTCGCGATCGCGGCCTTCAGATCGTCGGGAAGATCGGAGTTGTAGGCATAGGGTCCGTTGATGATCTCGGCCGACTTGTTGATGATACGGAAATCTTCTTTCTTCATCGGCGAGCCGTCGGCGTTCTTCAGCATGCCCTTGTGCAGCATCTGGGCGAGCGTGGAGTCGTCGTCGCTGGTCCACTGGTTGGCGGCGACATCAACCGTGCCCTGCGACAGCGCGAGCATCGCGTTCTCGTGGCTGCCGGTGAAGACAACCTTGCTGAAATAGGCTTCGGCGTCCGGAATGCCCTTCTTGTTGAGCTCGAAGCGCGGCACGTTGTTGCCGGAGGTCGAGTTCGGATCGACGAGGCCGAGGTTCTTGCCCTTCACGTCCTCGATGGTCTTGTAGGGGCTGGTCGCCTTGACGAAGAACATCGAGTAGTAGCCGGTCGAGCCGTCGGCGTTGATGTCGTTGGCGAAGGCGTCGGTCTTGACGCCGGTCAGCCGCGCGCGGGCGAAGGAGGCCGAACCGTAGCTGGCGATCTGGATGTTGCCGGAGCGCTGGCCTTCGATCACCGCAGCATAGTCGTTGGCGATGCGCAGCGTGACCTTCACGCCGAGTTCCTTGGAGAGATAGTTGACGAACGGCGTCCAGCGCTCGGTAACACCGGACGCGTTTTCAGCCGGCACGACCGCGAAGGTCAGCTCCGGATATTTGGCCTTCCAGTCCTGCGCCGACGCGGACGCGGTGAGCGCGAGCGCGGCAGCGCCGGCGAGAACGATGCGACGAGTGATCATGGTTTACCCCTGCTGTTATGGTAGCGCCTGGATCACGATCCGAGACGCAACGGGATCGTGATCTCATCTCTTGTTTGAACACGGCCGGTTTCCACTTTTCCGGACCATGCTCTAAAGGCCGACTGCACCTGCAGCGGCTTTCCCTGCATAAGGTTACGGCGTTCAGGCCGCGGCTGCGGTGCCGAGCGCCGGAGCTGTTGCGGCATCGGGCGCGGGCATTGGCGCCCCGCCGATGACATCATTGGCCTCGAGATCGTAGAGCTCGCGGGCGATGTGATCGGTCAGCGTCGACGGCTGGCCATCGAACACCACGCGGCCCGCCGCCATGCCGATCAGGCGGTCGCAATAGCTGCGCGCCAGATCGAGCGAATGCAGGTTGCAGAGCACGGTGATGCCGAAATGCTTGTTGATGCGCAGCAGCGCATCCATCACGATCTTGGTATTGCGCGGATCGAGCGAGGCGATCGGCTCGTCGGCGAGGATGATGTCGGGCTCCTGCACCAGCGCGCGGGCAATCGCCACACGCTGCTGCTGGCCGCCGGAGAGCTGGTCGGCGCGCTGGGCGGCGAACTGCGCGATGTCGAACTGCTCGAGCGCCGACATCGCCAGCGCCCTATCCTGCTCGGGCCAAAGCTGGGTCAACGAGCGCCAGGCCGGGATTTCGGCAAGGCGGCCCATCAGCACATTGGTCAGCACATCGAGCCGGCCGACCAGATTGAACTGCTGAAAGATCATCGCCGAACGCGCGCGCCACTGCCGCAGCGCCTTGCCGCGCAGCGCCGTGACGTCGACACCTTCGAACAGGATGCGGCCTTCGGTCGGATCGGCGAGACGGTTGACCATCCGCAACAAGGTCGACTTGCCGGCGCCCGAGCGACCGATCACGCCGACGAAACTACCGGGCTGGACCGAGAACGAAGCATTGTCGACCGCGGCTTTTGTGCCGAAACGGCACGTCAAACCTTCAACCACCAGCATGCAGTGCTCCGAACCCGTCACGTCGCGTAACGGCTAACGCCGCTGAATTACAGTTGTGTGACAAACGCGCTGCAGTGCGGCGATCCTCCACACCGCCGGCGATGTCACGAATCTGTCACGCTAATGTTATGAAGCGCATCGAAGACGTGCGCTCCCCTACAACAATTCGACGAGGCGAAGAAGAAGATGGCCGGCAAGATGCTTTCCGTTGTACCAACGGTCGATCCCACCGCCGCGGTGCGCGATAGCCAGCTTGGGGCCTATACCGAGGTCGGAGCGCGCAGCATTCTGCTCGACGTCACGATGGGTGACTATTCATATGTCGTGAACGACGCGCAGCTCACTTACACCACGATCGGCAAATTCTGCTCGATCGCGGCGATGACCCGGATCAATCCGGGCAATCATCCGATGCATCGTCCGTCGCAGGCGCATTTCACCTATCGCGCCAGCGCATACTTCCCAGGCGAACATGACGAGGCCGAATTCTTCGCATGGCGCCGGGAGCACCGCGTGCATATCGGCCATGACGTCTGGATTGGACATGGCGCGATCATCCTGCCCGGCCGCGCGATCGGAACCGGCGCGGTGGTCGCGGCTGGCGCGATCGTGACCAAGGATGTTCCCGCCTACACCATCGTCGCCGGCAATCCGGCGCGGCCGCTCCGCAAGCGGTTTCCCGATGGCATCATCAGCCGCCTTGCGGCGCTCGCCTGGTGGGATTGGGATCACGAAATGTTGCGCCAGGCGCTGCCGGATTTCCGCAAGCTGGTTGTCGAAGACTTCCTCGCCAAGTATGAAGCGCTGAACGCGCCAACAACCCGCCGGAGTGCCATCTTGTGACTGACATTGTTATCGAAGGCGGCAAGGCGCTCGTTGAAGGCGAACTCGTCGAAACACGGCTGCGGACCGCGGGCCGCGACATCGCAGCCCTCGGCGAAGAGGGAGACGGCCGCGGCGCGCTCGGCATTGATGCACGGGATCTCCTGGTGCTGCCCGGCATCGTTGACCTGCATGGCGACGCCTTCGAGCGGCAGATGATGCCGCGCGCCGGCGTCGATTTCCCGATCGACGTGGCGCTCGCCGACAGTGACCGGCAGGCGATCTCAAACGGAATCACGACGGTGTTCCACGCCACCACATGGTCGTGGGAGCCGGGCCTGCGCAGCGCCGAGAATGCGCGGAGACTGCTGGAGGCGATCGAGCAGATGCGCCCGCAGCTTGCCGCCGACACGCGATTCCATCTGCGCCACGAGACCTACAATCTCGACGCCGAAGCGGAGATCATTGACTGGCTCGCGGAGGGCCGCGTCGACCTGTTCGCGTTCAACGACCACATGGATGGGACGATCGGGGACCTGGCAAGGCCGCGAAAGCGCAACCGGATGGTGGAGCGCACCGGCCTTTCGCCTGAAGACTTCGACAAGCTGGTCACGCACGTGGTGTCGCGCGCGAACGATGTGCCGGCCTCGGTCGCCCGTCTCGCCGGCGCGGCGCGCTCGGCCGATGTCCGCATGCTCTCGCATGACGACAACAGCCCCGAGATGCGCAAGGGCTTTCGCGACCAGGGCGTCGGCATCGCCGAATTCCCTGTCAACGAAGAGACCGCGCGCGAGGCGGCGGCGGCCGGCGATCATATCGTGTACGGCGCGCCGAATGTCGTGCGCGGCGGCAGTCATACCGGCTGGACCAAGGCGTCCGACATGATCGCGAAGGGCCTCTGCTCGGTGCTGGCCTCGGACTATTACTATCCAGCACAATTGCTCGCAGCCTTCCGGCTTGCCGCTGACGGCATTCTGCCGCTGGAAAAGGCGTGGGACCTGATCTCGGGAGCGCCGGCACGTGCTGCCGGACTCGACGACCGCGGCGTGCTCGCCGAAGGTCGCCGCGCCGACATGATCATCGTCGATGACAAGGTGCCGCTGCGGCCGCGCATTGTCGCGGTGATATCAGCGGGACGTCTCGTGCATCTGGCCGACGCCAGCCGGCTCACCTATTCCACAGCGCCGCGCATGGCGGTTGCTGCCGCCTGACGCTCCCAGGTCTTACGACGATGGCCAACTATCCGCGTTACGCTCTCTACTACGCGCCGGCACCAGGCAGTGCGCTTGATCGCTTCGGCGCCAAGATGCTCGGCTACGATGTCTATGGTGGCAGCGACCTGCCCTTTCCCGATGGCGTGCCGCCGGACTGGCGCGAGATCACGCAGGACCCGCGCAAATACGGCTTTCATGCCACGCTGAAAGCGCCGATGGCGCTGGCGGAGGGCAAGAGCGAAGCCGATCTGCTTGGGGCATGCGAGGCTTTCGCCGATATGCCGCGGCCAATTCCCGTTATCGAACCCATCATCGATTCGATCAGCGGCTTCATCGCGATGATCCCGGGAAAGCCGTCGACGGAGTTGCAGCAGCTTGCGGCCGACGTCACGCGCGACTTCGATTCATTCCGCGCGCCGCTGACGCCGATCGATCGCGCACGGCGAAATCCCGAGCGCTTGACGCCGCGACAGGTCGAGTATCTCGACCGCTGGGGCTATCCTTACGTGATGGAAGAATTCCGCTTCCACATGACGCTGACCGGGCGATTGGAAGCCGAGCGCCGTGAAGTCGTGGTGCCGATGCTGCGGGAACGCTTTGCCTCTGTGCGGCTCGTAACGCTCGCGATCGACCGGCTCGCATTGTTTCGCCAGGATGATGCAGCATCGCGTTTCCGCATCATCGCGCATTGGCCGCTGCGCGCACTCTAACTCGTCGTCGCCCTTACTGTGCGTCCGCTTGCTCGGACCGGCCTCTCCCCTTGTGGGAGAGGCCGGAGCGCATGCAGCGAAGCGGAATGCGATCCGGGTGAGGGGTGCCGGTCTCTCAAGGGACTTGCGCTGTCGGATGGACCTGAACCCCTCACCCGGAATTCAAGCTACGCTTGAATTCCGACTCTCCCACAAGGGGAGAGGTGGAGTCTGCCGCCCGGACCTCGCACCACAACCCATCGGTGGTTATGGGTCCCGGCGTTCGCCGGGACGACGTGGAGAGAGCCTCCCACGCGAAGGGGGGGCACGCTGCGCTTTGCCCACCCTACCGTTCTTCGCTTACTCGTCCGTCTCTTCCGGCCTTGTGCGGGCGATGATTTCGGCGGCGCCTTTGTCGAGCAGGTCCAGTCCGACGGCGCGGCCGAGTTCGCGGGGGCGGTCGGCGGGGCCGGTGCGCGAGGCCTCGATGAAGCGGTCGCCGGTTTCATCCAGCACCGAGGCGCGCAGAATCATCTCGCTGCCGGCAAGCGTGGCATGGCCGGCGATCGGCGAATTGCAGTGACCGTTCAGGATCCACAGCACCTCGCGCTCGGCTTCGGCCACAAGGCGCGATTGCGCGTCTTCGATCTTGGCAAGACGGGCGCGCGTCGCGAAATCGTTTGCCGCGCATTCGACGGCGACGATGCCCTGCCCGACCGCAGGCAGCATCTCGTCGACCGGGAAGTCATAGGCGATGCGCGATGCACGCCCGATGCGCTCGAGCCCCGAGCGCGCCATCACCAGCGCATCGGCTGGGCCGACCTCGCCGCCATCAGGCAGGCGCTGCTTGTCGCCACGATCGAGCTTGGCAATGCGGGTGTCAGCGGCGCCGCGGAAATGGATCACGCTTGCTTCCGGAAACAGCCTGCGCAAGTAAGCCGCGCGGCGCACCGCGTTGGTGCCGATCTTGAAACCCTTGCCGCCGCTGGCGCGAAAGCTTTCCAGCGAAAGGCCGGGACGCAGCACCAGGCTGTCGGTAGCGGCATCGCGCGGCAGGGTCGCGCCGATCACGAGGCCAGGCGTCTCCTCATTACCAGGCACATCCTTCAGCGAATGCATCGCGGCCTGCAGCTCGCCCGCACGCATCGCCTCGCGGATCTCGGCGACGAAGGCGCCGCCCTTGCCGCCATGACGCAGCAACTTGCTGGTCTGGTCCTGATCGCCGCGGGTCTCGAACCTGACGATCTCGACGGTCAGGTCGGAAGCCGACGCACGTAACAGGCGCGCAACTTCCTCGGTCTGCGCCATCGCCATGGCCGTCTTGCGCGTGCCGATGCGTAAGGTCTGTCCCGCCACAATGTCTCCGTTCGAGCCGTCGATAAAGCCGAGGGATTAGAGCAAAAGCCCAATCAAAACAACGGTTTTCGCGGTAGATTCCAGGAGGGAATGGGCAGGTGGAGGGAGGCGCGTCAATCCAGGTCGCTCACGACCTGAACGCCAGCCGCCGCCATTGCCGCATGCGCGGCCGCAAGCGAGCCGGAAAGATCGATTGCCCGGCAACCGGATTCCACGACCACGGTCTCGAAGCCGAGGCGGCGTGCATCCAGCGCGGAATAATGGACGCAATAGTCGGTGGCGAGTCCGGCCATGAAGATCCGCTTCAGTCCGCGCTCGCGCAAATAGCCGGCGAGGCCGGTCGGCGTGGTGCGGTCGTTCTCGTGGAACGCGGAATAGGAATCGATCGCGGAGCGAAAGCCTTTTCGAATCACAAGCTCCGCTCTGTCGGTCGAAAGCTGCGGATGGAACGCGGCACCCGTCGTCCCCTGCACGCAATGGTCCGGCCATAGCGTCTGCGGACCATAGGGCATGGTGATGGTTTCGAACGGCGCGGAGCTCTGGTGCGAGGTCGCAAAGGAGCTGTGGCCTAGCGGATGCCAATCCTGGGTCAGCACCACATGATCGAACCGCTCGGAGAGCCGGTTGACGACGGGCACCACCGCATCGCCATTGGCAACAGCCAGCGCGCCGCCGGGGCAGAAATCATTCTGCACGTCGATGATGAGAAGCAGGTCGTCGGGGTGAATTCGCATGGGCGGCTCGGCTGTATCTGTTCGGACAGCTTAGCCCAAAACACGCACCCCCGCAGCAGACAAGCTCATGTCCCGATGCGCAGCGAGGCACGCTGCTTGCGCAGGCAGGCGATCACGGACAGCGCGGTGATGCGGCCGGTGCGCGGGTTTTCCGAGGGGATGTTCTCGATCGTCATCGAGAACCGCGCCGAATCGGAATCCACCTCGATGCGGTGGGTGTTGCGCGTCACCGTCGGGTCGGCCCAGATTTCCACCCGGGTGCGGTCGGGGCCGATGCCGGCGAGCGAGAGCGCCACCGCGACGTTCAGGTTGGCCGGAAAGCCCTTTGCCGCCTCGCGCGCGGTTCCTTCGAAGATCCGCAGCGGCTCGGCGAGCCCTTCAACGCTGATGTCGTTCTCGACCAGATAAGGCGCGCCGGCGAGCCCCAGCGGCGGCTTCCGCGTCACCAGCCGGACCGAATGGATGGTGCCCTCCGCAGCGGCAGTCACGGCGTCGAGCCCGATCAAGGCGCCGGTCGGCACCACGATCTGGCCGCCGTTCTTCCGCGCGAGCGCGATCAGGTCCTCGTTCTGGAGCAGCGCGCCGACGCTGAGCACGACCGCAGTCTTGCCGCGCTCGACCACTGGCGCCACGATCGACCGCACCAGCTTGCTCGGCGCGCATTCGATCACGATATCGGCGGCGCTGGCGAGTTCCTCGATCGGCAGGATTTTCGGCGGCGCCTTCAATTCGCCGAGCCAAGCCTGATGCTTGGCGACGTTATGCGCCGAGACCGCGCTGAGCACCAATCCCTCGATGCCCCGATCCAGTTCCCTCACCACGCTCGCGCCGATCGCACCGAGGCCTGCAACGGCCACGCGCGCCGCGGGTCGCGTGCTGTTCGAATCCACCATTCGACTGCTCCAAGGACAGATGTCTGTCCTGTCCCGCACAAGCTGGCAGGTGTCAATCGCCGATTCGAAAGATCAGGCGAGCTTGGGATAGGTCGCCTTGTCGAAGAAGCTTGCGCCGGCAACATATTTGCGGCCCGGCGACATATCAGGCTTTTCCTCGCCCTCCCCGCCGCACTCGAAGGTCAGTTCGAGCTGCACGCCGCTGGGGTCATAAACGAACAACTGCCAGAGCGTGGTGCCGGGCACGATGAATTCGCGCCAGTCGAGCCCTGCTGCCTTGAAGCGCGAGACGAATGAGCGATAGCCGGAGCAGGACAGCGAGACATGGTCGATCGCCGCCGTTCCCGCCGGCGCCTTGCCTTCGGGACCGAGCGCGGGACCGCCGGCATAGATGTGCATGATCGCGAGCCCGCCGGGCTGCGGGCAGCCAAGCCAGGCGCCGGGATAGCCGAAGTCAGGCCGCGGGAATTCGCGAAGCCCGATGATCTCGGTGTAGAACTTCCGCGTTGCCGCCAAATTCTCGGTCTTGATGGCGATGTGATAGAGGCCGTGCACCGTTGCGATCGGCAACGTCGGTTCGGTTGCGGTCATGATGTAGATCTCCTCAAATCCTTGGCCGATCATTCCACGGCGTGATGACGTTTCTTCACCTCGCCCCGCTTGCGGGGAGAGGGAGAAGTCCGACGTCGCAATAGAGCGACTTCAACTTGTTCAGGAACGGTGCTTCGTTCTTGTGCAGGGTTGCAGCGACGGGATCGGCGCCTGCCAGCATCGTGTCGGTGGCGGCAAGCGAGAACTCCATCACGAAACGCATGCGGTCCTTGCGCAGGACCTCGAACTCGGTAAGCCAGCTTGCGACATCGCGGCTTCCGGCCCTGTAGCGCTGCGTGATCAGCGCGGCGGCATTGGCGGCGTCCTCCAGCGCCTGGGTCGCGCCCTGCCCCAATGTCGGCACCATGCCGTGGGCGGAATCGCCGAGATAGAGCACGTTGCAATCGGCGGCGCGGTAGAGCACCTCATGCTCCTGCATCCGCGCCCAATGGGTGTCGGCGACATTGTTGCAGACGGTGTCGATCAGCCAGCGCGCCTGGTTGCTCGGCGGCGCGGCGCGCGGCGTGTAGGCGGCGCGCAGAATCTCCGGCGTCTTCTGGCTCTCGGAAATCTGCGCCTCTGTGGCGATCGGGAAAGTGCCGGCGACATAGATGTGGTCCGGCGGCACGCGGAACGACAACAGACGGTTGGGTCCGTTGAACCATTGTTCGTAATCGTCGATCAGGCCGTGCGACGTATCCGGCACCAGCACGCGGAAGATGGCCACTCCCGTCGGCGTGATACGCGGCTCGCCGGAGATCACGCGGCGTACCTCCGAGTAGCGGCCATCGCCGGCAATCAGGAGATCGATGTTGTCGAGCCGATGCGTCTTGCCGTCCTGCGTCCAACTAACAAAAGTCTTGCGCGGATCGACGCTGTCATGGCCGACCTCGACGATCTCGCAGCCATAGGAAACCGTGTCCCCTGCGGCCTCGCGCAGCACGCGATAAAGCTCCGACCAGCGGATGCGCCAGCCCGGTCCGTCCGCCACCTCCCGCAGCGGCAGGTCGAACAGCACAGTGCCGTCGGTGAGCGAAATCCGCCAATTTTTCCAGAGAAAGCCCCCCGCGGTGATGCGCTCAGCCAGCTCCGGATCGATCAGTTTCGTCGCCTTGACGGCGTTCGGCCCGACATTGAGCCCGGTGCCAGCCTCGGAATGATCGTCGCGCGCGACCCGCTCGAGGCACGTCACCTCCACGCCGTCCAACAACGCGAGCCTGCGCGCCATCACGCATCCCGCGACGCCTGCGCCGATGATGACAATGCGCATCAGGCCAAACCTTCCTCTTGCGAAGCAATGACGGCAATCAGGCCGCCGCCATCCGGGCCCTGATGCTCGGCGCCGCCGGAGACGAAGATCCGGCCATCGCCGATCACGCCGGCAACGAGGCCGGCGACCGCACCGCGGATGTGGCGCTGGGCGTTGATATCGGTGTCGTCGAGCATGGTGTGCCTGTTGCCGCGAATCCTTCCGCCCCGGTCGGGCTCGCATTTGACGAGCACAGTCGCGATCCGCGCCGCGTCCGCGGCGGAGACTTGCGGATTGGCGGCAATGCCGAGATCGGCGAGCACGTCGACGATAGCGCCGATGTCGAGCGCGTCCGCCATCGGACGGTGCGATATCTGCAGCGGTCCCCTCCAGAGCGGGCTGTTGCCGAGCACCACGACCTCATTGCTTTCGACCTCGACGCCGGAGGAAATGCTGGCGCGCGGCGACTGGATCGAGAAGTCGCTGAGCAGCGACGCGTCGGTGAGGGCGGATGGCGCCAGTTCGTCGAGCGCGACGGCGACGCCGAATGCGCCGGCGGCACGGGCAAAAGCCATCGACCTGTTGGGATCGCTGGTGAGCGGGGTCTTGCCGGCTGCGATCGCGGCCGCGGCGCGGGCGACCGTGACGCAGGGGCACTTCACCTGCACGAAGTGGACATCCTGCAATCGCTCGATCCCGGCATTGTCAATCGCGGCGCGCACGGCATCGGCGACGCTGTCGACATGGGCGCGGCGGCCGACATCTTCTGCCGGGACCGGATCGCTGAACGCGGTGCCGATCGCGAGCGACGGTCCGGCCTCTGGCGCCGGTTCGGCCTCGCTAATGCAGAAGACGCTGTAATGCGGGCTCATCACGCCTTCGGTGCCGCCGGAGAGCACGCAGGGGATTTCACGGATCAACTGCTCGGCGGGTCTGTTCAGATATTTCGACAGCAGCGCCATCAAGGTCTGGGTGAAGTAGCCACGGGTGAAATCGTTGACGCCGCCATTGCCCTCGGTCTTGCCGATGATCGCAACGACGTCGGCCGCGCGCACCGCGCCGTCGGCGATCAGGCGATCGAGCTCGGAAAGATCGCCGGGATGCGCCATCGAAAGCCGGAAAACCTGCGCCGTCCTCATGGCTCGCTCGCCTTGATCAGGTCGAAAATCCGGCTCGGGCTCAAGGGAATCTCCAACAGCTCGACGTTCTTTTCCTTGAGCTGCAGCGCATCCTCGATCGCCTGCGCGAACAGGGGGCCAACCGGAATCGCGCCGGCTTCGCCCGCACCCTTGATGCCCATCGGGTTGAGCGGCGACGGCGTCACGGTGTGGCCGAGTTCCATGCGCGGCACCTCAAGCGCGGTCGGCAACAGATAATCAGCGAGCGAGGCGTTCAGGAGCTGGCCCTGGTCGTCGAAGACGAGCTTTTCGTAGAAGGCGTTGCCGATGCCCTGAGCGACGCCGCCATGGATCTGCCCTTCCAGGATCAGCGGGTTGATCACCGTGCCGCAATCATGGACGACGACGTATTTCAGGATCTTGAGGTCGAACGTATCAGGATCGACCTCGACGATCATGGCATGTACGCCGTTAGCGGTCGCGCCGCTCGGCGGCCCGAAATATTGCGTCGATTCCAATCCTGGCTCGGTGCCGGGCTTCACCGCGCCGCGCATCGGGTTGGCGCGCTTTGCGAGTTCGCCCAGGCTGAGGAACTTTTCGGGAATGCCGACGATCGAGATCTTGCCGTCGGCAAGCACCAGATCTTCTTCGGCGCATTCAAAGGCATCACTGGCGAGCTTCAGCGCCTTCTGCCGCACCGCGCGCGAGGCTTCATTGACGGCATTGCCCGCCACCACGGCGCCGCGGCTCGCAAACGTGCCAGCGCCCCAATAGAACTGGTCGGTGTCGCCGGTGACGATTTCGACATCGGTGACGTCGACGCCGAGCTGGTCGGCGGCGATCTGGGCAAAACTCGTGAAATGCCCCTGCCCCTGCGTGCCGATGCCGGTCGCGACGCTGACCTTGCCATTGGCCTGCACCTGCACTTTCGCGCCCTCATAGGGCCCGATGCCGGTGCCCTCGACGTAGCAGGCGACGCCGATACCGACGTGACGGCCTTGCGCCCGCAGCTTCTCCTGTTCCTGCTTGAACTCGGCATAGCCGATCGCCTGCAGCGTCTGGTCGAGCACCGGCTCGTAGTTGCCGCTGTCATATTCGAGCTGGGAAAAGTCCTGGTAGATGATCCCGTTCTTGTAAGGGAACGCGTCGGCCGGAATGAGATTGCGCCGTCGGATCTCGGCGGGATCGATGTTCAGCTCGTGCGCGGCAAGATCGAGCAGCCGCTCCATCACGAACACGCCATGCTGCCGTCCCGCGCCGCGATAGGGCGTCACGATCGGCAGATTGGTGAAGACGGCGGTGAAGGTCGAATCGTAGGACGGCACGACGTACGGCCCGAGCAAGGTGCACTGGCTGTTGATCGGCACCGTCAACCCGTAGGGATCATAAGCGCCGCCGTCGTGCAGGAACACGTCCTTGACGCCGAGGATGCGGCCGTCGCGCGTTACCGCGATCTCCGCGTCATGGATCTGGCCGCGCTCATGCGTGGTGGCAAAGAAATGCTCTAGCCGATCCTCGATCCATTTCACCGGACGATTGAGTCGCATCGAGATCCAGGGCAGCGCCACCTCTTCCGGGTAGAACATCATGATCTTCGGCCCGAAGCCGCCGCCGACGAAGGGTGCGATCACCCGCACCTGCCGCTCGCCGAGGCCGAGCACGGCGGCGAGGCCGTTGCGGACGAACACCGGCGCCTGGGTCGTGTCCCAGATCGTCATATGCTGGCTGCGCGCTTCCCAATGCGCGACGACGCCGCGCGTCTCGATGGTCGAGGCAATGCCGTGCTCGTAGGCGAAGCGGCGCTTGATCACCAGATGCGCTTTCGCAGCCGCGGCGCGATAGTCTCCCTTGCTCTGATGCACATGCGCGGAGACGTTCGAGCCGAGGTCGTCATGCACCAGGGCTGAACCGGGGCGTAGCGCGGCTTCAAGATCGATGACGGCCGGCAGCGGCTCGAGATCGACGTCGATATCGTCGAGCGCATCCTCGGCGATGTAGCGGCTTTCGGCCACGACGACGGCCAAGGGCTCGCCGACATGCCGGACCTTGTCCTTCGCGAGCGGCACTTGCGTGCGCAGGTTGAAGATACTTCGCGGGATCGGCGGCGGCGGCACCAGGAGCGGACCGGGCTGCCAATAGGCGCCGTAATCGTCGGCGGTGTAGACCGCCACGACGCCCGGGCGCTGCAGCGCGCGGGAAACATCGATGCGCTTGATGCGCGCGTGCGCGGCGTGGCTGCGCAGGAAAGCCGCGTGCAGCATGCCCGGCAGCTCGACGTCGTCGATGAACAGCGCCTGCCCGGTGAGGAGCTTGCGATCCTCATTGCGCTTCACGGGGGCGCCGAAAAACCGTGTGGTCATGGCGCGGCCGCCCGCATCGCCTGGGCCGCGGCCATAACGGCGTCAACGATGTGCTGATAACCGGTGCAGCGACAGAGATTGCCGGACAGCGCCTCGCGCACCTTTTCTTCCGACGGCGACGGGTTCTGCTTCAGGAACGCCGTCATCGTCATCAGGATGCCCGGCGTGCAATAACCACATTGCAGGCCGTGATGCTCATGCATCGCCCTCTGCACCGGACTCAGCTCGCCGCTATCGGAGGCGAGACCTTCGATCGTGGAGAGTTCATGCCCATTGGCCTGCACTGCAAGCATCAGGCAGGAGCGGATCGGCGCGCCATCGAGCAGGACCGTGCAGGCGCCGCAGACGCCATGCTCGCAGCCGACATGGGTGCCCGCCAGCAACAGATCGTGGCGGAGGAAATCGCTCAGCAGCGTCCGCGACTCGACGCTGCGTCGATAAGCCGTCCCGTTGACGGAGATGCTGATCTCGTGACGGTCAGGCTGCATGAACCGCCCGCTGATAGGCCGTGCGGATCGCGCGCTGCGCCAGCACGCCGGCGAGATGCCGCTGATAATCGGCGCTGGCGTGGACATTGCCGGCGGGCTCGATCGTTGCCTGTATGGCGGCAGCGGCCGCCTTGATCGGCTCATCGGCGCAAGCCTGACCGACCAGAGGCGCGGCAGCCTCGCTGGCATCGACCGGCGTGTCGCCGACGCCGCACAGCGCGAGCCGGACCTTGCTGCAGCGGCCTTCCATATCCAGTGTCACGATGACGGCCACGCCGGCGATGGCAAAATCGCCTCGGCGCCGCGCCATTTCCATGAAGCACACGCCGCCGCGCGGCGGCAATGCCGGAAACTCGACATCGACCAGCATCTCGT
The DNA here is from genome assembly GCF_000472865.1 of Bradyrhizobium elkanii WSM2783. Taxonomy (GTDB): domain Bacteria; phylum Pseudomonadota; class Alphaproteobacteria; order Rhizobiales; family Xanthobacteraceae; genus Bradyrhizobium; species Bradyrhizobium elkanii_A. The sequence continues at coordinate 76,217 of NZ_AXAP01000027.1, read as the reverse complement.
CGGCGGCAAGGTCCGTGGTGAGCGATCCTTGAAAGAACTCCGAGGCTGCAAGCACCCGCTCGCCGCGGGCCGATTTCAGTCGCATCCGCGCCTCCATCGCCACCGCAATCGCGGGAAGCTCGGACGCCGGATCGGCATGCGAGAGATTGCCCCCGATCGTGCCGCGGTTGCGGATCTGCGGATGCGCAATATGCGGCAGCGCATCGGCGAACAGCGCACAGCAGCCGAGGAACTCGCTATCCCGTTCGAGCGCGCAATAGCGCGTCAGCGCGCCGACACGAATAGTTGAGCCGTGATCGATGCCGGCCACCTCATCCAGACCGTTGATATCGATCACGACCGCCGGTCGCGCCAAACGGAAGTTCATCGCCGGGACCAGGCTCTGGCCGCCGGCCAGGAATCTCGCCTCATCGCCATGTTCGGCCTTGAGCGTGAGCGCGTGATCCAGCGATGAAGCAGCGATGTATTTGAAGGGAGCAGGCTTCATAAAGGCTCGTTCGACGAACGCATCCGCATCGGCTCGAAACAGGAGATGAGACTATCCGTAGTCTAACAATGCCAGTCAAAAGTCGGCGAGCCCGAAGACAGCCAGAACTGCATGAAATGCAGCTAATCCCTGCTCATTCTTCTCACCGCATGCATAAACATTGGGCGACGCAGAAAGATGGTGGTCACGGCGCTGCGCGCCCTTGCCCACCCAACGGTTTCACGTCCCACCGGCGAGCGTCTTCACCAGGCGATAGAGATAGTCCTCGCCTTCGTAGAATGATTTCACCAGAATCCGTTCATCCTTGCCGTGGGCGCGGATGTCGCTGATATCGGCGGCAAGGCCGGAATGGCCGTAGGTCGGGATTCCCGCGTTGCGCAGATAGCTGCCGTCGGTGGCGCCGGTGCTCATGGTCGGGATCACCGCCGCCGTCGGCCAGAATTCGTACGACAGTTTATCGATTGCGCCCATGATCTCCTCGTGCAGGGCCGACGGCGCGCTCAACACGGGCTGGCCCATTTGAGTGACCTGGATTTGATCGTCCGCAAGCACGCGCTCCAGCGTCGCCTTGACACCGTTGACCGGCTCGCCCGGCATGATGCGGCAGTTCACCTTGGCGGTCGCAAGCTGCGGCAACGCGTTCACGGCATGTCCTCCCTCGAGCATCGTCGCGACGCAGGTGGTGCGGAGCTGGGCGTTATAGGCAGGATTGGCCGCAAGCCGGACAAACGACATCGCAGCGGGGTCGGGCTTGTCCGACAGCACGGCGCGGATGTCGGACGCCGTCTGCTCGCTCTCGAACTGTGCCGTGCGCTCGAAATAGGCCCGGGTGGTCTCGTTCAAGTTGATCGGGAAACTGAACTTCGAGAGGCGAACCAGTCCCTCGGCGAGGCGATAGATCGCGTTGTCCTTGACCGGTACCGAGCTGTGGCCGCCTTTGTTCTTGACTTCGAGCAGGTAGCTCAACGAGACCTTTTCGGAGGTCTGCACGCTGTTTCGGATCGGCTTGCCGTCCTTCAGACCGACGCCGCCGCCTTCGTTGAGCGCGAATTCGGCATCGATCAGGTCGCGATGGTTCTTCAAGAGCCATTGGACGCCGAGGCCGTTAGCGTCCAGGATTTCTTCATCCGTCTCCAGCGCCAGGATGATATCGCGGTCTGGCTTGTAAGCCTCTTTCTTGTATCTGATGAGGTTGGTGACGAAGGCCGCGGCCATGTATTTGTCGTCGCCGCTGCCGCGGGCATAGAAATAGCCGTCCTGCTCGGTCAGCTTGAACGGATCGACCGACCAGTCCTCGCGATTGGCCGGGACCACGTCGATGTGAGCAAGCAGGAGGATCGGCTTGCGCGCGCCGCTGCCGCGCAGCCGTGCCACCAGATTTCCCTTGCGCGGTGCCGGCGAGAACACCTGAACATCGCTCTCCGGAAAGCCGGCGGCGCGCAACCGGGCCGCCATCGCCTCCGCCGCCTTGGCCGTGTCGCCGGTCGCGGTGACGGTGTCGATCTCGATCAGCTCCTGATAGATGTCGCGCGCGAACTGCCGCTCCGGGCTCAGCCCTTCCGCAGCGGCTGCAGGACTTCCCAGCAGAGCCGCTGCAAGTACGGTCGACAGCAGGATTGAAAGCCTTGGTCTGACGTTTTCAACCATCTCGGGTCTCCGATTCCACTCGCCCCAGTTGTGCGACATTCAGACAGGGACGCTGAGGTTTTGCAAGATGCAAGGCCTGATGGCGGCGAGGCCTATTCGGAATCAACTGTCAAGCATTCCACTGCTCCTTCGCTACAAATTGAAGAAGCTGCTCGATGCGGCGAGAGGCATTCGCTGTATCGCCTGACGGATCTGCAAATCATTCGTGCGAAGTACGTTCTTAGAGCGATTCAATTCCAGCGCTGTTCTTTCTGTTCGCAGCGGCTGCTAAAGGCACTGCGCTAATTTCGTCCTGGAAGTGAATCGAAGTGAAAGTCAGTGCTGTTTGCCGTCTCGTGGGAGACCATCCAAACCGAGCCGGCGTCAGCCGCGCGCATTTTTTCATCGGCACCGTCGCCTTGCTGGCTGGTTGCTCCTCTTCCGTGACGATCGCACGGGCACAATCGAGCGTGACCTTGCCGGCTGTGACAGTGGAGTCGCCAACGCAGAAGCGCAAGCCGGCGCGCCCGGCGGCCCCCTCCGCGCGTCGGACCCAGGCAGCGGCGGCGCCTCAACGTAACCGAAATGTGACGCCTGCGGAGCCTACGCCGTCCGAGCGCGCCGCGACGGCAGCGGCGGCGCTGTACCAAGCCAAGCTCGGCTATCGCGCCATGCCCAGCTCGACCACGCTGCGCACCGGCGCTTCGCCGCTCGACACCTCGCAAGTCGTCAACGTCGTGCCTGAGCAGGTGCTGAAAGACCAACTGCCGCGCAATATCGACGACGCCCTGGTCAATGTCAGCGGCATCACCCAGACCAATACGCTCGCCGGCACTCAGGATGCCGTCATCAGGCGCGGATTCGGCGATAATCGCGACGGCTCGATCATGCGCAACGGAATGCCGCTGGTGCAGGGCCGCAGCCTCAACCCCGCCATCGAAAGCGTCGAGGTGCTGAAGGGACCCGCGTCGCTGCTGTACGGCATCATGGATCCCGGCGGCATCGTCAACACGATCAGCAAGCGCCCGGAACTCTATCAGCACGGATCGATCACCGTGCTCGGCTCGACCTACGGCAACAGCAAGAACGGCGCCGATGCGACCTTCGACATCACCGGGCCGATCGGCCAGGGCGGTCTCGCCTATCGCTTCATCGGCTATGGCGTCAACGAGGACTATTGGCGCAATTTCGGGCGACACCGCGAAACGCTGCTTGCGCCGTCACTGGCATGGTACGGCGACACGACCACGGTCCAGCTCAATTACGAGCATCGCGATTTCATCTACCCGTTCGACCGCGGCACGGCATTCGATCCGATCACCAAGGCGCCATTGGCCATTCCCGCGACGCGCCGGCTCGATGAGCCCTTCAACAACATGTGGGGAACATCCGACCTGATGCAGGCCTCGGTCGAGCAACGGCTGAACGAGGACTGGAAGCTCTACGCGGCCTACAGCTACAACACCGAGACATTCAGCGCCAACCAGCTCCGCATCACCGGCGTCAATGCCAGAACCGGCATCGAGACGCGCAGCAATGACGGCACGCAGGGTTCGCTCAGCAATGTGAGCTACGGAACGTCCTACCTGCAGGGCGGCTTCTGGATCGGCGGCATGCGCAACGATGTGCTGTTCGGCGGCGATGGCCAGTATCGCACGATCTACCGCAAGAACCTGATCCGGCAGTCGACACGCTCGTTCAATTTCTATGATCCCGCCTATGGGCTGGTCTTCCCGGGCACGACGGTCTCCGCCAGCGATAGCGACCAGACCGACAAGCTTGGCCAATACTCCCTGTTCTTCCAGGACACGTTGCATGTCACGGATCGGGTCGCGGTGGTCGCCGGCGTACGCTACATGGATTTCGACCAGTTGGCCGGGCGCGGACGCCCATTCAAAGCCAACACCGATCTGTCCGGTGACAAGGTGCTCCCGCTCGGGGGCGCCATCCTCAAGCTCACCGACGAGCTGTCCCTTTACGCGAGCTATACGCAATCGCTGAAGCCGACCTCGACCATCGCGCCGCTCACCGGCGGCGTGGTGATCGGCTCCAATATCGCGCCCGAAGAGGGCGTCTCGTGGGAAACCGGCGCCAAGTTCGACATCAACAAGCGGCTCTCGGGAACAGTCGCGTTCTACGATATCGACAAGACGAACGTGCTGGTATCGCAGCTCAACAGCGCCACCGGCATCGTTGAATTCCGCACCGCCGGCAAGGTCCGCTCACGCGGCATCGAAATCGACGTCACCGGAAGGCTGACTGACAACTGGAGCATGATCGGGAGCTATGGCTACACCGACGCGCGGGTGATCGAAGATCCGACGCTGGCCGGCATGGCGCTGCAGAATGTCGCCCTGAACACGGCTTCGCTTTACCTGGTCTACGACTTCAGCACCGCCCTTCCGGGCCGGCTCCGGCTGGGCGGCGGAGCGCATTATGTCGGCGACCGGCCTGGCGACGCGGCGAACACGTTCGTGCTGCCGTCCTATGTCGTCGCGGACGTATTCGCGAGCTATGAGACCAAATACGACAATCTGCCGGTCATCTACCAACTGAACGTCAAGAACCTGTTCGACACTGTCTACTATCCGTCGGCCGTGAGCAACCTGGCGGTTGCTCTCGGCGACGCACGCCGTGTCTCGCTGTCGGCAACGGTCAAGTTTTAGGCATGAGCATCGCGCGGAAAGTCACCGGGCTACTGGTTGCGCTGGCCTCCGCCTTCGTTGCTGGCATGGCGGCAGGCCGCGCCGATGAGATCACGCTTTACTCGACCAGAGAGATAAATCTGATCGAGCCGGTGATATCAGCTTTCACGGAAACCAGCGGCATCAAGGTCAATCCTGTCTTTGTTGAAGACAGCCTGGTCAAGCGCCTGACGTCGGAAGGTGACGCGTCGCCGGCGGACGTGCTGATCACGATCGGACTGGACAAGACCACCCAGCTCTCAAACCAGGGTTTGACGCAGGCTTTGGCGTCGCCGCTGCTCGAGCGAGCCGCGCCGCCGAACCTGCGTGGCGCGTCTTCGCAATGGATCACCCTCTCCATCCGGCCACGCGTCGTGATCGCCCGCGGGGACAGCCCGCTCGCCGCAATCGACTATGAAGACCTCGCCGATCCGAAATGGCGCGGCAAACTATGCATGCGCTCGCCACTGCACCAGAACAACATCGCGCTGATCGCTGCCTACCTCGTTCATCACGGAGAAGGACCGACAGAGGCCTGGCTCAAGGGCCTGAAGAATAATTTGGTCCACAAGCCGGCTGGCAAGGACAGTGACGTGATCCGAGAGATCGCACAAGGAACGTGCGAGATCGGCATCGCCAATACCGTGGCACTGGCGCAATTGCGGGACGGGCGGGAAGGCGACGACTGGCGCGGATGGGCCCGAACCGTCAAGGCCGTCCCGACGATGTTCAATGGCGGCGACAGCCATGTCAATCTGACGGGCGCAGCCATTGCGAAGCATGCGCCCCACATGGCCGCCGCGCTGAAATTCATCGAGTTCCTTGTGACGCCGACGGCACAAGGAATCTATGCGGCGGCCGAACTGGAATATCCCGTGCTCGCCTCGGCGGACCGCGATCCGATCCTCGAGGAAATCGGATCGTTCAGCCCCGATGCGGTGCCGATCGATCGCATTGCCGCGCATCAGCAGGCTGCGGTTGCTCTGGTCAAGAAAGTCGACTTCGACGAGTGAGCGCCCTGGCCGAAAACGCCGCGACCGCCGGATCGGAAGGTGAAAACAAAATTGTCATATAGCGCACGAACACGACATTATTCTTCGCGGCAAACATTGGCGTGCGTGCTCAATCGCGCGTCGGCACACAACATAGAACTATTACAAACTGTGTATGCCTTGCTTGGGTGGCGGGGCGAATATCTTTTCGGTATCGTTCCGGTAACGCTGTTGAGTGGGCGGTGATCACCAGGCCTCGCCGATTTCGACGCTGATCCCGCCACCTGTTCCTTCCAATTTATGAGCAAGCATTCGATCAAGGCCGCCCTGTTGCAGGTCCACTCCGTCATTGGCCTTGCGCTGTCGCTGGTGCTGGCCGTGGTCGGAGTAACCGGCGCGATCATGAGCTTCGAGGATGAAATCCAGGCCAGCCTGAATACGGCGATCACGCGGGTCGAGGCTCGCGCGGTTCCGACGCTGACGCCGGACCAGTTGATCGCGCGACTGCAGGCCAATCCCGACTCTGGCAAAGTTGCGTCCGTGACGATGGCCAGTGACCCGTCCGCGGCGGTGCGGATCCGGTTTGCCCGCAGCGCGGATGGCTCGCGGCCTTCCTCGATCTATGTCGATCCCTATGATGGGCGTGTGCTCGGCTCGCCGCGGGGCGAGGAGTTTTTCGCCACCGTCCGCAGGCTGCATCGCTGGCTGCTGTTGCCGGGCGATGCCAAGGGCTATGGCCGGCCGATCACAGGCGTGGCTGCCATCGGCGTGATCGCAATGCTGATCTCCGGGATCGTGCTGCGATGGCCCCATCGCGCTCGCAGCGTGAAGATGTGGCTGAAGCCGAACCTGGCATTGCGCGGCCGCGGCTTCCACAGGTCGCTCCATGCCGTCGTTGGAACCTGGGTGCTGCCGATCTACCTCGTGATGGTGCTCACCGGCCTGTGGTATTCGTTCGACTGGTACAAGAGCGGCGCCACCTGGCTGCTGTCGCGTCCTTCGACTGCCGCCGCACCGATGAAGCCCAAGCCGGCGCGAGACGTCAGCGCAGCCGAGACCAAGCCGCTTGCGCTCGATCGCGTATGGTCGACATTCCTGCACGAACAAGGCAGCCGCTTCGCGACGGCGCTACTCGCGCCGCCTGATGCAGGCACTGTCGTGCGGGTGCGGTCCTGGGCGCGCGATGCGTCGCATCCGGGCGCGCGCGACGAATTCCGCATCGACGCCATCACTGGCCGGCTAGTGTCATCGGAGATCTACGCGGACAAGCCCGTCGGCGAGCGGATGCTTTCGAGCGTCTTGGATATTCATCGCGGCAGCATCTTTGGCTGGCCGGGCAAGCTGCTATTCATGCTCGCCGCCGCGCTGATGCCGCTGTTCGTGGTCACCGGCTTTTTGCTGTATCTTTCGCGGCGAAGGCACCGGCGTCTCTCGCGGCCGCCGCTCGGGAGCCTTGTTCCGGGCGAGTGAATCGCCCAGCCGTGAATTACTTAGTGTCCTTCGCCGCAACCACCTCGATCTCGACCAGGAAGCCAGGATTGGCAAGCGAGGCGACGCCAACCACTGAGCGCGCCGGCAGGTTCGGCTGGCTGCCGCCGAAGAACTGGGTATAGCCTTCCATGAAGGCCTTGAAGTCCATCGGCGCGTTCGGGCTGTGCACCAGGAACACCTGCATCTTGATGACATCGCCCATGCCGAGGCCGAGCCCGTCAAGGATGCCCTTGATCCGGTTGAGCACGCCGACGGTCTGGGTCTTGGTGTCGCCATAGGCGTCCCGGCTCGAAGGATCGGCGTCCTTGTTGATCACCGGCGGCACCTGGCCGCTGACATAATAGATCGTGGCGTTGCCGGTGACCTGCACAGATTGCGCGATCGGAAATGTCGAATTCGGAATTGGATGCCGGACGATCTCGGCCTGCGCGGGCGCGGAAGCCATCGCCGCGAGCAGGACAATCGGCAGCATCGTGCGAAATTTCATCTGATCCCCCGTTTAACAGTGCTTCACCGGCGCGCTTCCGCGACTTCCCTGGCCGTCACCGCGTCCGTGTAGCTGTTGCCGAAATGCGTCCTGAGATAATTCACAACCGCGGCGACTTGACCATCGGTCATCATGTCGCCGAAGGCCGGCATGCCGCGCCGGCCGTTGACGACGAGATGGACGGCATAGCTGGAGGTCGCAAGATTCCGGTTGGCAATCAGCGAGGGATAGGCGCCGGCGCCCGCGGCGCCCGAGGCATCGGGCATGTGGCAGCCCTGGCAGACATTGGCAAACAGTTCCTCTCCGGCCATTTCGACGAAGCGGTAACCCGAGCTGAAGGTCGGGCGCGTGGCGGGGTTGTCCTGCGCGAAGTCCGCGGCCGCAGGGAGGAACGCGAGCAGTACGGCGCCAGCGCCTGACGCAACGAAATGGGCTTTCGTCGGCCTCATGTTTTCACCACCCGCTCGTGCAATCGCGCGATGGCGTCGAGCGAAGACAGGATCGCCCCCTCCTGCCAGGCCGGCAGATCGGATGCATGCTCGCCGGCCAGCACGATCCGACCGTCGATCTGGCACAGGTTCTTGTAGTGCTTCACCCTGCCCTCGTCGGTCCATTCGCCGCTGCAGCCGAGAGTGAAGGGCACGCGGTGCCAGGCGACCGCAACGCCGTTCTCAAACTCCTGTTTGTATTGCGGATGGATCATGGAACCGAATTCCAGGGCGCTTGCGATCCGCTCCGCCGGCGTCATCGCGGTGAACTCATAGGCATTCGCACCCTCGAACAGATAGGCGCCGAGCAGCACGCCGCGTCCGGCGCGATTGAAGCCTTCATTGGGATAGGCGATCTGCCGGATCGGCAGGTCGGTATAGGTGATGCCGCCATAGATCGCCTCGTCTTCCTCCCAGAAGCGGCGCTTGAACTGCAGGCCGATCTTGACCGCGCCGGCATAGGAAACGGCGTCGATCGCGGCCTCCATGCGGCTGCCGACGTCGATCGGGATCTGGCTCAGGATCGACAACGGGATCGTGCAGATGCACCAATCCGCTTTTGCGTGCAGCACCGTCGACGGATTTGTCGTGTCGACATAGCTCACCGTGACGCCGCGGTCGTTCTGCTGGATCTGCGTCACCTTGGCGTTATAGCGGATGAGGTCGCCGACCTCTTTTGCAAAGGCCTTGCCGATCATGTCCATGCCGCCGACCGGCTGGAACATCGTCGTCTGGAAATTGTAGCGCGCAAAACTCTGCAAGTAGCGCCAGACGCGTGATCGCAAGAGATCCGACAAGGTGACGGGATCGCTCGGCAGCGGTGCGGAACTCAAGCCCCCGCCGGGCTCGCGCGCATAGCCGCGAAACTCGGCCGAGAGGAGATTGGCATTGTACCTGTAATCGGAATCGAGTGCGCCCCAGGAGCGCAGCGCCTGCAGCAGGATCTCCTGATCTTCCTTGGACACCGCTTCGTCGAGCTTGCCCTGCTGGGTCACTTTCGCGAGCAGTTCGGAAACCTGGCCCTGGAAATCCGCCTTGATCGCGCGGATTTTTTGCGGCTCGCCGCCGAACGCTCGCGAGGCGTGGAGATAAGCATTGTGGTTCAACTGAATGAAGGGTTCGAGCGCAACCCCGAGCCGCCTGCAATAATCGAGCAATGCACGATGGTGGTAGGGAATCCGCCACGGGCCCGGGTTGACGTAGAGACCGTGATCGAATTCGCAGGTCTGCTTGTAGCCGCCGAGTTCGACGAACGTGTCGCCGCCGCGCAGCGTCCAGTTGCGGCCGCCTGCCCTGTTGTTGAATTCGAGGATCTGGACCTTGTAGCCCGCCTTGCGCAACTCCAGCGCCGCGCTCATGCCGGCAAGTCCCGCGCCGAGGATCAGGACGGATGCGCCCTTCGGGTCGCCTTCGAGCCTCACCGGCCCCTTGTAGTTCGACTCGGAGGCGAAGCCGAGGCTGGTCATCGCGTGATACATCGCCGCGCTGCCGGCCATCGCGCCGATCAACGAGAAAAGATCACGCCGCCTGATGACTGCCGCTTCGCTTTGCATTGACGTCCCAGCCGGGCCAGATCGAGAGTAGCAAAGAAACGGTTTGGCTCCTGACCTGTCAAGGAAGCGGCTCGGTTGAACGCGCGCCAACACGCGCTTTTGATGCGAGTTGGCGCGGTGATGCGAGATCGAGAGGTGAGCTGCGCCTCACCTCTCTCCCGTGGCTCCTCGCAAAAGGCGGCGAGAAGGCGTCATCCCACCGCGATCACCTTTTCGATCTGAACGCAGCGGCAATCCATCTCGTAGTCGAGACCGACCACCGGCGGGCGGTTGAAATGCCAGGTCAGGCCGTTCCTGAACACGCCACGGCGGCCGAGCTCGCTTTCCAGGATCGAATAGACGTCCTGCACGGTGTAAAGCTGCACGCCGGTGGTCTGTTTCCAGGTGCCGCCGAACGCGCTCATGCGGCGTTCCATCTCGTCCAGCACCCATTTTGCCTTGGCAAGCATGCCCGACGGACTGACGTCGCCCGGGCTGATGATGTGATCGCGATAGTTCGCCTTGCCTTCGGCCGATTCGCCGCTGCCGGCGACGACGAAGGACGGCGCAGCCTGCGGCGCCGGTACCGCATAGGAAAAGGCGTGGAAGCAAGGCTCGGACGGCGGATCGATCTTCGGGCACACATTGCTGCGCGCCACCGGATTGACGCCGTCCTTCATGACGCCCCATTCGATCAAAGTCTTGATATAGATCTCGTTGAAGGCGCGAAAGCCCTCTTCGGTGAACGGTGCGGGCGAGCGCAATTCGCAGGCGCCGAACGCCGTGAGAGGACGGCCGGCATTCTTGAGGATTTCGGCGATCCGCACAAAGCCCGCCTTCAGCGGCACCGGATCGGCAAAACGGACGCGCTCGATGGTGAAACCGGGCAGCGCGCCGATCCCGCAGGAATACTGGCTGACGCCCGGCATGAAGCGGTAACCGCCGTCTTGAACCTTGATGGTCGTAATCATGACACCTCTTTGCAACGTAAAGGGGCTAGAAAAGCCCGGGTTCGGTCATTCGTGGAGAACGCCGAGATAGGCATCGCGGACGATCGGATCGGCGAGCAGTTCGCTTCCCGAACCGCTGCGCACGATACGGCCCATGTCCATGACAAAGGCGCGGTGGCAGAGATCGAGCGCGATGGTGACGTCCTGCTCCACCAGCAGGATCGACGTGCCGCCGGCGTTGAGTTCGCGCAGCGCCGCCACGAGCTGTTCGACCAGCAAGGGCGAAAGCCCGAGCGAAAGCTCGTCGATCATCAAGAGCAGCGGCGCGCTCATCAGGCCGCGGCCGATCGCGCACATCTGCTGCTCGCCGCCGGACAAGGTCGCCGCCGCCTGCCGCCGCCGCTCGCGCAGCTTCGGAAACGTGGCATAGACCTGATCGAGGTCGCGATTGATCTCGGCGCGGCCGGCGTCGCGCAAATAGGCGCCCATCAGCAGGTTCTCCTCGACACTCATCGCGCCGAACAGCCGCCTCCCCTCCGGCACATGCACGATACCGTGGGCGAGGATCCCGGCGGCGGTGTCGCCGGTGAGATCGCGGCCTTCCGAGAAATAACTGCCCGCCGTGGTCGGGATCAGGCCCGACAATGCCCGCATCAGCGTGGTCTTGCCGGCGCCGTTGGAGCCGATCAACGCGGTGATCTCGCCGCGGCGAACGTCGAGATCGATGCCCCACAGCACCTGGATCTCGCCATAGCCGGCGCACAGCCCTTTCAGTTCGAGGATCAGGGAGCTAGCCACGGGCGGCATTCCGTTTGGCATATTGCTGGCCGAGATAGGCCTCGACAACAGCGGGATTCTCGATCACCTCGCGCGGCGCGCCATCGGCGATCAGCGCACCGTTGTGCAGCACCGCGATGCGCGTGCAGACATTGAGCACCACCTTCATCAGGTGCTCGATCATCACGATGGTGATGCCGCTGGCGGCAAGCTCATGGATCAGCTTGGTCGCGCGCTCGACCTCGGCGCTGTTGAGACCAGCATTGACCTCGTCGAGGAACAGCAGTTTCGGATTCATCGCCAGCGCTTTCGCAAGCTCCAGCCGCTTGCGCATGGCGAGCGTCAGCGTCGCAGCAGGGTGATTGGCCTGCAACTCGAGGCCGACATAGACCAGATGGGCCATTGCCTGCTCGCGCGCCACCTTCAGGCTTTGACCCGGCTGCGAGAACAGCGCGGCGGCGGCGACATTGTCGAGCGCGGTGAATTCGGCAAATGGCTGCACGATCTGGAAGGTGCGCGACAGGCCGAGCCGCGCCGCCTGATAGGTCCTGATGCGCGTAATGTCATTGCCGTCGAAAGCGATCTTCCCCGAATTGGCCGGCGTGACGCCGCAGATGGTGTTGACCAGGGTGGTCTTGCCGGCGCCGTTTGGTCCGATCAGGCCGAGCACCTCGCCTCTGTTGACGGTGAGCGTGACGTCGCGCAGCGCCTGCAGGCCGCTGAAATGCCTTGATACATTTTCGAGGCGAAGGATCTCAGACATGCTTGACCCGTCGCCAAAGGTTGGATGGCCGCAATGAGATCAGGCCATGCGGCAGGAACAGCAGCAAGAGGACGATGATCAGCCCGAGCACGCCGGTGTGGATCTGGATGTAGTTGCGCCAGACCACCTCCTCTAATCCGAGATAGAGGAATGCGCCGCAGGCAACGCCGAGCGGCGAGCCGAGGCCGCCCATCAGCGCCATCACGATCGGTTTCACCGAATAGAGGATGTCGAAGACATCGGACGGATCGATATAGTGCACCCAGGCGGCATAGACACCGCCGGCGGCACTGACGAAACAGGCCGACAGGCCGAAGGCGATGCTCTTGTAAAGAGTGGTGTTGAGGCCGACCATGCTGGAGGCGGTCTCGTTCTGGCGGATGCAGGCGAGCCCGAAGCCGAGCTTCGAGCCGGCGACGGCCATCACCATCAGCGCGGTGAGCAGCAGCAGGATCCACATCGCGTAGAAGAAGAACATCGCTTCCGCGAGCACGCCGGAGCCGGACACCAGGGGGATGTTGAGGCCCATGCCGCCGCCGGTGAGATCGGTGGCATTATTGACGAGCTCGCGCAGCACCTCGACCAGCGAGAGGCTTGCGATCGCAAAGTAATGTCCCCGCAGGCGCAGCAGAGCCGCGCCAAGTGCCGCCGTGATCAACAAGGCGGCGACCGCGGAGATGACGACGCCAAGCCAGAGCGGCAATCCCTTGCCCAGCAGCACGCCCGTGGTGTAGGCGCCGAAGCCGAAGAAGGCGGCGGTCGCAAACGAGGGATAGCCGGCAAAGCCGCCGACCACGTTCCAGGACAGCGCGAGGATCGCATACATGCAGGCGATGGTGCCGAGCCGCAGCGCATAGGCGCCGCCAAACAGCGGCAGCGATGCGACAACCGCGAGCAGGACAAGCAGAGCGATATTCGACTTCGTCATTCAAAACCCTTCCGGCCAAGGAGCCCCTGCGGGCGCAGGATCAGGAAGACGATGAGCAGGATGAAGGACAGCGTAGTCGCGTGAGCCGGGCCGAAGAACGTCGAGCCGATCCCTTCGACCAGCGCCAGCAGCAGCCCGCCCGCGAGCGCGCCCGAGACGCTGCCGAGGCCGCCGAGCACGCAGACCACGAAGGCTTTTCCGAGATAGCCCGACGAGGTCAACGGCGAGATCGGAAAGATCAGCGCCATCAGCACGCCGGCGCAGCCGGCGAGTGCTGCGCCGAGGCCGAACGCAACCGCGTAGATCGACTTGACGTCGACGCCCATCAACACCGCCGCGTCGCGGTCGAGACGCACCGCGACAATGGCGCGCCCGACGCGCGAGCGTCGCAGCAGGAGATAGAGCAATCCGGTCAGCGCCAGCGCGGAGACCGTCGCGATCAGACGATCGACCGGAACCACCACATCGAAGATCGACACCGAGCCGAGCGACGGCGTCAGCGTCAGCTTGCGGTAGTCAGCCTTGAAGAAATAGATCATCGCGTTGTTCAGGATCAGGTCGAGCCCGAACGTCATCGTCAGCGTCACCAGCACGGGGGCGGTGATCACGCGGTTGAGCAACAGCCGCTGCAGGAGGTAGCCGAGCACGAAGAACAGCGGCGCAGCGACCGCGACCGAGTACCAGGGCGAGACGTGCAGCGCGTTGTAGAGCCCGTAGGCGAGATAAGCGCCGAGCACGATGAAGGAGCCGTGGATCAGGTTGATGACGTTGAGCACGCCCCAGACCAGCGAGAAGCCGATCGCGATGCAGGCATAAAGGCAGCCGAGAACGACGGCGTTCACCAGTATCTGGGCTGCGTGCATGAGGGATGCCTAATCGAGCTAAATGACGGTGGTCATCAATTGACGCCGACCTTGAGGTCGCCCTGCTTGATGGCTTCCGGGAACAGCACCACGGGCTTGGCGCCCTGGATCTGGAAGACCGGCGGGTCGAGCGAGTTGATCTGGCCGTTGGCACCAAACCTGACGGGGCCGAAGAAAGTCACCACGTCGAGCTTGGCGAGTTCATCGCGTACCTTGTCGCGATCGAGCGAGCCGGCCTTTTCGATCGCCATCTGGAACAGCGCGCCGCACAACGCCGCCGACGCCTGGCCATAGTCCGGCTCGCTCTTGTACTTGGCCTTGAACAGCTTCACGAAATTCTCGGTCGCGCCGAAGATGTCCTTGCCCTCATATCGCGCGGCCGGATGCCACCAGGAGGCGCTGGTGATGTTCTCGGCGGTCTTGCCACCGGACTCGATGAATTCCTGGTAGGCGGGACCGGCGATCATGGTGACGACCGGCGCCTTCATCTCCTGGTCTGCCATCTGTTTGCGCACCAGGAGCAGGTCGTTGATGTAACCGGTGACGAAGATCCATTGCGGCGCCAGCGACTTGATCTGCGACAATGCCGCCGAGTGATCGAGCGTGCCGATCGCATATTTCTCGAAATAGACGAGGTCGAAGCCGTTCGCCTTCGCCGACTTCTCCATTTCCTGCGCGATCGCGAGAGGGAACAGATCGTTGCGCGCGAGGATGGCGACCTTCTTCACCTCGGGCACCTTGGCCTTGATGATCTGGGTCAGCGGTGTCGTCAGCGTGTCGTTCGGCGTGAAGGTGCCGAACAGATATTTGTAGCCCTGGTCGTAGACCTGGACCGAGGATGCAGTCGCCGCCAGCGTCGGCACCTTGTACTTCTCGGATACGGTGCTGGCCGCCTTGGCCGCGCCGGAGCCGAAGGCGCCGAACATGAAGTTGACATTGCCCTGGGTGATCATCTGCTCGGTCGCCTGCACCGCGCGCGGCGTGTTCGACTGATAGTCGGCGTAGACGATCTCGACCTTGTATTTCTTGCCGCCGACGGAAATGCCGCCGGCCTTGTTCGCCTCCTCGGCCCAGAGGTCATAACCCTGCTGCTGCTTGATCGCTTCTGGCGCGAGCGGGCCGGTGATCGGCAGCGGGGCGCCGAAACGGATGACGTCCTCGGCCGACGCGTTGGACGCCAGCGTGCCGCAGAGAACCGCTGCCACCCATAGCGGGGCTGCAAGACGCGCGTAACGAGCGACCCAAGACTTATTCATAGAACAATTCTCCACCACTACCTGCCGGGATGGAAAATGATGGCAAATCCCGCATTCGAATAAAAGCATTGAAATTAGAGGTCTGAGGTCGAATAATTCGACCCCTGGTCAGTGCCTGCCGCGTTGTTGGGCAGGCCGCAAGGGGAGGATCAATCCACATGATCGAGTCAGCCGCCATCCGATATTTCCGCGAGGTCACGCAATGCGGCTCGATCAAGCAGGCGGCGGCTTCGCTGCGGATCGCGCCGAGCGCGATCAGCCGGCAAATGCAGGCGATCGAGGAGGAGCTTTCGGTGAAGCTGTTCGAGCGCGGCCCACGCGGGATGCAGCTCACCGGCGCCGGTCACCTGCTCTATCGCTACGCGGTCGAGAACCGCAATCAGCTCGACGGCATCCGCGTCAAGGTGCAGGAATTCGACAGCTCACGGCGTGGGCAGGTCAGGATCGCCACCGTCGAGGGCATGCTGATGAGCTTCCTGTCGAATTTCGCCGTCGACCTTGCCGGCCAATATCCGGGCATTTCGATCTCGATGACGATGGTGGGCTCGCGGGACGTGGCCGAGAAGGTCGGCCACAACGATGTCGATCTCGGCTTCGTGTTCGGCCGCGCACCGCGCAGCGACCTGATCGAGCTCGGGCGGATGCGGCAATCGCTGTGCCTGATCGTCTCGCCGCGCCATCCGCTGGCGAACAAGGCGAGCTGCACGGTGAAGGAACTCGCAGGGCTACGGGTCGTGGTCCCCGATCCATCCTTCGGCATCCGTCAGGAGGTCGACCGCGCCTGCGCGCAGGCCAAAGTCAGGCTCGAGGTCTGCACCGTGACCAACTCGCTCGCCTTCGCACAGAGGCTCGCCGCCCGTACCGATCTCGCCACCTTCCTGCCGCGCGTCGCAGCCGTGCCGGCGCTGGAGACTGGCCTGCTCGTCGCCGTGCCGCTGCGCGACAAGCGGCTGGAGGCAACGCAAGTCACCATGGTCCGGCTGGCGAGCCGAAACCTGTCGCCGTCCTGCCGGCTGGTGGCCGACCTCCTGATCGGCCGGATGCGGGAAGAGCAGGACTGAATTGTCCAAGCTCAGCTCGCTTCGCGCAACTTGAAGCGCTGGACCTTGCCGGTCTGCGTTTTCGGCAGCGCATCGACGAAGCTGATGGCGCGGGGATATTTGTACGGCGCGATCCTGGCCTTGACGTGGTCTTGCAGGAGCTTGACCTGCAACTCGTCGCAGCGGCAGCCCTGCTTCAGCACGACATAGGCCGAGACGATCTGCCCGCGCTCTTCATCAACCTGCCCGACCACCGCACATTCCGCGACATCTGGATGTGTCAGCAGCGCGGCCTCGACCTCGGGACCTGCGATGTTGTAGCCGGAAGAAATGATCATGTCGTCGGCGCGGGCGACGAAGGAGAGCCTGCCATTCTCGTCGCGCACGAACGCGTCGCCGGTCAGGTTCCAGCCATCGCGCACATATTTGGTTTGCCGCGCATCCGCGAGATAGCGACACCCGGTCGGGCCGCGCACCGCGAGTTTACCGACCTTGCCGGGCGGCAACTCGTTCATGTCGTCGTCGACGATTTTTGCCTCATAGCCGGAAACCGGATGTCCGGTCGTGCCCGCCACGGCATCGCCGATCCGGTTGGTGATGAAGATGTGCAGGATCTCCGTGCTGCCGATGCCGTCGAGAATCGGCTTACCGGTCTTCCTGGTCCAGCTTTCGAACACCGGCGCCGGCAACGTCTCGCCGGCGGAAACAGCGATGCGCAGCGATGACAGATCGGCCCCGTTGTCCATCGCGGCCATCATCGCACGGTAGGCGGTCGGCGCGGTGAAGCAGATCGTGGCCTTGTAGGTCTCGATGATCTCGACCATCTGGTTCGGCGCGGCGTTTTCCAGCAGCGTCGCGGTGGCGCCGAACCGCAAAGGAAAGATCGCAAGCCCGCCGAGGCCAAACGTGAAGGCCAGCGGCGGCGAGCCGACAAAGACGTCGTTCTCGGTGACATCAAGCACTTCCTTCGCATAGCCGTCCGCGACGATCAGGAGATCGCGGTGGAAATGCATCGTCGCCTTCGGCTCGCCGGTCGTGCCCGATGTGAATCCTAATAGCGCCACGTCATCGCGGCCAGTCTTGACCGCGTCGAACCGCACCGGCTTGCTCAATGCGACGCGATCGAGCTCGGCGTCGTGATTCTGCGTGCCGTCGAAATTGACGACCTGCTTGAGGAATTTGCTGGTCTTGGCACAGGCGACAAGTTCGTCGGCGATACGGCTATCAGTTAGCGCCAGCGAGATTTCCGCCTTATCGACGATCTTCGCCAGTTCACCGGCGCGCAGCATCGGCATGGTGTTGACGACTACGGCGCCGGCCTTGGTCGCGGCGAGCCAGGCGGCGACGAAGGCCGGATTGTTGCCGGAGCGGATCAGCACGCGGTTGCCGGGCTTGACCCCGTAGTTCTCGACCAGCGCATGCGCAAGGCGGTTGGACCAGTCGGTCAATTCCTTGTAGGTGCGCCGGCGGCCGTTGCCGATCAGCGCAGTGTGGTCGCCAAAGCCTTTCTCGACCATGCGGTCGGTCAGTTCGACTGCGGCATTGAGATATTCTGGATATTGAAATTCAGGCCGGTCGAGCAGCAGGTCCGGCCATTGATGGAATGGCGGAAGATTGTCGCGCGTGAACGTGTCGACATGGGCGGAAGGGCCCAGCTTCGGTGCAAGAACTGCCATATCCATCGCCCCTCGCTTTCCAGCAAGAATGCTCACGATCACACATCGAGGACGCCCGGCAGCGTATCCGGCAACAATTTTATACTTAAAACAATTTCACGCAAGAGCCGATTTTGCACTTCGCCGGAATGTTCAGGCCTGCGCCAATTCGCGCAGCCGCGCGACCATCGCCGAGTCCGGATCGGCGAGCGGCGCGATCGCGGTGAAATGATTGGCTGCGGCGACGGCGCCGTAGCGGGTGGCAACGCCGGCCGCGCCCCATTGTTCGACGATGGTGCGGCTTTGCCGATGATATTCGGCGCTTTCGGTTTCGCCGACCACCGCATCCAGCGCTGTTCCGGCCGGCGGCCGCCAGAACAGCGGACTTGCAGCCTCGGCCGCCGCGGCATCCAGACGCAATGCCTTGTTGATCGAGGTTTCGACCAGCGGCGCGAGCTCGAACAGACCCGAGATCGAATAGACCGATATGACCGGCCGTTTCGGCAGCGACGCATCGAGCGCCGGCCAATCGGTCGCGAGCATGCAGGCGGCGAGATGCCCGCCCGCGGAATGGCCGCTCACCACCAGCGGTCGGCCAAGCCGAGCCAATACGCGCGAAGCATCTCGCATCTGGCCGATGATATCGGCAATGGTGACAGTGGGACAGAGATCGTAGCTCGGCACGGCGACCGTGACCCCGTGGGCATTGAGCCCGCGCGCGCAATGGCTGAAGAAGGAGCCGTCGAGCGCCTGCCAATAGCCGCCGTGGATGAAGACGACGATCGGCCCCTCGCTGCTTTCAAACAAATCAATGGTGTGGCGATTGCCCGGGCCGTAGGCGATGCGGCGCGGCGCATGCTGCGCGCGATAGGCGGCCGCGTCCCTGGCCCAGCCTTCGATCAGCGCGGGATGTTCCGGTACCCGCGCGCGGTTGTTGTATTCGACCTCGTAGTCGACCCCAGCCACGCCGCTCATGGCGTCCGCGCCTTGGCCGATCGCTGCGCCGATGCCTTCGTCTTGGCGAGCAGCCGCATCAATTCGCTGATATCCTTGCGCGAGAGGTCGGCGAAGACATCGGCGATCCAGGTCTCGTGCTCGGCGGCCATCTTGCGGAACTCGGCGCGGCCGAGCTTTGTCAGCCGGATGAACTGCACGCGCCGATCGGTCTCCGAGGTGCGGCGATCGAGATGACCCGATTCCACCAGCCGTTCGACCAGACCGGTCACATTGCCGTTCGATACCATCATCCGCTTGGAGAGATCGGACAGCGTCATGCCATCAGGCACCTTGTCGAGCTGGGCCATCAGGTCGAAGCGCGGCAACGTAACGTCGAAGCGCTCGCGAAGGCGGCTGCGCACCTCGCCCTCGATCAGGGTGGTGCAGGTCAGGAGCCGAAGCCAGAGCCGAAGCTCGGTGCCGTGATCTTCCGGCAGTTCGACCGCTTTTGTCTCGGAATCAAGCATCATGGGTAGTCACGCCTTTCGCGGCGCCAATCGCAGCCGATCGTTTTGACCTTCAAGCAATTCGCGGCATATCGCAAGCCGAATGAGCGATGCCCCATGATATCGCGGGATCTCTTTAAGCTTCAAGCAATTTGGCGCGGCGCTTGCATACGGGCCCGCATACGATCCGCTGGCGGTCGAGACGCGGCGAGGCATTCGCTTGCGGCGTTTGCCGTCGTCAGAATAAGCTGTGGCGCGGGATTTTGATCTTTGTTGGCGCGGGGACAGACCATGAAACGGGCATTGAAGTTGGCAGGACTGGCGGCGCTGTTCGCCCTTGCTGCCGGACCTGCGCTAGCGCAGGAGAAGATCAAGATCGGCGTCATCGTGACGACGTCGGGGCCCGCCGCGGTGCTCGGCCAACAGGCGCGCGACGGCTTTGCGCTGGCGATCAAGGATCTCGGCGGCAAGATGGCGGGCCGCGAGGTCGAGGTCGTGAATGTCGACGACGAGCTCAAGCCGGATGGCGCGGTGACCAAGGTGCGCGGGCTGCTGGAACGCGACAAGGTCGACTTCGTGGTCGGGCCGATCTTCTCCAACATCCTGCAGGCGATCCATCGCCCCGTGACCGAGAACAAGACGTTCCTGATCTCGCCCAATGCCGGGCCCTCGAGCTACGCCGGCAAGGAATGCAACCCGTTCTTCTACGTCACCTCCTATCAGAACGACCAGGTGCACGAGATCCTCGGCAAGGTCGCACAGGATCGCGGCTACAAGCGGGTCTATCTCCTGGTGCCGAACTACCAGGCCGGACGCGACTCGGTGGCCGGCTTCAGGCTCGACTACAAGGGCGAGATCGTCGACGAATCCTATACGCCACTCAACACGCTCGACTTTCAGCCCGAATTGACAAAAATCTCCTCGCTGAAGCCGGATGCGCTGTTCACCTTCATGCCGGGTGGCATGGGCGTCAATCTGGTGAAGCAGTACAAGCAGGCCGGCGCCACCGTGCCCGTGCTGTCAGCCTTCACCGTCGATGAATCGACATTGCCGGCGCAGCAGGACGCCGCGGTCGGCATGTTCGGCGGCGCCAACTGGGCGCCCAACCTCGACAATCCCCAGAACAAGAAATTCGTCGCTGCCTATGAGGCCGCCTACAAGAGCGTCCCCGGCACCTACGCCATGCAGGCCTATGACGCGGCGCTCTTGATCGACAGCGCGGTGAAGGCGGTGAACGGCAACCTCTCCAACAAGGAGGCGGTCGCGGCGGCGCTGAAGAAGGCTGATTTCGTCTCGCTTCGCGGCAGCTTCAAATTCAACACCAACGGCTATCCGATCCAGGACTTCTACCTGACCCAGGTCGCCAAACGTCCTGATGGAAAGTTCCAGACCGAAATCGTACAGAAGGTGTTCGAGAACTACGGCGACCGCTACGCCAAGGATTGCTCAGCCAAGTAGACGAGGGAGTGGAACAATGAACGACGAGATCGCGGGCATCACGCGCGCCAACGAGGGCATGCAGGGCATCACCTGGAACATCCTCGGCCAGACCTATGTGCCGAAGAACCGCACCGAGCATTCGTTCTCCTGGCATGCGACGTTTCCGCCCGGCACCTTCGTGCCGCCGCACATCCATCCCGACCAGGACGAATATCTCTACATCCTCGAAGGCAAGCTCGACTTCATGCTCGACGGCGCCGATGAATCGGCGACGCCAGGCGATCTCGTGCGCCTGCCGATGGGCAAGCCGCACGGCATCTTCAACAAGTCACAGCAGGCGGCGAAGACGCTGTTCTGGGTGTCGCCGACGCGCCGGCTCTACGACCTGTTCTGGGCGATCCACAACATGCGGGAGCAGAACCCGGATGACGTGGTCCGGCTCGCGGCCGAGTACAACATCCACTTCCTGCCGCCGCCTCCGGCGTAACGCAGGATGATATTTGCTCGAATCGACGCGAGCGTGGCTTTTCACCTCTCCCGAAGGGAGAGGTCGGCGCGAAGCGCCGGGTGAGGGGTTTCGCTCCCTCATGGACACCGCCCCCTCACCCGGATCGCATCTGGCGATGCGATCCGACCTCTCCCCGCTGGGGAGAGGTGGGCACCGAGCTACTGCCGCGCCACCACGCGGGCGGCGAAGCCGGCCTTGGCGGCGTAGCCGCGCACGATTGCTTCGCGGGCCTCGTAGCTCAGGATAGCCTCGATATCAGTAAACCCCTGCGGGGCGATCTGCTCGACCGCATCGATCACGCCCTCCGGCCCGCCGCGGCGGTTGGAGGCGACGATGTCGGCGGTCATCGGCAGGCGCTGGCGTTCATAGGCGACCAGCGCCTGGCGCGGATGTTCGGAGCGCGCCAGCGCATCCGCGAGGCACCGCGCATCGAGGATGGCCTGTGAGGCGCCGTTGGAGCCGACCGGATACATCGGATGCGCCGCATCGCCGAGCAAGGTGACGCGCCCGCTCGTCCAATAGGGCAAGGGATCGCGGTCGCAGCACGGATACTCCCAGAATTCCGGCGTGGCGCCGACCAGCGCTGCAAAGTCCACCTGCGGGATCGAGAAGCCTGTGACATGCGGCATCAGCTCTTCCCGCCTGCCGAGATTCGACCAGCCCTCGCGGCGCGGCGGCGGTGACGCGCCATCGCCGATCCGCACCATCACCGCCCAATTGGTGAGACGGCTGGCCGGGCTCGAGCCTTCCGCGATCGGATAGACCACGGCCTTGGCGTTCAGGCCCCCGGCGATGATCATCGAGCGGCCGGTCAGGAACGCGGGCCAGTCGGCGGCACCGCGCCACAGCATCAGGCCGTTCCAGCACGGCGGGCCTTCGTTCGGAAACAGCGTCTCGCGCACTTTCGAGTGGATGCCGTCGGCGCCGATCAGGATATCAGCGCGAGCGTTGTGCATATGTGCCCCCGCACGATCGAAGAAATAGGCCGTGACGCCGCCTTCATCCTGCGTGAACGCGCCGAGCCGGCAGCCGGTGTGGATCGCCTCGCCGCCAAGCCGCTCGACCAAGGCCTGGTGGATGACGCCCTGCAGGCGACCGCGATGAACGGAGAATTGCGGCACGTCGTGGCCGGCGTCCAGTCCGCGCTTCTCGTGCCAGACCTGCTGGCCATGGCGCGTCAGGTAGAACAGTTCATGGGTCCGGATCGCGACCTTGTCGAGCGCGTCAAGCAGGCCAAGCCCGGCGAGTTCGCGGATTGCATGCGGCAAGGTGTTGATGCCGACCCCGAGCTCGCGGATCGTCTCCGCCTGCTCGAACAATTCGCAAGCGATGCCGCGAGCCCGCAGCATCAGCGCCGTCGTGAGCCCGCCAATCCCGCCGCCAACGATAATCGCCTTCATCGCCCTACTCCACTCGCGGCGTCATGCCCGGCCTTGTGACGGGCATCCACGCCGTCCGCGCTGAACCAAGGACGTGGATGGCCGGGACGAGCCGGCCATGACGAAAGCATTCGCTCGACGCACCAGCGTCGCATGGCCCAAGCCCGCGTCGCAAGCGGGTTTGTTGGAGGTGGAGCGCGCTTAGGTTAACGCTCTCACCGTCAATCCGGAACCACCGCGATCGCCTGGATCTCGACCTTGGCGCGATCCTCGATCAGGCCGGAGACCTGGACCGCCGTCATCGCCGGGAAGCGGCGGCCCATGATGTCGCGGTAGACGGCGCCGATCTCCTTCAGCCGCGCGGAATATTCGCGGCGGTCGAGCAGGAACCAGGTCATCGACACGATATGCTCCGGCTTTGCGCCGCCGCTGGCGGCGACCGCGACGACGTTGCGCAGGGTCTGCCCGATCTGCTCCACGAGGTCGTCAGTCTCGAACACGCATTGCGCGTTCCAGCCGATCTGGCCGGCGACAAGGATCATCTTGCCGCGCGCGGCAACGCCATTGGCATAGCCGACCGGCTGGGCCCAGCCTTCGGGCTGCAGGAGTTCGATCATGTGCTTATTCCCGTCAAAGCCTCAATTCCCCTCGAAGACCGGTTTCTTCTTGGCGGCGAATGCCTCGAAGGCGCGGCGGAAATCGCCGGTCGCCATGCAGATCGCCTGCGCCTGCGCTTCCGACTCCACCATCTCGTCGATGCCCATCGCCCATTCCTGGCTGAACATCGTCTTGGTCATGCCATGCGCGAACCACGGACCATCGGCGAGCGAACGGGCGAGTTCATAGGCCGCGGTCGGCAGTTCCGCCGGCGGCACCAGGCGATTGTGAAAGCCCCAGGCAAATCCCTCCTCCGCGCTCATGGCCCGACCGGTATAGAGCAGCTCGGCCGCGCGGCCCTGCCCGATCACCCGCGGCAACAATCCGCACGCGCCCATGTCGGCGCCGGCGAGGCCCACGCGCGTGAACAGGAAGGCGGTCTTGGCCTGCGGCGTCGCCAGCCGCAGATCGGAGGCGAGCGCCAGCATCGCGCCGGCGCCGGCGCAGATGCCGTCGATCGCGGCGACGATCTGCTGCGGGCATTTTCGCATCGCCTTCACGACATCGCCGGTCATGCGCGTGAATGCGATCAGGTCGGGCATCGCCATCCGCGTCAGCGGCTCGATGATCTCGAACACGTCGCCGCCGGAGCAGAAATTGCCGCTGTCCCCGGTCAGCACGATGGCGCGGACATCTGAGGCGTAGGCGAGATCGCGGAAGAGATCGCGCAGTTCCTCGTAGGACTGGAACGTCAGCGGATTCTTCTTGTCCGGCCGATTCAGCGTGATCGTGGCGACGCGGGCATCATCATCGGTTGCCCATTTGAAATGGCGCGCCTGATAGTCCTTGAACGGCCGGAGCTTTGCTTTCATCTCAGACATGATTTTTTCCTTGGGCGTTTCTTTTATCCCGTGAAGACCTCGCCGCCTGCGACGGCAATGGCCTGTCCATTGATGGACGATGAGCTAGAGGAAGCGAGCCAAAGAATGGTGTCCGCGACTTCCTCAGGCGTGACCAGCCGCTGCATCGGATTGACTTTCGCCAGGGCTGCGCGTGCTTCGGCTTCGCTGCGGCCGGTCTTGGCGACGATGTTGGCGGCCGCATCCGCCACTAACGGAGTATCCGTATAGCCCGGACAGATCGCATTCACGGTGACGCCGCGGCGCGCATATTCGAGCGCAAGCGCGCGCGTCAGCCCGACCACGCCGTGCTTGGCGGCGACATAGGCCGAGACGTAAGCGTAGCCGGTCAGGCCCGCCGTGGACGATACGTTGACGACGCGCCCGCGGCCACGTTGCGCCATGCCGGGCAGCACCGCATGAGTCACCAGGAACACGCTGGAGAGATTACTCGCCAGCATGTCCGACCACAGAGCGGCATCCGTCTTCTCGAACGGCGCGCTCAATGCCCTGCCTGCATTGTTGACGAGAATGTCGATCGGGCCGGCCTCGGCCTCAATCCGCTTGATGCCCTCGGCGACCGCGACTTCATCGGTCACATCGACAGGCAGAACCGCGCCGGCACGCGCCCCAATGGACGCCGCAGTCCCGGCAAGCGCATCCGGCCTCCTGCCTGCAACGCTCACGCGTACGCCGGCTTCGGCCAGCGCTCGTGCCGTGGCCGCGCCGATGCCGGAGCCGCCACCGGTGACGAGCGCATGTGCGTCGGGCCAGAAATTCCGGGTCATGCTTTCGCTCCCGCTGCCGCGCGCTCCAGATTGGCCTCATATTGCGGCTTGCCGGAGAGATACTGCTTCGGCCAGGCAATCGACTTCACCCCGATCTTAGCGGCCTCGTGCAGCGTCCAGGCCGCATCCGCAAGATGCGGGCGCGCGATAGCGCAGAGATCGGCGCGGCCGGCGGCGATGATGGAATTGGCGTGATCGGCCTCGGAAATCGCGCCGACCGCAATGGTCGCAATGCCGACCTCGTTGCGGATCTTGTCGGCAAACGGCGTCTGATAGAGCCGGCCATAGACCGGATGGTCGTCAGCCCAGACCTGGCCCGAGGAGCAATCGATCAGGTCGGCGCCGGCTTGCTTGAACAGCCTTGCGAACTGAAGCGCATCATCCGGCGTGTTGCCGCCCTCGGCCCAGTCATGGCATGACAGGCGCACCGAGATCGGCTTGTCCTGCGGCCACACGTCACGTATCGCCCGAAATACCTCCAGCGGATAGCGCGCGCGGTTCTCGATGTCGCCGCCATATTCGTCCGTCCGGCGGTTGGTGAGCGGCGAGAGGAAGCTCGACAGCAGGTAACCGTGGGCGCAATGCAGTTCGAGGATGTCGAAGCCGGCCCGCACCGCACGCCGGGCCGCGGCGACGAACTGCTCGCGCACCTCAACCAGTTCGGCGCGCGTCATCGGCTCCGGCGTCTGACCATCGGGCAGATAGGGAACAGCGGAGGCTGACACCAGCGGCCAGTTTCCTTCGGCAAGCGGCTCGTCCATTCCCTCCCAGGCCACGCGGGTCGAACCCTTGCGTCCGGAGTGGCCAAGCTGGATGCCGATCCTGGCCGCGCTATTGCCGTGGACGAAATCGACGATGCGCTTGTAGGCCTTCGCCTGCTCGTCGTTCCACAATCCGCAGCAGCCCGGCGTGATCCGCGCCTCCGGCGACACGCAGGTCATCTCGGTGAAGATCAGCCCGGCGCCGCCGAGCGCGCGGGCGCCGAAATGCACCAGATGGAAATCGTTCGGCACGCCCTCTTCTGCCGAATACATTGCCATCGGCGAGCAGATGATGCGGTTGGGCAATGATAAGCCGCGGATGCGGAACGGCGTCAACATCGGCGGCGCCACGCGATCATTAGAATCCGGCAGCCCGGCGCGTTCGGCGAACCAGCGCTCATAGCCTTCGAGCCATGTCTTGTCGCGAAGCCGCAAATTCTCGTGGCTGATGCGCTGCGAACGCGTCAGCAGCGAATACATGAACTGCTCTGGCTCCAGCGTATCGGCATAGCGCGCGCCGACCACCTCGAACCACTCCATCGCATTGCGCGCGGCATTCTGGATCCGCGCGACATCGACGCGGCGAAGTTCCTCGTAGGCCGCGAGTACCGCGGGAATCTTGTCCGGCGTCGCGCCGAGCTGCTTGAACTGGTTGGTCAGTTCGATCGCATCCTCGAGCGCAAGCTTGGTCCCCGATCCGATCGCAAAGTGCGCGGTATGCGCGGCATCGCCCATCACCACGACATGGCTGTTGCCGTTGAACGCGGTCCACTTGCCGCAGATCAATCGCGGGAAGCAAAGCCAGGCCGAGCCACGCAGATGCCGCGAATTGGAGACCAGCGAATGGCCATCGAGAATTTCGGCGAAGATCTTCTCACAGAACGCGATGGAGTCGTCCTGATCGAGCTTGTCGAGACCATGCGCAAGGAACGCCTCCTCCGTGGTCTCGACAATGAAGGTCGCCGCGCCCTCCTCGAACTTGTAGATATGCGCCTGGAACCAGCCGTGCTCGGTCTTGCGGAAGTCGAAGGTGAAGGCATCAAAGCGCTTGTTGGTGCCGAGCCAGATATAGCGGTTCGGCCGCATCAGGATGTCGGGCTGGAAGCTTTCGGCATAGCGCGTGCGGATCTTCGAGTTCACGCCGTCGG
The DNA here is from genome assembly GCF_000472865.1 of Bradyrhizobium elkanii WSM2783. GTDB lineage: Bacteria > Pseudomonadota > Alphaproteobacteria > Rhizobiales > Xanthobacteraceae > Bradyrhizobium > Bradyrhizobium elkanii_A. The sequence goes on along the minus strand of NZ_AXAP01000027.1, from coordinate 49,236 downwards.
CGGCAACGATCAGGTCGGCATCCGGAAATTCGAGATCGGACTCGACCTCGTGCTCAAAGACCAGTTCAACGCCGAGTTCCTCGGCGCGCGCCTGCAATATGTTGAGCAGGCGCTTGCGGCCGATGCCGACAAAGCCGTGGCCGGTGGTGCGCATCCGGCGCCCCTTGATCAGGACCTCGATATCGTCCCAGTGGTTGAAAGCCTGCTCGATCGCATCCGCCGTGACCGGATCCCATTTGCGCATGTTGTCCATGGTCGCATCCGAAAACACGACGCCGAAACCGAAAGTGTCGTAGGGGCGGTTGCGCTCGACCACCGAAATCCGGTGCGCCGGATCGAGCATCTTCATCAGGATGCCGAAATAGAGCCCGGCCGGCCCGCCCCCGATGCAGACGATGCGCATGGCTGTCTCCTCACCTTCGGCCGTCGGAGGATCTGAGCGTTCCCAGGAGCCGAAGTCAGGAGATATTTTATGCTTAAAATAGTTTTGTCAAGCGAGAGTGAGACACCACCAGCCCGGCAAACGGGTGATCGTGCCGTTCTTTTCGCCCAGGAACGGCGATTTTGGCGCGACTTGGGGCTGGAGATGAAGACGGAGGAGTGACTTGGGAGTCAGGCCCGCAGCCGAAAGCAAAACGCCGGCCTCCACGGATTGGAGGCCGGCGCTGAATCTTCACCTCTCCCGCTTGCGGGAGAGGTCGGCGCGTAGCGCCGGGTGAGGGCTCTCTCCCACTCGGAGAGCCCCAATGCGGAGGCACCCCCACCCCCGCCCTCCCCCGCAAGCCGGAGAGGGAGCGCAGCTTCGCCGGGGCGACCTTTCAATCTGATCGGCGATTGCGCTAATACGCCAGCGGCTTCGGCCGGCCGACGCCGCAGTAATGAAAACCGTTCCGCGTCACATCCTCGGGCGAATAGATGTTGCGGAGATCGACGATCACGGGTGTTGCCATGATCGTTGCCATCTTCTTCAGGTCGAGCGCGCGGAACTGCTCCCATTCCGTCACGATCACGATCGCATGGCTTCCTCGCGCGCAATCATAAGCGTCGCGGCAGAAGGTGACGTTCTCGAACACCTTCTTGGCCTGCTCCATCCCGACCGGATCGAAGGCACGGATCGTCGCGCCCATATCCTGCAGCGCCGTGATCAACGGGATCGACGGCGCATCGCGCATGTCGTCAGTGTTCGGCTTGAACGTGACGCCGAGCACGGCGATGGTCTTGCCGCGGATGTTGCCGCCGAAGGCATTCGCCACCTTGCGCGCCATGGCGCGCTTGCGTTGGTCGTTCACCGACACCACCGTCTCGACGATCCGCAGCGGGGCCTCGTGGTCCTGGCCGGTCTTGATCAGCGCCAGCGTATCCTTGGGAAAGCAGGAGCCACCGAAGCCCGGACCGGCATGCAGGAATTTCGAGCCGATGCGGTTGTCGAGCCCGATGCCGCGGGCGACCTCCTGGACATTGGCGCCGACCTTCTCGGCAAGATCGGCGATCTCGTTGATGAAGGTGATCTTGGTCGCAAGGAATGAGTTGGCGGCATATTTCGTCAGCTCCGCAGTGCGGCGGCTGGTGTAGAGGATTGGCGATGCGTTGAGGTGCAGCGGACGATAGACTTCCGCCATCACCTCCCTCGCAAAGGCATCCTCCGTGCCGATGACGATGCGATCGGGGTGCTTGAAGTCCTGGATCGCGGCCCCTTCGCGCAGGAATTCGGGATTGGAGACGACGGCGAATTTTGCGTCCTTTTTCTCCTCGCGGATGATGCGCTCGACCTCGTCTCCGGTGCCGACCGGGACGGTCGACTTCGTCACCACGACTGCCGACTCCGGCAAGGCCGCGGCGATTTCGCGCGTCGCGGCGTAGACATGGGAAAGATCGGCGTGGCCGTCGCCGCGGCGGGACGGGGTGCCGACCGCGATGAAGATGACTTCGGAACGGCTGACCGCCCCCTTCAAGTCGGTCACGAAGGCGAGGCGGCCCTGCGCGATGTTTCTCGCCACCAGCTCCGAAAGCCCGGGCTCGTGGATCGGGATCTCGCCCTTGTTCAGCGCTGCGATCTTCTTTTCATCCTTGTCGACGCAAACGACGTAGTGCCCGAAGTCGGCGAAACACGCCCCCGACACCAGTCCGACATAACCGGCGCCGACCATCGTGATATGCATGACTTATCCTGTCTGACCAAATGATCGCAGCGGCCGCACCGGTCATCATTTGACCAGCATCGACTCGCCATCGAGATGCTGCGGGAAGAAGAAGAAATTGTTGATGTAGAACCGCCCTTCCTTGCGGCCACCATCCGCCTCGAGCGCCGCCGCATCCTGCAGCTCCTCGACATCGAACTTTTCGACGTCGACCACATCGCCTTCCTTCAGGAAGAAACCACGGTAGAACCGTTGCCGGAAGAAATCGAACACCGATTCCGTCGCGGCCGGCCGATGACGATCCTCCGCTTCCACCAGGAACACCGGCTGGCAGCGCTCCAGGAGCTCGACGGCACCGTTGAGGACGTTGAGCTCGTGCCCTTCCACGTCGATCTTCACGAAGGCGACCTCTTGATGCATCATCGAATCCAGTCGCGCCATCGGCACGTGGGCGGCGACGATCGGATCGGCCGACGCCATCACACGCCGCTCAAGCGAGGCAAGGCCGTGGACCAGACCCGTGTCGCCGCGCGGAATGAAGAGTTCCGCGTCACCTTCGTGGTCCGACAGCGCGATCTCGTGCACGCTGACGTTTGAAGCAGATGTCCGCCGCAGCAGGCGCGCCATGTCGTGCGAGGGTTCGAAGGCGTGGACCTCGCGGGACAGCCGCGCCAGCTTTCGCGTGTAGAGCCCGCAATTGGCGCCGACGTCGACCGTGACCGCATCGTCCGGGATAATCTTGTCGAGATAGGAAAGTTCCCGCTCCGCCGATTTCGGACGATGCATGAAGTGCCACTGCAGCCAGATCGATGGGAATGCATCCTTCAAGAGATCCTTGGCCTGCTGCTTGGCACCCATGTCCATTCCCTCCGTTATGTGTTGATGCGGATAGGATACTCCGAGACGCCGCCCGCCGGATTGGCTTGCGGCCGCCACGTCACACCCGGTGGTAGATATCCTGCACCCGGACGATGTCGTCCTCCCCAAGATACGTGCCCGACTGCACCTCGATCAGGTTGAGCGGAACCTTGCCCGGATTTTCCAGGCGATGCATGCAGCCGAGCGGAACGAAGATCGATTCGTTCTCGCGGAGCAGCACCTCCTCGTCGTCCCGCGTGACGATCGCGGTGCCGTTCACCACCACCCAATGCTCGGCGCGGTGAAAATGTTTTTGCAGCGACAGCTTGGCGCCCGGGTTGACAGTGATGCGCTTGACCTGGAAGCGGTCGCCGGCATGGATCGACGTGTAGTAACCCCACGGACGGTGTACGCTGTGGGTCTGCGTCGCGGCGCGATGGCCGTTGGCCTTCAACCGCTCCACCAGCTTGCCGACATCCTGGGCGCGCTCGCGTTTGGTCACCAGCACCACGTCGGGCGAAGCGGTGATGACGAGATCCTCGACGCCGAGGGCGGCAACCAGCGGGCCGTCTCCCCGCACGTAGCAGCCGGAGCTGTCCTCGGCCACCGCATCGCCGATCACGACATTGCCGGATGCGTCCTTCTCGCCCATGGTCCACAGTGCCGACCAGCTTCCGACGTCGCTCCAGTCAAAACTGGCGGGCACCACCATGGCCTTGTCGGTCTTTTCCATCACCGCGTAGTCGACCGAGATGGACGGGCAGGACTCGAATGCCTTTTCTTCCAATCGCAGGAAATCGAGATCGCGCGTCGCGCCGGCCAGCGCCGCGCGGCAGGCATCCAGAATCGCGGGCTCGTGCCGCGCCAGTTCATCGATGAAGGCGCGTGCGGGCAGCAGGAAGATTCCGCTGTTCCACAGATGATCATTGCCGGCCAGCAAGCGCTCCGCGGTCACGGCGTCGGGCTTCTCGACGAAGCCCGCGACTTTGCGGATTTCGGGGAGATCGGCGATCCCGCCGCCCATGCGGATGTAGCCATATCCGGTCGCAGGCCCGGTCGGCTTGAGGCCGAACAGAACAAACTGTCCACGGCGCGCCGCCGGTAGCCCGCTCGCGATCGCGGCGCGGAACGCCGCGTGATCGCGCACCCAGTGGTCGACCGGCGTCACCAGGATCACCGCGCCGGGATCAACCTCGCTGGCGAGAAGCGCCGCGATCGCGACCGCCGGCGCCGTATTTCGTCCGAACGGCTCCAGCACCATGGTCGGATTGGCGATCCCGGCCGCGCGCAGTTGCTCGCCAATGGCAAAGCGATGCTCGGCATTGGCGATCACCATCGGATCGGCAAACAGCGACGGCTCCGTCACACGGATCGCCGTCTGCTGCAGCAAGGTCTTCTCGCCGAGCAGCGCGAGCAGTTGCTTCGGCTGGTTCTCGCGCGACAGCGGCCAGAGCCGCGAGCCGGTTCCGCCCGACAAAAGAACTGGGACTATGCGGCCGCGTGGCTGCAGCATTCTGTCGCTCCCCTTGTTGTGATGCTTGGATGTCGGCGGGCTAGAAACCGCTGCCGGACAGGAATTCGCGGCGGACGGTGCGCACGATGATCATGACGTCCATGCGCAAGGACCAGCGCTCGATGTAGTCGAGGTCGTAGTCGATCCGCGAGATCGCGCGGCCGGCCTCAACCGTACTTCCGCGGCAGCCGCTCACCTGCGCAAGGCCGGTGATCCCGGGCCGAGCGCTGTGGCGCTGGAAGTAATACGGCACGAGGTCCTCATAAGGCAGCTCAGCGGCCAGCATGCCCGGGACATGCGGGCGCGGGCCGACCAGCGACATGTCGCCCTTGATGACATTGATCAATTGCGGGATTTCATCGAGGCTCGTCTTGCGCAGGATCCTGCCGATCGGGGTGACTCGGGAATCGCCCTGCACGGTCTGCTTGACGCCGCGCACGTCGCCGGCGTCGGTCCGCATCGAGCGGAACTTGTAGATCTTGAAGCGCCGGTTTCGATAGCCGTACCGGTATTGGTGAAACAACACTGGTCCTCGCGACGTCAGCTTGATGCCGATGGCGATCGCGATCAAGAGCGGCGCGAAGAACAACAGCGCTGCGCTTGCAACCACGATATCGAAGATGCGCTTTGAGATGGAAGAACCCGGCTCAGTCCGCACCGCGCCGCGCGGGCGCTTTGCTCGATAGGGGCTATATGAATTGCTGCCGGCATATTCGACCGGCCGCATCGAGATGGTGCTCCGCTTGTTGCGGAGCGACCTGATACTGTCCTGGTCGAAGTTGGCTGTGACGATGGCGGCCATTTGCTCTCGCTCTCTCTGTTGAACCCAAAGAGGTCACAAGCGCGACGACGCAGACCGTCACTGCCCGTCTCGCGGGCACCTTCGCAATTGCGAATTTTCCTGCGTAGCAGAGACGCGTCTCGATCGCGCGGCGGTATAACTCTACGAACTCTTTGAGCGAAATGGGGCAGCAAAACGAAAATGTTGCGCGCCGTTTTGCATCGCGGCATCGTGAGCTTTGTGCGATGCAAAGAATCCGTTTTGTTCGGAAGCGCTTAGGTTGAAGTGCACGCGAAATGCGCTGCGTGTGTTTCGATGCAGCCATGCATTAACGCAAACCTGGAACCACGCGCGAATCGGATTCGATTCAGAAATGGCCACGCAACGGCTATATCAAGCACTTAATCTGTGCGATCATTTTTGAAGGATTTCTTTCACTGCATACTAAAGCGCCACTCGTACTCTCCCCGACGCGATCATTTCAATTGATGGTCTTCTCGATGATTGCGGGACATCAACACGCGAAAACTGCCTTAACGAAGAAGCCGCTTGTCTCGGAAAGATTTTCCAGGGAGGCGCCAATGATCGCGGCGCGTTTGGATCGCCCTGAACCAAAACGACTCGATCCTGCGGGGCGTAAATTGAGGAACCGCATCATCCTGACGAACATGCTTGCCTGGATCGTGATCATTCTGCTCATCCGAATGATCTTCTTCTAGACTTTATACAGGCAAGCGAAACGGGAACAGGTGCCGCTGCGGCGGGGCCGCCGATTGACCTCATGACGGTTCCATGATCGAAGCAACCGATGATGCGGCCGCCAGTTGCATATCCTCACTACGTTGCACCTTCGGCTCCCGCAGACACGCGCATCTACGCGGTCGGCGACATTCACGGACGCGCCGACCTGCTCGCCGAGACCATTGCGCGTATCGACGACGACATAGCCCGGCGGCCGATCCGCTACGCGCTCGAGATCTATCTCGGTGACTATATCGACCGCGGCCCCGATTCCAAGACCGTGCTCGATCTGTTGGCAGTTCGCCTCGTCAGGAATCACGCAGTTTGCCTGCGCGGTAATCATGAAGAGCTGTTGCAACACTTTCTTGACGATCCGGCGGCGTTCGCGCAGTGGCGGCGGCTCGGCGGCTTGCAGACGCTCGCCTCCTATGGCGTGTTTCCGCGCGACATGCCCGTCTCCGAAGTCAACCTGCAGCGCCGTTTTCTCAACGTCTTCCCACGCACGCATGTCCTGTTCCTGCAATGCCTGCGCGACAGCTTTATCTGTGGTGACTTCTTCTTTGCCCATGCCGGGGTGCGCCCCAGCGTTCCGGTCGAGCAACAGCATCCGGAGGATCTACTTTGGATCCGCCAGGAGTTTCTCAGTTCGGATGAAGATCACGGCAAATATGTCGTGCACGGCCACACCCCGGTTCCCCATCCCGACATCAGGCATAACCGCATCAATATCGACACCGGCGCGTGGAGAAGCGGGACGCTGACCTGCATCGCCATCGAAGGAACAGCGATTCTGGTCCTGTGACAGACGATGGCGCCATTAACGCTGCGCGACCATGGAACCGCATGGAGCTGTCGCGGAACCACTACCCACATTTTTTCGCCTTGTTTGCTCACTTATGCTCCGCGCCGTTACTGACGGGACTTTCGTGGGGATGCAGTCATGCAGCAACAATCAATCCGTGTCGCCCGCGCGGCGCCACGCAATATTCTATTTGCGTTCGTTTTGGCGAGTATCGCGGGTTTTGCAACTTGCGCGTCGGCTCAAACGCAAACCGGCTCGCATGCGTTCTCGACAGGGACCTACGTGCTCGGCCCGAACGACAGAGTGCGTGTGAAGGTATATGGAGAGCCCGACATCACGGGCGAGTATGAAATCGACGCGAGTGGTCAGGTCTCGATTCCACTTGCAGGACGCATGAGGGCGTCCGGCATGACGACCAAGCAGTTGGAACGCGCGATCACATCCGCGCTATCGAAGGACATCGTGCGTGATCCGAAGGTGAACGTCGAGATCGTCGCGTACAGACCTTATTACATCCTCGGCGAGGTCAAGAAGGCCGGCGAGTATCCGTACCGCCTTGGTCTGACGGTGATGGATGCGGTCGCCAGTGCCGGCGGATTCACCTATCGCGCCAACGAGGGCAAGGTCTATCTGCGCCGATCGGGCAGTCCAGCGGAGGAGATCTACGCGCTCGATGCACCGATCCTGGTGTTCCCTGGCGACAACATCCGGGTTCCCGAGCGCTACTTCTGAGTGGCTCGTTCGACGGAGCAATCTCGCTCGCAAATCACGCGCGTAAACATTTACGTCATGCGCGCTGCCATAGTGTCGTCGATTTGCGATGAGTATTATTTTGCAATGCAGAAAACTTTTTCCCGCGACGCACGTTAATGCGCGGGAAGATGTTCTCTGATCAAACCAGCAATGCTCCGTCGTGCGCGCGTAACAAGTGCAAAGGGCTGCCATGTCAATGCGCAGTCCGCGGTGAATTTGTGAGCACGGGCAGCCGGGCCTCAGAACTTCACCGCTCCAGAGTTCCCGCAAGGGATGGATTATGGGACGCACGACTGCATTTGGCTGGTTGAACGCGATTGGAACGAGTGGGTGGCGAGCCCGTTCGCTCGTCGCGTTCGGTCGCCGCGGACTGACGATCGTACCCGCGCCGGTGACTGCGATTGTGCTTGGACTCGGATCACCGGCGGAAGCACAGGTGCTCCCCTGGCCAAATGAGGAGGTGGCGCCGCCATGGAATGCGCAACAAATCTTCGAGCCATCCCCGCTACCCAAGCTGACCGATCCTGACACCCGTGAAGACATACCGCCGGAGGACACGCCCGTGAAAGGCCGCCTACAGCCTGGCTATGAGCCAGTGGGCATTCGTTCGGGCTCGTGGATGTTCAATCCGTCGCTGATCACCGGCGGGTTCTTCGACAGCAACGTGTTCGCGTCGAACACCGACATCCGCAGTGACGTTGCGGCGGTAGTCGAGCCGCAGTTGCGCGCCCATAGCCTATGGGAGCGGCACGGTCTCGACCTTAAGCTCGATGTCCAGGAGACGGTCTACAAGCAGAACTCCAGCCTCAACCAGACCAATGCCAGCCTGAAGGGCAATGGCTGGATCGACATTGCTCATGACATGGCGCTGCTGGGCAGCTTCCAGATCGCGCATCTCAACGAGGGCGTCGGCTCGCTGAGTTCGCCCGCCAACGCCATCGCGCCGACACCTTATAACTGGTACTCAGGCGATTTGACCTTCCGCAAGGAATTCAACCGGCTGACCACCTCCGTCGGATTCAGCACCGATTCCTACGACTACGGCTCGACCGTCTCGCAGGACGGCAGGACCATCAACCAGGATGCCCGCGACGGACAGATCTACTCGCTCCATAGCCGGATCGATTATGCGTTTTCCGAGACCCTTGGCTGGTTCGGCAGCGCCGAGGGCAATGTGCGCGACCTCCGCGGCCAGCCTCTCCAGCCGCTGAGCTCCCAGGGCTATCGTGCGCTCACCGGCGTCACCCTCGGACTGGCGCGCCTGATCACCGGCGAAATCGGCTTCGGCTATGTGCAGCAACAGTTCGTCGATCCGACTATCGGCACGATCGCAGGCCCGACCTATCGCGCCAGGCTGACCTGGAGCCCGACGCGGATGATCGACGTTCACTTCAACGCCGAGCAGATCGTCACGGAGACTTCCGTCACGAGTGCGAGCGGCGTGCTCGCCAACGCCGTGCAGTTCGGGCTGGACTATGAGTTCCGTCGCAACGTCATCGTTTCGTTCTACGGCGCCTATGAGATCGACCGCTTCTTCGGGCAGCCGCGCAAGGATCAGGTCACCACGTCCGATGCCCGCGTCAAATATCTGCTGAATCGTTTCGCCGCGATCGCGGTCTACTACCGCTTCACGTCGCGCGAAAGCAACATTCCGACTTTCAGCTACGACAAACATCTGGTGGGATTGAATGTTACAACGCAGTTCTGAGCACCTGCATCGCCCTCCGGAAGAGAGGACGGAACCTGCCGCAAGTCGCTGGCAGGCTCCGACCGTCGATCTGCGCGAGATGGCGCGTATCCTGCGCCGCCGCTACAAGCTTGCCATCCTGCCCGCTGTCGTGCTGGTCGCGCTCGGGCTGACCTACTGCCTGCTGGCCACGACTTTATATACGGCAACCGCGACCGTGCTGGTCGATCCACGCCGAGCCGCCGCTGTCGAGACCAACAGCCAGACCGCGCTTTCGAACTATGGCACCGATGATGCAACCATCGAAAGCCAGTCATTGCTGATCCAGTCGATCGCGATCCTGGACCGTGTGGTCCGCAGGCTGAAGCTGACGGAAGATCCGGAATTCATCCCGACACCAGGCCTCCTCGATCCGATCAAGCGGCTGTTCGCCTCGGCTGCGCCCGAAGGCGCGGCGGATCCGCAAGACGCGGCGCGCGCGCGTTCGATCGAAATCCTGCAGAAGCGCATGAAGGTGACTCGGCAAGGCACGACCTTCCTGGTCGATATCAATGTCAGCTCGGAATCGCCGTCGAAGGCCGCTATTATCGCCAACGCGGTCGCGGACGCCTATTTCGAGGATCAGGTCCGCGCCAAGAATGACGCGACCCGCATCGCGGCTAACTGGCTCGGCGGCCAGATCAACGATCTCAAGTCGAGGGTCGTCGCCTCCGAGAAGGCGGTTGAGGATTTCCGATCCGCCAACAATCTGACGGTGTCGCAGGGCGTGACCGTCAACGACCAGCAGATCACCGACCTCAACAACAAGCTGATCGCCGCGCGGGTGCAGACCGCGGAGGCGCGCGCCAAATACGACCAGGTGCAGCAGATCGCCAAATCCGGTGGCGACCCCGGCGGCATCAATGCGGCGATTTCGTCGGATATGATCACGAAGTTGCGGACGCAATATGCCGATATTGCCAAGAACGAGGCCGATCTCTCCAGCAAATACGGCGCGCGGCATCCGCTCGTCACCAATGTGCGCGCGCAGCTCAAGGACACCCAGCGGCTGATCAACGAGGAAATCAAGCGGATCCTCGAGAGCACCAAGCACGATTACGACGTGGCGCTCTCCCGCGAAAACTCGCTGAGCCAGAGCCTGGAGCAGTTGCAGAACGTATCCAATACCTCGAGCCAGGCCCAGGTACGGCTGCATGAGTTGCAGCGCGAGGCCGAAGCCAACCGCACTCTCTATGAATCCTATCTGGCGCGCTCGAAGGAAGCGACGTCGCAGGAAAGCCTCGAATTGCCGGATTCGCGGGTGGTGACCAAAGCCAGCGTTCCGATCCGCCCCTCCTCGCCGAAGACCATGCTGATCCTGGGCCTTGCCGGGATGCTCGGCCTCGGCTTGGGAACCGTGCTCGCCTTCGGGGCCGACTATCTCGACGGCCGCATCAAGACGCTGGAGCAGGCGGAGTCGATATCGGGCGTGCCGGCGCTCGCCGCGGTGCCGTTGATCGGCACAAGGGAGCTTGCAGGATTGGCGCGGCGGCGCGGACGGGGCGAACTCGAAAATCACGATCCGAGAACGGTCAAGCTGTTGCCGGCCGCCTTGCAACCGCCTTTGATGCGCTATGCGATCGACGAGCCCGCCACATTCTTCGCGGAAGCGATTCGCTCGGTTCGCCTGGCGCTGCAACGGACGATGCGGCTGCAGCCAGTCAGGGTCGTGCTCGTCACCTCGGCCCTGGACAGCGAAGGCAAGACCACGCTTGCCGGCAATCTGGCGCAGTCGCTGGCGACGTTGGGTATCCGGACGCTTCTGATCGACGGCGATCTCCGCAACCCGCAACTCACCCGCTCGCTCTGCCCGCGCGCCGACATCGGATTGTTGGACGTGGCCCTGGGACGCGCGGCTATCGACCAGGCGATCCTGACCGACGAAAGCACCGGACTGTCCGTGCTGCCGTCGACCGCGGTCAAGCAGGCCGAGATCATTACCGAACTGATGTTCTCCGACCGCATCGTCGATGTGCTCGATCACTTACGTCATCGCTACGAATTGATCATCGTCGACTCGCCGCCGCTGGTGCCGCTGGTTGACGGCCGGGCGCTGGCCGAGCTTGCGGACCGCATCATCCTGGCGCTGGCCTGGGATCAGACCCCGCGCGAGGTCCTGGCCCACACCATCGACCTGCTCTCGCCGGTCTCCGATCGCATTCTCGGCACCGTTCTCACGCGCGTCGACCTCAGTCGCCTGCAGTTCTACGACTACTACCGCAGTTCCGCCTATCTCAAACCATACGGAACCGCGAGCCTCAGCCCCGGAGCGGCGCGGTGAACACGCGCGGCTTTGCCAGCCAACCTCTAAGTCTGCCCGGCGCGGCGTCGCACACGCCGTCCGGAGCACGGACGCATGGGATGACATTCGACACCTTTGTCGAGTGGCTGGCGACGGGCTTTCTTGTGCTCGCAGTCGTCGCGATGTTCATGCTCTCGGCGGGCATGCTCACCAACGTGAAGATCCACTATCTGACGGCGGGCGGCAATTTTTACGAGAAGCTGCATCCGACGACGTACTTCACCTTCCTCGCCTTTTTCCTGCTGCTGATGCGCAGCCGCGGGCCGATCGGCGAGATCGACCGGATGTTCTCGCAGTCGAAGCTCCTCTTGTTCTATCTGCTCTGCTGGCTGTTCCTGCTGGTGCAGATGTTCGTGCTGGAACGGCCGTTCACGGTGATCTTCGATACGTTCTTGACGCCGGTCGTGTTGTGTCTTGCGATCTGGCAGCTCTCGCCGTCGCAACGACGGCCGCTCGCCTGGGCGATCCATGTCACGATTCTCGTGAATATCGTGGTCGGCTATTATGAGTATTTCTCAGGTCACCGCCTGATTCCGCTGACAATGGGCGACATCGTCGTCCTCGGCGAATGGCGCTCCTCGGCGTTTCTCGGCCACCCCCTTACAGCATCGGGCGTGGTCGCCGGCTATGTGCTGGCGCTGCTGCTGCGGCCGGCGCTCTGCCCTCCGATTCTGATACGAGTGCCGCTGATCGCCTTCAGCCTGGCCTCGCTGATGGCGTTCGGCGGCCGGACCGCGCTGGTGACCGTGCTGATCGTGATGGGACTGCTTGTCGGGATCGAGATGCTCCACATGCTGCGGGGCAAGCGCATCCCGCTCTCGGCCGCGATCCTCGCCATCTGCCTGCTGTTCGCAGCGGGCGCAGTCGGATTTGCCGCGCTCGATCTCGGCATCTTCGACAAGATGCTCCTGCGCTTCTCCTCCGACAAGGGCAGCACGCTAGCACGCTATGCCACCTTTCACCTCCTGTCGTATTTCGACTGGCAAGAATTGCTGCTCGGCCCCAATCCGGTCCGGGTGACTTCACTGCAGAGCCAGCTCGGCCTCGACTATGGTATCGAGAATTTCTGGATCTCCTGCATCGCGCAGTTCGGCGTCATCCACACTGTTGCGCTGACGATTGGGCTCGCTTGCCTCTTCACCGAGATCATCCGACGCGCCGACCGCGGCGTCTGGGCGATGCTGCTGCTGATGTTGACGATCGCTGCGAGCTCGGTGAGCTTCTCGTCCAAGAATATCCAGCTTGCACAGTTCATCGTCCTGATCACCGTGCTGCTGCCGCGCGACGAATATCGGCGGACAGCCCCTCCGCCTCCCGTCGCTCAGCGCCGTTACCGGCCTGTTCCCGCGTAAATCCGGCGTCAGGACATCGTATGGACATTTACGTCGACAACACCCATCTCGGACGTCACGTCACCGGACTCGAGCGCATTACGCTCGAACTGTTTTCCGCGTCCGCGCTCGCTCCGCTCAATGTGGTGCCGGTCACCGCGCGCGGCACGCGCCAGATGGTGACGACCCAGACCTTTGGCTTGCCGATGCGGCTTGCGACCTCGTCGGCGATACTGCTGTGCCCCGGTTTTCCGCCGAGCCCGCTATTGCTGCCGTTCGCCTCGCGCGTGCTGCCCTACATCCACGATGATTTCCTGGTGACCAGGCCCGCCGAACTGAACGCACGTGCCCGGCTCTATATGGCGCGTCCCTTCAAGCTGGCGCTGCGGCACTATCCGCGCTTCCTTGCCAACTCCAACGATACAAGGCGCCGGATCGCCGCCTATACCCGACCCGATGCCGAGATCACGCTGTACCGTCCCTCCGTGCGCAACGTGTTCGGATTACAGTCGGAGCAGCGCGCCGGCCGCGCGACTGCGCCGCGACCGCTGCGGCTGGTCGCCCTCGGCACCGTCGAGCCGCGCAAGAATTTCAAGGCGGCGGCCGCGCTCGTTGCGGCACTGCGCGGAAGAGGTTTTGCCGACGCCACGCTGGATATCGTCGGCCGGCGCGGCTGGGGCGACGACTGGCAGGCGCTGGAAGCCATGTCGGGCGTTACGCTGCACGATTATCAACCGACCGAGCGCGTCAGGGAATTGCTTGATGCGGCCGACCTGTTCGTCTGCACCTCGCATGACGAAGGGCTCGGCCTGCCCTTGCTCGAAGCGCAATATGCCGGGCTGCCGATTGCAGCACCCGATGCGCCGATCTTCCGTGAGGTGCTCGACGCCTCCGGCATCTTCATCAATCCCGCCGAGCCCACCGCCGCCGCGGCGCAGATTGCAGCTGCGCTGTCGATCCAGAATTGGCGCACGCGCTATGTCGCGCTCGCCGAGCAGAATCTTGCTCGCTGGAACGCGCTTGCCCATGGCGACCGCGAGGCGGTGATCGACCTGATCTCGCGCCTTGCTGCCCACCCCCTCTCCTCTCGCCAGTTCAACCCGAAGCGGATCTAAACGTTTGCACAAGACCACCAACGCGATGCGGCACCTCGACAGCCTGCGGATCATCGCCGCTTGCGCCGTGGTGATTTTGCACTATTCCGATTATTTCAAGGAGCTGCCGACTGGGCGCATCATCATTGCCCATGTCTGGCATTTCAACCTGTTCGTCGACCTGTTTTTCGTGGTTTCCGGCTTCGTCATCGCGCGTCAATATCATGACGACGTCGGCGACGGCCCCGCCATCGGACGCTTCCTCTGGCGGCGCATCGCCCGCATCTATCCACTGCATCTCGCCACGCTGACATTCTATATTGGCATTGCTTTCGCGCTTTCGCTTGGCATCGCGCACACGGACAATCCCGGGCGCTATTCGTTCTCCGATCTGCCGGCGCAATTCCTGTTGCTGCATGCTTTCGTCGGTGAACGGTTGACGTTCAACTTCCCGAGCTGGTCATTGTCGGCGGAAATGTTCTGCTATCTGCTGTTTCCGCTGATCGTTGCGCTCACTTTGCAGCGCAAAGTACTGATCATCGCGCTCGTAGCGTTGTCTGCGCTTGCTAACAGCATTTGGGCAGCGACCATGGATACCCTGCCATGGTCCGAGTGGATCAACTTGGGCGGAGCCTTCCGCGCGGTTCCCGCGTTCAGCCTCGGCATTGCCTGTTCCCTCTACCGCGACCAGATCGCGCGCTGGCCCGCAACGCGCGGCGCCCTGATTTCGACGCTTGTTGCGTTCATCTTGTTCGGATCGTGGCTGACGCCAATGGCTGCGCTGGTTGCGGTCTACGTGATCGCCGTACTCGCGATCCAACTCGACTGCAGCGGCCGCGATACGTTGCTATCGATGCTCAAGCTCGATCGCTTCGCGCCACTGACTTATTCCAGCTATATGCTGCACATGCCTATCGCAACCGTCATCATCACCTTGGATTCGCGTCTGATGCTTTTCGCCTCTCCCGATGCCAAGCTGATCCTGGCGCCCGTGTCGATCATCATCCTTGGCATCGTGAGTGTGCTGTCCTACCGATACTTCGAGACGCCGTCACGGCGCTACCTGACCGACCTCTACGACCGCCGCTTCGTCAAGCCGGTGGCGGCACCGATCTCCCATCGGGAGATCGCGTGATGACGCTCGCGGCGTCGGCACAGGCAGACATCGTTCACGCCCGCACGGATGCGCGGGCGACGAGCCGCGACGCCGTGATCGATACCATGCGGGGCGTTGCCATCCTGATGGTGATCGGGATCCATTCCCTGCCGCAGCCGCTCGATCTTGCATGGACCAAGGCGATCGATGCCGCGCTGCGGCCCTGCGTACCCATCTTCCTGTTCGCGTCCGGTTACCTGACCGCGCGCGCCGGACGTGTGCCATTGTTCAAGCGGCTGAAGGCGGCGGTGATCCCCTATACGATCGCCTTCGTCGCCGCCTATCTCTACATGGCCCTGCACAATCCCGCGATGGATCATCGCGTAACCACGACATTGGCGCGGTTCGCACTCGCTTATGTCTTCGTGTACTACTACGTGTTCGTCTATGTCGGCTGCACCGTCGTGCTGTGGCTGATCTATGCTGCCGCCGGAACGGACCGGCAGAACACGGAGCAGCGGATGACAATCCTGCTCGCCCTTGCGATCGGTTTCGGGCTTGTCGCCGGAAGCTACCTCGATCCCCTGCTGTTCCATCTCGGCTTTGCCGAATCGTTCGTCGATGAAGCCCGGATGCGCGATATCCCCTTCTGGTTTTCGTTCATGGCTGTCGGCGCGCTGACGGCAACGTTCGCCGGCATGGCCGCGCGGAGCATGCGCGCGATCGTTGTCGGCGCCATGCTGTTTGCCTATTTGCTGTATCTGTCCGTGCGCCTGTCCGGAATCGGCGATGCAGCAGTCTACGACTCGACGGCGTTCTTCCTCTACGCGGCGCTGTTCAGCCTTGCGCTGCTGGTGTTGCAGCCGAGCGCAGCCTGGCTTGCGGGCCTCGGCTCGGGCAGCTATTTCATCTATCTCTGGCACATCTTCATGGTGATGTTGCTGCGTGACCACGCCGGATTGCGCCAGTTCGGCCCCGCCGTCAGCTTTGCGATCACTTTCGGACTGACAGCACTGGTCAGCATCGCTGCGCTAGGCGCGGTCAGGCAGTTCTCCTCCGCGCGCGTTGCCCGCTGGCTGGGAGCATAACGATGCTGCTGCGCCATACCCTGCTCTACCTCCCTGCGCAGTTCGTCGGGCCGCTGTTCCAGTTGATCGCGATGATCGTATGGACCCATGTGGTCAACGATCACACGCTCGGCATCATCACGCTGGTCACCGCCACACACGAATTCCTGCAGATCGCGTTCCTGGCCTGGTGGTCGCAATACGCACTGCGCTTCTCCGGCCGCTACAAGGATGGCGACGCGCCGCGCTTCTACCGCACCGAAAATGCGGTGCTGCTGGCGTCGGTCCTGCTGCAGAGCATTGTCATCGTCGTCGTGCTGCGCCTCGTCATTTCACCCGACGCGCATTTCGGCATGCTGCTTGCGGCCATCGCCTACGTGGTGACCCGTTCGCTGAACCTCTATATCGGCGAGCGCGCCCGCGCCCAGCAGCAGATCTGGGTCTACACGATCCAGCAGGTGGTCGGCCCCGCATTCGGCTTTGCCGTGGGCCTCGTGATGATCAAGCTGTTCGGCCAATCCGCCGAATGGCCGCTGGCCGGATACGCCGTCGCGCAACTCGCGGCTGCGCTGCTGGTGCTGCCGAAGATCGCCTACGGCCGCCGCCTGTGGCCGATCGATCGCGAGATCGTGGTGCACGCATTGCATTACGGCGTTCCCCTGATCATCGGTGGCGGGCTCGGCTGGGTCGGCCTCAATGCCTCGCGCTTCATCATCAACGAGATGCAGGGTGTGGCCGCCGCCGGCCTGTTCGCCGTCGGTTACGGACTGGGACAACGCGCCGCCGCGGTCGCCGCCATGCTGGTGACGGCCGCCGCCTTTCCGCTCGCAGTCAAGAGCATGGAGCAAAGCGGCAGCAAGGCGGCAATGCGGCAGCTTGCCGATAACACCGCGCTGCTCGTTGCGATTCTCGCGCCGAGCCTGACCGGCATCTTCATGCTGCGGCTCGAGATCGTACACCTTCTGATCGCGGTGCCGTTCCAGCAGGCAACGCTGAGCGTGCTGCCGCTCGCGACACTCGCCGGCGCGATCCGCAACCTTCGCGCCCATTTCGGCGACCAGGTCTTCCTGCTGCATAACCGCACGCGCTGGATGATGGCGATCTCCGCCATCGACGCCACGATGACGGTGATCCTCAGCGTGGTGTGCCTGCGCTACTGGGGACTTGCCGGCGCGGCAGGCGCCACGGTTCTCGCTGCGACTGCGGCAGCCGCCACGAGCTTCAGCATCGGCTTCTCGCTGTTCGGGTTGACGCTGCCGTTTGCGCACCTGGCGCGCATTGCCGTTGCGACCGTCGCGATGGCGGCGCTGCTCCGCGAGTTCCCGGAAGCGCGAAATGCGATCATGCTCGCGGCACATATCGCAGCCGGGGCGGCGGTCTATCTGACAATGCTGGCGCTGCTGTACGCACCGTCACTCCTGAAGATGCTGCGGGCACGCCCGCAACATTCCGGAGCATGACGATTCTGTTACGCTTTCTTCGCATTCTCGAACGCGCGCGCGATCGCAAACCACAGCGGCTTTCGCTGCATCGATGAATCATAAGGTAGTGGCCGCGGCAGGCGTTGCGCCAGCGGATCCTTCTTCTTGGCAGCATCCGTGTAGAAGGAATAATTGTCCGCCAACTCCCAGGCGATCACCATCTTGACCGCCGGCACCCGCAACGCGTTGTTGAGGAATTTCTCCGCAGTCTCGGCGATCATCGCGTCGCGGGTGGCGATATCGTCCGGGAACGTGTCGTCGCGCACATCGAATTCGGTGATATAGATGTCCACGCCGCGTGATGCGAGTTCATGCAGGAACTCGACGAACCGTCCCGGATCATGCGGATAGCGCGGCTGCAGGTGACCCTGCAAGCCGACGGCCGCGAGCGGCACGCCAGCCTGCTTCAATTCATCGACAAGACGCAGCAATCCGCTGCGCACGATGTGCCCCACCTCGTCATCGCGCTCGGTCTGCGCCTCGTTAAGAACAAACTTGGTTTTCTTGTCGACCATGGCCGCGCGTTCGTAAGCACGGCGGATGTAGCCGGTTCCGCCGAAAGCGTCATACCACGGCCCTAATCTGTAGCCGCCGGGCGCTTTGTGGCCGGGCCAGAACGGCTCGTTGACAACATCCCATGAATGCAATTTGCCGACGTAGCGGCTGACCACTTCTTCTATATAGGAGTCGAAGAACGCCTGACGCTCCGCGTTGCTCATGCTCTTGATCCACTGCGGAACCCAATCATTCCAGATCAGGCAATGACCGCGCATCGGAATGCGATTGCTCGCACAAAATTGCAGCAGACGATCCGCGCTCTCGAAACGTTTGGGGCCAGGTTGTGGCGCGATCGTGCCCATTTTCATCGCAACGTCAGTTGTGATGATGCGCGTCTGCGTTGTGTAAAGCTCGCGATACGCGAGATCCTTGTCGATCACGGGGCCAGCGGCAGCGCCAAAGGCAAATCCATGTTGTGCAGCGATTGCACCGAGACTCTGTCCTTGCGCCGGCGCCGCAGTTGAAATTCCTGCTCGCGCAGCGACGCCTGAGGCTGCGAGAATAGCGAGTGCACTTCGTCGCGACATCTGCATGGCTGCTCTCCATCAAGTGAATGCATTCGTTGCGCTGAATCATTTTTGCACAGCGGCATCGCCATCGTTGCGACGCAATAGTTCTATTTCGTGACGCTGCTCGTCGAGGAAGAGTCTTCGAGATGCGAGTTCCCATCGCACAAGCATTGAGCATGCCGACGACTTCCATCAGCGCACCTCGGCTTCTCTCGCACCTGGAGATCGACATGCCGGAAATACAGACGCAGCCTGCGACATCCAATCTCAATGTTGATGGCATCTCCATCAACATTGGTTCACTTCCCGAAGCGGTGAACTCGATCGTATCGGCTGCGCAGCAAGGCGAAAACTTCAGCGTGTGCACGTTGAATCTCGATCATGTCGTTCAACTGCAACAGCGGCCTGACTTCCGTGCTGCCTATCGTCGTGCAAAATTTGTAACGGCGGACGGGTTCCCGATCGTCGTGCTGTCGCGTTTGCTTGGCACGCATATCGAGCGGACCACCGGCGCCGATCTCGTGGAACCGCTCTGCGAGGAAGCGCGAAAGAAGGGCCTTCCTGTGTTCCTGCTTGGGTCGAATGACGCGACATTGAAGATGACCGCGCAACGTCTGTCGGAACGGTTCCAGGGCCTGCAAGTTGTGGGATGGTATGCGCCCGGCCCCAACTTCGATCCTTATTCCGCCGAGGCCGATCATGCGATCGAACTGATCCGCGAGTCCGGTGCAAGACTCTGTTTCGTTGCGCTCGGCGCGCCCCGTCAGGAAGTATTTGCCGCGCGCTGTCTCGACGAGCTCGATGGGACTGGTGTGTTGTGCATCGGCGCGGCGCTCGATTTCATCGCCGGCACGCAGAAGCGCGCGCCGTCGGTTACCCAGAAGGCCGGACTCGAATGGGCTTGGCGCATGCTGAACAACCCAAGCCGGCTCGGACCGCGCTATGCCCGCTGCATGGCCGCCGTTCCGGGACTCGTTGCGCGCACGCTGCCCCAGATCATCAACGCACGAATCCGGAAGACCGCATGACCTCGACCGTGACACTGGCGCTGCGCGCCCGCAATGCAAGCCGCGTTCGGCCACGCTATCAGATCTGCCTGCTCCATCCGTTCGATCCGCGCGGCCAAAAGGTCGGCGGGCTCGAGACCTATATCCGCGACTTCATCACCTTCCATCCTGACAACACCGACATCCTGTTCGTCGGCGTGGATTCGATCGGTGACCTCACCCTCGGCGAAGTGCACCGGGTCACGTTCCGCGGCCGCACCTTCGATTTCCTTCCGATCCTTCGCTACAGCGATGCCCAGGCGCGTGAAGCCGCGCGCACCATTCGTTCTTCGTTGACAGGCCAGTTCTTCGTGGCGCTGCTGCGTCATTTCGGCCAGATCGCACGGCTGGTACGGACACGGCGATGCTCGATCGATTTACGTCGGGTTGAGTTCTCCTGGCTGCCGGCGATCCTGCGTCTCCCCTTCGTGCAGATGCTACATGGCGAGGGCGCGCCGAAACTGCAGATGGATTCGCTGCTCCGGAAATATTCCTTCGTGCACAATACCGGCGAGCGGTTCGCCGTGACGATGAGCGAGAAGTTCCTCTGCGTTAATCCATTCATCACCGAGCGGATGCAGAAGACGTATCCGCGCAGCAAGGACAAGATCGATACGCTGTGGACCTGGGTCAATACCGACATCTTCCAGCCGCAGCCGTTCCCGGAAAGCATGTCGCCATTCCAGATCGTGTTCGCCGGCAGGCTCGACGAATTCAAGGACCCGCCGCTGATGTTCCGCACCATCGAGCGATTGCGACAGCGGCTGAACGGCCCGATCCGCTTTCACTATATCGGCACCAGCGACCCGCATCGCTTCAGCGAGTTTGCCGCGATCGAGGACATCACCATTCGCCACGGCTTCAAGGATGCCACAGGCATGGCGAAGACGCTGGCGGAGGCGCATGCGGGCATCCTCACCTCCGAATTCGAGGGCATGCCGCGCTGCGTTCTGGAAACGCTTGCGGTCGGCCGTCCCGTTGTCGCGATGCACCTGCCGCAGCTCGAGTCCGTCATCCATGACGGCCGGAGCGGCTATCTGGTGACGCGCGATGGCAGCCGCGACGAGATGGTGGAGACTCTCGCACAGCGCTTCATCGACGTCCGCGACGCCATCGACGGCGGCAAGATCACGCCCGAGCAGGTCGCCGATGCGATCCAGGACTTCACGCCGGCCACGCAACTGGCGCGCGTGTACCGCTACCATCAGGAAATTCAGGACGCCCGCGGCTTCGCCGCCGCCACGGCCTCTTGAGGCATCGACGTGAACATCCTGCTGCTGACCAGTGAGTTTGCTCCCGCCATGGGCGGGATCGGCACCTATGCAGGGGAAATCGCCGCCGCCGCGGCCCGGCTCGGCGCGCGCGTTACCGTGGTTGCGCCGGACTACGGACAGGACAATGCAGGCCGCGATCGCACGCTGCCGTTCGAGGTGGCCCGCTTTGCCGGTGGCCTGCATTCGATGAAGGAGCTGCCGGCGAAAATGCTGCTGGCACGCAACAAGGTTCGGGAGCATCCATACGATGTGATCCATGCGGCCGATTGGCCGTTCTTCATTCCCGTCGCATTGTCGCGCTGGCAGACGCCGGCACGCGTGCTGATGACCGTGCACGGCACCGAGATCAACGAAACCCAGACACCGTTGAAGCGATTTGCAATCCGCAGCGCCGGCGTGTTCGGCCCGCGGACGGAGATCGTGGCGAACAGCCGCTACACTAGGGATCTGTTCCGAGAACGGTTTGCCGTTGACGCAGGACAAATCAGCGCGATCAGTCTCGGCGTTTCCGACTTCTGGTTCGGCGAGCGACGCGATCGTGCGGACATCCGCGCCGGCCTTGGGCTGGCGCCGGAGCGGCTGGTCATAGTCACCGTCGCGCGGATCACCCACCGCAAAGGACATCATCTGACGCTCGCGGCACTGGCGCGCCTCCCCGAGCGGTTGCGCCAGCGTATCACCTGGCTCGTGATCGGCCCGAATGGCGAGGCCGACTATGTCAACGAACTCCAGCGCTTGATCGAAACCGCGAACTGCGATGTCCGCCTGCTCGGTCCGCTGCCGAATGAAGAGATCCGCGACATCTATGGCGCGGCTGATCTGTTCTGCCTGACGGGCCTTCCGGATTCCTCCGGCCGGGTCGAGGGATTCGGGCTGGTCTATCTCGAGGCCGGTGCCGGCGGCGTGCCGAGTGTTGCGACGGCTGTCGGCGGCGTTCCCGACGCTGTGCTGCCGGATCAAAGCGGCATTCTTGTTGCGCCCGATATAGACAGCATTTCCGCGGCGATCGCCAAGTTCGCCGAGAATGACGAACTGCGTGCGAGCCTTGCCGCAGGCGCGCTGGCCCATGCACGCGCGTTGTCCTGGGAACGTTGCGCTGCCGCAACCTACGGACTGGCTCGGAACGAGCGGCCTGCGCCGCAGGCCGAGGTGGTGACGGCATGAGGCGGATCGCTGCCGCGGCGATCCTGCTTGTGCTCGCCACCGGCACGGCACACGCCGGCGCCGACAACTGCCGCCGAAGCCGCGAATACTTGTTGGGTAGCCTCGGCGGCGATCTGAAGTTGCCGCCCCAATCCTACAACGATCTGTTCAAGATCTGTATGGCGGCGAGCAGCATGACGAATGTGAAGGACGCCTATATCCTCAAGGACGGCGGTATCGCGGTCGTTCCCAAGCAGGACACCGTTCCTGCCACGGCGTCGACATTGTCGCAATTCTGCGACGCCTATCCGAGCGCGACGCTGCGCTTCCTCACCAGCAAGGAAGTGCTGACGATGAAATCCGTCGTCGACATCGTGCAGCTTTCCTCGACCTCGGCGACACCTTGCAAGAAGATCAAAGGCCTCACCTGAAGCGTCACTTCTGCGCGTCGTAGTAGCGCGGCATGGCGTGCGGATCGAGCGGACGCTCCGCCCGGCGTCCGAGGAAGAAGAAGCCACTCGCCGCATCCGATCCGGGGCGGCCGCGCGTCAACGGATCGAGCAGGCGGATCCAGAAGAACGGCAGCGCGACCAGGCGCGAGAGCTTGTCGCCGGCGCCGAGCGCACGGGCGAAATAGCGGATCGACCACACCAGCGCGACGCCTGCGCCGCCGACGCGGCCCGCGCGGATTTCCGCGAACTGCTTGAACAGCCAGCGATGGCCGCTCCGCGTGAAGCGCGAGAAATCATAGCCGCGCTCATGCACTTGTTGCATGAACGGCGTTTCGGCATAGACGAGGCCTCTGCGCCGAAGCACGCGGTGAATCTCGCTGACGACGGACGCAGGCTCAAGGACATGTTCGAGCACGGCCTGGACCCAGACGCCGTCGAACACGCCGTCCTCGAACGGCAGCCGGTGCGCGTCGGCCACCAGCAGCGTGTAGGGCGACGCGTAGACATCCGTCCCGATCAACTCGAGGGAGTCATCCGCGTAGAGTTCGTCGGCGCCGTCGCCAACCGCACCTCCGCCGATGACGAGCACGACCGGCCGCTCCGATTCCTGCTTAAGGAGCTCGATGAAGCGAGCACAGTTGGATTGCGCCACCTGATTACCACCGAAGGTGAGCTGATGGAGCCGCGAGCTGATCGAGCGGCGCGAAACGTCGCGGTGAAAGACCGAACCATTGCCGCCACCATACATTCCGCGCTCGAAGACGCTGGCGGCGAAATCGATCAGCACCGGCTGGTCCTCGACCACCGGAAACCCGCTTCTAGAGTATTCACACGTCGCGTTGGAACAGAACAGCCGCGCGTCGATCTCGCGCAGCGACGCCGCACAACGGGGACAGCGAACCGCGCGCCGCCACCAATCGGTCTGCGCCCACGTGTCCAATCGGTCGGTGACAGAGGAATCCAATGAAGCCCCTTCGTTCAAGCGATGTTCCTGGGTTCCGCCCTAGGAACTAGTTGTGATTTTTTGTTGCAGATTGCGGCACGTCGGCGACGCAACAAGCAAACGCGTGCGGGGTTGGATGGTTCTGTCTGATGGGCGCATGGACTTGCCTTCAGCAAGCCACAATATGCCTGCCGCCGGTCAGGCCACGCACCGACGCAGGCCCGCGCTTTCGAACGTGAGAATGTTTCTTCAAATTGTCAGCACGATGGCCGCGCCGATTGTTGCTACGATCTTGGTGATGGGCTCATTACGTGAAAATGGCTCACGGAACTTCTCTGCCCACAGGCCAGTTCGAGCAGCGTTCAGGTGAGCGCCTGCCTCTTCAGCGAAGTGGTGTCGGTGGACGGGGTGGATTTTGCGGAGTTAGCCGACCTTCGATTCTTCGATTGCGCGAAATCATGCATTCCCGTTTGCCACTGAAGGCCAACGATCGCGCCTTTCGTCGGCTGAAGCAGCGCGAGCGATGCGAACAGCGTAAAGGGCAGCCATATCGCGAGTTGCAGCCACGCCGGCGGCGCGTAAGCCATCTCGACGGCGAGCAAAGCCGGCACGACCACATGTCCGACCACGACGATGACGAGATAGGCGGGAAAGTCATCGGCACGCTGCGGCGTGTAGTCCTCGCCGCAGACTTCGCAGTGATCCACGACCTTCAGGAACCGGCGGAAAAGGTGGCCCTTCCCGCAATTGGGGCATCGCATGGTGAAGCCGCGCAATGCGGCTTGGGCAAGCGAAACTGGCTGTGTCATCGCTGAATTCCTTGACCTGAGGCATGTCCATACAGTACGAGAATGTATGGATACAATCAAAGACAAACAGGCCTATTGTATGGATTGGGTCCCTACACTTTCCGAATGGCAAGGCCCCCTGTTCATGCGGATCGTCGATGCGCTGGCGTCCGACATCGAGAGCGGCCGGCTTGTTCGCGGACAAAGGCTGCCGACGCACCGCGCGCTCGCCACCGAGCTCGGCATCGATCTCACCACCGTCACCCGCGCCTACGGCGAAGCGCGCCGGCGCGGCCTGCTGGACGCCAGGGTCGGTCAGGGCACGTTCGTCTCGGAGACGACGGTGCGTTCGCCGTCGCACGTTCCCGCGCAAGTCACGATCGACCTTTCGATGAATCTTCCGCCTCAACCGGTGGAAGCCAATCTGGATCTTCGCATCGCGCAGGGGTTGGAGACGATTCGCAGGGAAAGCGGCTTCGGCGCGTTCCTGACCTATTCAAGACCAGGCGGCAGCGATCTCGATCTCGAGATGGCGGCAAACTGGCTGCGCCATCGCGTGACGGATGCGGATGCTGAACGTCTCGTGATCTTTCCGGGATCGCAGGCCATCGTGTTCAATGCGCTTCTCGCCCTCACCTCGCCCGGCGACGTGGTTCTGACGGAGGCACTCACCTATCCCGGCCTGAAGACAGCCGCCGCCCGATTGGGCGTTCGCCTGATCGGCTTGCCGATGGACGAACAAGGCGCGCGGCCGGATGCGCTCAAGGATGCATGCCGCAAGTACAAGCCGAAGGCCGTCTATCTGGTGCCAACGCAGCAGAATCCGACGACCGCCACCGCAGGCCCGGCGCGCCGCAAGGCCATCGCCGAAATCATCCGCCATGCCGGGACCTTCCTGATCGAGGACGACGCCTATGGTCTGCTCGAGCCGTCAGCTTCGCCGATCGCGAACCTGATTCCCGAGCGGAGCTATTTCGCCGCCAGCACGTCGAAATGCATCGCTCCGGGACTGCGCGTCGCCTATCTGCTGGCACCCGATCCCACCGCAGCGCAGACCATGCGCAGCGGATTGCAGGCGACGATGCAGATGTCACCACCCCTGATGGTCGCGCTCCTCACCCACTGGATCCGAAACGGCATCGCCGATGAGATCATCGAGGCGGTGCGCAACGAAGCCAAGGGACGACAGCAACTGGCGGGACGTATCCTGAAGGGCATCGCTTTCGCATCCCGTCCCACCAGCCATCATCTTTGGCTGGAGATCCCGCCATCCTGGAATCGGATGGACCTGCTTTCGCATCTGCTGCGCCACGGGCTTGCCGTTGTCGGCGAAGATGCCTTCGCCGTCATTGACAAGCCGCCGCGCGGGATCCGTGTCTCCCTTGGCGCGGCGCGCAACCGCGCCGATGTCAGCCAGGCCATGCAGGTGCTCGCGGCGGCCATGAAATTGTCTGTCATGGCAACACAGATCGTCTGAGGCGCCGGCCGCTCAATTCGGCTTTCGCCACCAGATGAAGAGCGAGTAGAGGACAACCGGGACGGCCAGGGTGACCCATGAGAGGGCATCCCACCAACCGTCTCCCACGAGCGCGCCGACGAGGCCGAGCGTGCTGACGATCGCGACCAGCAAGGGCGCGATAAAGATCTGTCGAAGCGTGCGATGCATGGGTTTGCGCGACGTCATCAGGACGACAATGCGGGACTTTCGAGGTTGGAGGAGCGCGCGATCACGCGATCGACGCTGACCCCTGCCCTTCGCCGCCGCACCCACAAATAGATGCCGGTGCCGAGGATGATGATCGTGAGCACGTCGAGCAGTGCCCAGAGGATCTTGAGCGGCATGCCGCCATAGTCGCCGAAATGCAGCGGCTGGGAAATGAACAGGGTCGAGACGTACCAGGGCATGTCGCGGCTGTCGGTGAGCGTGCCGGTCTCGGCGTCGACCAGGGCCGGCTTCAAAAGGCGCGAGGTGAGCGGCGTGTTGCCGCGCAGGAACACCGCGTAGTGGCTCTTGCTGCTGAAGATCGAACCGGGGAATGCGACGAAGCTTGGCGTCATCCCCGGCACCGCGTGCGCCGCCACCTCGACCGCTCCATTGACCGACGTCAGCTTCGCGGGCACCGAGCGATCGCGATATTGCGCGGTCATCTCGGCAAGCTGCCCATACTGCCACATCTTCAGGACCAGGTCGGCCCATGTGTTGATGACGCCAGTGAAGCCGACCACCAGCGTCCACGCAACGAGAAGGATGCCGGCAAGGTTGTGGACGTCGAGCCAGCGCACCACGCGCGTCCGGCCGGCGCGATACGTGCCGAAGCTCAGCTTCCGCATCGAGGGCGCATAGACGACGATGCCGGAGATGATGGCGACGCAGAACAGGATGCCCATCAGGCCAAGGAAGAGCTTGCCCGGCAGACCTGCAAACATATCCGTGTGCAGCTTGAGCATGATGTAGGTGAAACGGCCGGTGACGTCGGGCGCGTCCAAATAGGCGCCCGTATGCGCGTCCATCCGGATCAAGAGGTTCTTGCTCGGATCGGACGTGATCGAAGGCCCAACGCTGACGAACATCGCGTTCGGATCGTCCCGGTCCCAGATCAGGAAATGCGGGACCTGTCCCGCTGCATTGGCGATTGCGTTGGCGAGCAGATGGTCGAGATCCGCAAGCGGCGCATCCGCCGCCACCTCAGCCGGCTTCACCTGGCTGTGCAGGAGGTCGTCGATCTCCTCATGGAAAATCAGCAGCAGCCCCGTGATGCACAGGAGCAGCATGAACACCGTACAGATGAGGCTCGTCCATTTGTGGACGAAACCCCATCGCCGAAGAGACCTGGTTGCCGCCGTCACTTTGCCGTCCTAGTTCCAGCTATATTTCAACGTGCCGAGCACCGTACGTCCATTCCCCAAGCCACAATAGGGCAAGCCGGTCAAGCACGACGCCACGTAGAAGTGGTCGGTCAGGTTGGTCACGTTGACCTGCGCCTTCAATCCCTTCCAGTCCGGCCGCAGATAGCCGAAATCGTAGCTCACGGCGGCATCGAACAGCGTATAGGCCGGGATGACGAACGTATTGAAGCTGTCCCCGTAGGTCTCGCCGACATAGCGCACACCGAACCCGAGCCCGAGACCTGCAACCGGACCATCGTACCAGGTGTACTTGCCCCAGAGCGAGGCCTGGTCCTGGGCCGTGTTCATCATGTACTTGCCGGCATATCCGGCAATGCTTGAAGTGACCTTCGGATCGAGATGGCTGTAGCCGCCGACGATCTCCAGTTCGCGGGTGATGTTGCCTTTCGCTTCAAACTCGAAGCCGCGAACGCGCACCGCGTCGGTCTGCACGTTGAACAGCGGATTGATCGGGCTTGCGGTGAGGATGTCCTGCTGTTTGATCTCGAACACGGCGGCCGTCAGCATCAGGTTCGATCCGTTCGGCATGAATTTGACGCCGGCTTCAGTGCCTTCGCCGGTGGTCGGCCTGAACGAGTTGCCGGCGAGATCGGCGCCGAGGTTCGGCGTGAACGACGTCGCATAGCTCACATAGGGCGACAATCCGAAATCGAAGAGATAGTTGAGGCCGACGCGTCCCGTCTGCGCCCGGTCGTCGCGGGAATAGCTGCCGGCGAGCGGAAAGACTGCGAAGCTCTTGGAATCCGTGCTCACCCAATCGTTGCGGCCGCTCACCGTCAGCGTCCAGCGATCGAGCTTGATCTGGTCCTGCAGATAGAGACCGGCCTGGCTGAGCTTGTCGTTGCGCAGGATGAATGGCGCCAATGATGCGAAGGGCGGAACAGCGGTATTATATACCGGAGCGTAGGCATCGATCGGAGCGATGCCGGCAGATCGATAGTCGGTGTTGGACCAGAGATTGAAGTAGTCGAAGCCCAACAGCACCTTGTGGGCGAGCGGTCCGGTCAGGAAATCCGCCTGCAACTGGTTGTCGAGAGCGATGTTGGCGGCGCTTGCCTTCACATAATTATAGCTGCGGTTGACGAGACGGTCGGTCGCCATGCCTTCGGTGCGAACCGAAGAGAGATCGTTGGTGACATCGGTGTAGCGCAGGTTCTGCCGGAACTGCAGGTTGTTGTCGAAGCGGTGCTCGAACGCATAGCCGACCATGAACTGCTCGAGATTGTAGCCGTCAGCCCCGGGTACGCCGAGATAGCGGCTGTATGGAACGTGCCCGTTCGGGTTGGGCAGGAACGACACCTGGCCCGTCACGTATTGCTGGTAGCCTCTGTTGTCGGCCTTCTGGTACTGCGAGAGCAGCGTGAAGCTGGTGTCCGTCGTCGGGGCCCAGGTGAAGCTCGGCGCAATGAACAGCTTGTTGTCCTGCACGAAGTCGGTCTGGGTATTGCTGTCACGTGCGAGCCCGACGATGCGGTAGAGGAACTCGCCATTCTTGTCGATCGGGCCGCCGAGGTCGAACGCGCCCTGGAAGCGTTCGAACGAACCGAACGTGCCCTCGATCGTGTATTGCGGCGTCGCCGTCGGCCGCCTGCTCACCATGTTGAGCAGACCGCCCGGCTCGGACTGGCCATACACCACCGACGACGGCCCCTTCAGCACCTCGATCCGCTCGAGCCCATAGGTCTCGATCCGCGGCACGGCGAAGGTGGTGTTGTCCAGCGGCAGCCGCAGGCCATCCAGATATCTCGGCGCATCGAAGCCTCTGAGCTTGAAGTTGTCGAAGAACGCATTGGCCCCGAAGCTCTGCACCGTGACACCAGGCGTATAGCGCAACGCTTCGGCGACGTTCTGCGCGCCCTGCGCCTGGATCTGGTCCTGGGTGACGATCGAAATCGACTGCGGCGTCTCCAGGATCGGCGTGTCCGTCTTGGTCGCGGTCACGCTTTGCTTGGCGAGATAGCCGACCACCGGACCGGTACCCCTCTCGCCGCTTGAGCGTCCGGCCGCTCCGGCCGGCGCGGCGGCTTCCTGCGTCACCGGGGCCGGCGTCCGCCGCGCGACGTTGCGGCCGGATCGCGCAGCCCGCGTCGATCGCACCGGAGCCACACGGCTGCGCTGCTGGCGAGGTGCATCGACCGTGACCGGCGGCAATTCGGTGTTCGATCTCGGCTGCTCCGCGCCGGACGGACTCTGCGCCAGTGCCGGCGTGTCCGTGAACGCCATCGCAGCGAAGCCACAAATCGTCACAAGGGCGAGGCCCCACTCGCTCTTTCGCTTGAATTCCATCGCCAGATCCCCCCGTCGCGGAACGCCCGCAGACTCAAGGGGAGTGAGTGCAAGAATTGCGAAGCTGACGCCTTTGCGATTGCGCAAAAACTCTTTGATCTGTTGTCGACAAGCTCCAGATTGTCGCCGAGACGTTCCGTCGCGGTACACGCTCCGCTAGATTGGTGCATACGTCGCAATCAGCGGGCCCACTACATAGAATTATTCTTATTCTAATTCGGTGGCTGACGGCAGCGACTGGGGGCGTATCCGAAATGCTTGCGGAACGCGGTCGCAAAATTGGCGGGGTTGCCGTAGCCCGCGAGATAGGCCGCCTCGTTGATCGATATGCCCTGCTCGATGATCGCATCGCGTGCCGATTCGAGCCGGCGCGTCCGCAGATATTCGGAGGCGCTGACGCCAAACGCCCGTCGGAAATGGGTGTTGAAGGACCGGCGGCTGATGCCTGCCTCGCGCGCCAATTGGGAGACTTTCCACGGGCGCCGCAGATCCGCGTCGATCGCGTCGCGGATCGCGCGCAGCCGCCGCTGCTTGTGATCGCCGGCCATCTCCATGCTCGCGCGCTCGCCCGCGATCGATATGACCCGCGCGAGGATCTCCATGGCATGCGCGGACAGCAGCAGCTCTTCGGCGCGTCCATCCAGTGTCGGAGACAGCATTTCGGTTGCCATGGCAAGGATGCGTGGCGGCGCCTTCAGCGTGACCACGAATTCATCCGATTCCGCCGAGGAAAATAGCTCGAGGAACTCGCGCTGCAGGCCGAGCCGATCGATCGATGCCTTGGGAAACGCGAGGCCCGCGGCAAACATACGCACTCCGCCGGAGGCCTCGCCGCTCCAGAGCTGCGGTTTTCGCAAAGCCATCACGACAATCGAATTTTCCGAGTAGCGGAACCGCGTGACATCGCGATGCGGACCTCCCTGGCCTGAGCCCTTCAACACGATGGTGACGAACAGGCCGGCCTTGATCACGCCTTCGCTGCGTATCATGCGATCAAGGATGAAATTGTTTCGCTGGAACAGGCAGCCGGGAGATTCGAGCCATTGCGCAGTCCCCTCGAAGTCGTCCTCCCTTGATACTCCCTCGGAGTCGAAGACGCGGAACTGATCGAAGATGCGATGATAGATGTGCGTCACGTCCTTTGCCTGGAGCCGGCCAGCGAATCATCAGTCTATCTGCCTCTCAACCGTTGCCGAGGCAATTAGAACGCTTTCAAAGTGCCGCGCTGTGTCCGCAGTCGGTAGGATGGGTCGAACCTCGCATCGGTGTCGTCCCGTCGAAAGACGGGACCCATAACCACAGGGAGGTGTTGTGGCGCGAGCATGCGGTTGCAGCGGAGCACATTACAAGCGCTTGTGGTTATGGGTCCTGGCCTTCGCCAGGACGACGGCGTCATTGCGAGCGGAGCGAAGCAATCCATCTCGCCGCTTGCGGAAGCATGGATTGCTTCGCTTTGCTCGCAATGACGGGGTCAGGTCTGAGTTGAATGTCAAACAGCGTGGGGATGTGACTCCGCATTCTCGCGGCATGAGCTGCCCGAGCTTTGCTTCACTTTCCACCCTCTTATCGAACAGAGGGCGCAGGGAAAGCCGGGTGCTGGTTGCACCCGTGGGTCCCGTGCAACAAAAAGCACGGGGGTAGGACCACAGGTTCAACCGAGGCATTCCGGCTTTCCCTGCGCAGTGGTTTACGGCTTACTTCGTGCTCTCCCCGGTGACCGGGCTTTTTTGCCACCGTCACTCTGCGGATGCTTGATCCACAGAACTTAGCGCCAGCGTCGGGGCGCCAGGACCACACGACTTCGCCGTCCGTGATGCGCGTGCTCGTCAGTCACACACATCACGTCCACCGCATCTCACCGCAACGTTCGTGACGATCGCGACCCGCCCCTCATCCGCCGTGAGACGCGCGGAGTTAAATCACTGATTTGCCCGACGGGTTAAGCGGTTTATTTTTCGCGCCAAGGCTGGACCGGGCAAATCACATTGAAATAATTCATGAAATTCGTCCAAAAGTGACTCCGCGCACAGGCTCGGGCCGCGTCGCGAACGGCTGGACTATCGGCTCGTCGTGAACCCTGCCTATAACGGCGATCGCGGTCCGGTCTCGATCCTCTCGGCCGCGTGCACGCCGGGTTCTGACCAGAGGTGGCTCATGACGTTTCAGGATATCCGCGGCGCCGTCCTCGGGCAAAACTCGCTTCGGCCCAATGTCTGGGATCTCGTGGCGCTGCTGCTCTTGATCGGCGTCCTGGTGCTGATCGTCTATGGCGGCAAGCAGACGATTGAGCCGCTGTCGGAGCTCGAGCGTACGCCGGTTACGCTCGATCCGCGCAATCTTCCGCTCTATGCGCTGCGGACCACGATGCGGATGCTGCTGGCGATCGTTTGCTCGACGGTCTTCACCTTCATCTATGCCACGCTCGCCGCCAAGAGCCGGCGCGCTGAGATCGTGCTGATCCCGCTGCTCGATATCCTGCAATCGGTGCCGATCCTCGGCTTCCTGACCTTCACGGTCGTGTTCTTCATGAACCTGTTCCCGGGGCAGGTGCTGGGTGCCGAGCTGGCCTGCGTGTTCGCGATCTTCACCAGCCAGGCCTGGAACATGACCTTCAGCATGTATCAGTCGCTGCGCAGCCTGCCGAAGGATCTCGAGGAAGCGACGCAGAGCTTTCACCTCTCCGGCTGGCAGCGGTTCTGGCGACTGGATGTGCCCTTTGCGATGCCGGGCCTGATCTGGAACGCGATGATGTCGATGTCCGGCGGCTGGTTCTTCGTGGTGGCATCGGAGGCGATCACCGTGGGCAACACGACGGTCACCCTGCCCGGCGTCGGCTCCTATGTCGCGCTGGCCATTCAAGAGCAGAACCTGCCGGCGATCGTCTACGCGCTGATGACCATGCTTCTCGTCATCATCGCCTACGACCAGCTCTTGTTTCGCCCGATCGTGGCCTGGGCCGACAAATTCCGCTTCGAGCAGACTGCCTCCACCGAGCCACCGACGTCCTGGATGCTCGACCTCTTCAGGCGTACGCGCGCGCTGCGCGCGTTGACCTATCCGCTTGGCGCTGCGAACAAGGTCATTTCGACCCTCCGCATCAGCGTGCCTGCGGTACTGCGGACGCAAGGCAAGAGCAGCCAGCCCTCCCGCCTCGTCGACGGCATATGGGTGGCAGTGGTCGCCGCCGTGACGAGCTACGCGACCTGGAAGATCTATCAATATCTCTCCGCCACGCTCGGCTGGTCTGACGTGACCACTGCGGTTGGATATGGATTCGTCACGCTCGCGCGCGTGGTCGTGCTGATTGCGCTGGCAACGATCATATGGGTACCGATCGGCGTCTGGATCGGGCTGCGGCCGAAACTCGCCGAACGCATACAGCCGCTCGCGCAGTTCCTGGCGGCGTTCCCGGCCAACCTGGCCTTTCCGGTGTTTGTCGTGCTGATCGTGCATTTCGGATTGAACCCGAACATCTGGCTCAGCCCGCTGATGATCCTCGGCACCCAGTGGTACATCCTGTTCAACGTGATCGCCGGCGCCGCCGCCTTCCCGAGCGATTTGCGGGAAGCCGCCGGCAGCTTCCATCTGAAGGGATGGCGCTGGTGGGTGAAGGTGATCCTGCCCGGCATTTTCCCCTACTACGTCACGGGAGCGATCACCGCCTCGGGCGGATCGTGGAACGCTTCGATCGTCGCGGAAGTCGCAAGCTGGGGCGACACCCATCTGACCGCCATCGGCCTCGGCTCCTATATCGCGCGAGCGACCGAAGCCGGCGATTTTCCGAAGGTCGTGCTCGGCATCGCCGTCATGTGCGTGATGGTGACGCTGTTCAATCGCCTGCTGTGGCGGCAGCTCTATGCCTTTGGCGAGCGTCGTCTTCGTCTCGGCTGACATCCAGAGCCGTTCAGCCCCGAAGATCGGGGTTAGAGCATGATGTCATTTGGTTGAATCGGCGTGACCGCGGTTGTCCACCTCTCCCATAGGGAAAGGTCGGCGCAGCGCCGGGTGAGGGGTTACGGTTCCTCGATGGAGCTCATCCCCCTCACCCGGATCGCACCTCACGATGCGATCCGACCTCTCCCCGTCGGGGAGAGGTAAGGCACCTCCGACGTGGCGCCAATTCGACCTGATCTCATCATGCTCTAGCGTCCCCAACGGTCCTCCCAGAGCTTTTCGCCGATCTGGCAATCGATCCTTGGTTCCTTCGCGGCGGCGGGAACGACCTTCTCCTCGGGATCACGTCCGGCCACTTCGAGCACCAGCTTGGTACGAATGGCTTCCTTGAATCGTTCGCGATCCTTGATTGCCACGACGAAGGAGCCGGGCCCGCCGATGACGCAATCCTCGTAGTACCAATCGAGATTGTCGATATCCATCATTGAATGGGACGGCTCCTTGATCATGATCGGCAGGCCGTTGATGACGATGCCTTTCGCCAGCGCCTGGTCGCGAGCGGGCGTGACAGGTGGCCCGTTGTTGTTGGGACCGTCGCCGGAAACATCGATGACACGCCGAAAGCCGCGGTTAGGGTCCTCGTCAAAGAGCGGCGTCCCGAACAGGATTGCGCCCGAAATTGAGGTGCGCGACCCGCGCCGGATTGGCGCCTGCATGATTTCGCTGGCGACTGCGTCAGCCGTCTCGGGGCCGTCGATCACGCGCCAGGGAATGATCACCCGTTGGTCGCCGAACGCCGACCATTCGAAGTAGGTCAGGGCGATCCTTCCGTTCGGGCCCCCCTTCAGCGCCTGCAAAAATTGCCTGGAAACGATGGCCTCAGCATAACCTTCGCGCTGCACCGTGAGCTCGTCCGTATCCATGGAATAGGAGACGTCGGCCGCAATGATAAGCTCGATATCGACGGAAGGCGGGCCCTGCCGGTCGGCAAGTGCCGGTGGCTGACCAGGCGCTGCAGCGCCGGCGGCGCCCGCGAGCATGCCGGCGGCCAGCACCGCTGCGATCGAGATGCACCATCGCATCGCGGACCTCCTCGATCGGTAGCCCCGATATGATGGTGACACGCAAGTTTCACAGGGCAAAGCGGAGAGATTGGCGACTCGGTATCCATATTTCGGAATTCACCAAGCCATGACTGCCTAAAAGTGCGCCGCGCTGCCTATCCAGTCTGGAACCGCCGGTCCGCCATTCCGAAACACGGGATTGTGCATTGCAACACGATCGTTATGTTGCGGCTCCGCAAAAGGATGCTACGTGTCTGAAATCAATGCCGAGGCCTGGGTATCGTCAGGCCACCGCCCGATGGGCTTCCCCGAATTTGTCATTGCGATCGCATCGATCATGGCGCTGAACCCGCTGGCCATGGACATGATGCTGCCGGCGCTGCCCAGCATCGGCGCCGCATTCAACATTGCCGACGCCAACCATCCGCAGATGGTGCTGTCGACCTTCCTGATCGGCTTCGGTGTCGGACAGTTCGTGATGGGCCCGTTGTCGGATCGCTTCGGCCGCCGTCCGGTGCTGCTCGGCGGCATGGCCGTCTATGGTGTCGCAAGCCTGCTCGCGATCGCGGCGCCATCCTTCGAGACGTTGCTGCTCGCGCGTGCGCTGCAGGGCCTTGGCACGTCGGCAACGCGTGTGATCGCCACCTCGATCGTTCGCGACTGTTACGCAGGACGACGCATGGCGAGCGTGATGTCGCTCGCGATGATGGTCTTCATCGCGGTGCCTGTGGTCGCGCCGTCGTTCGGCCAGGCGGTGCTGCTGCTGACGCAGTGGCGCGGCATTTTCGTTGCACTGATGCTGTACGGCGTGATTGCGCTGATCTGGAGCGCATTGCGCATGCCGGAAACGCTACCGGTGGAGGAGCGCAAGTCGCTTCGGCTTGGCGAGGTGCTTGGCGCCTTCCGGCAGACCATCAGCAACCGCCAGACGCTGGGCTATGCGTTGGCATGCGGCGGCGTGTGGGGCGCGATGTTCGCGTTCGTGTTCTCGTCGCAGCAGGTGTTCACCGATATCTACCGGCTCGGCCACTACTTCCCGCTCGCATTCGCCGCCATCGCGACCGGCGTCGCCATCGCCGGCTTTCTCAACTCCCGCGTCGTCGGCCGCCTCGGCATGCGCGTGATCTCGCACGGCGCATTGGCGGGATTTCTGCTGGTTGCCGCCGTCATGCTGGCGGCGGTGAAGCTGCAAATGCTGCCCTTGCCGTTGTTCATGCTGCTGTCGGCGCTGATGATGTTCACCTTCGGCCTGATGATGGCGAACTTCACGGCGCTCGCCATGGAGCCGCATGGCCACATCGCAGGCACCGCGTCGTCGCTGTACGGATCGATCACGACATTGCTCGGCATCGGCGTCGGGATGGCGATCGGCCAGAGCTATGACGGCACGCTGCTGCCGTTCTCGACCGGCTTCTTTCTCTGCGCGCTGGCGGCACTCGCCATCGCGGCTGTGACGGAAAAGGGCCGCCTGTTCCGGCCGCATCATCACGCGGTGTAGCCGCGCAGGTCTGATGATTTTCTCGTATCGAGCAAATGGGTCGGATTCACCTCGCCCCGCCTGCTGGAGAGGTCGAAATTCAAGCCAACGGGTCGGCGCGAAGCGCCGCCCGATGACAGGCTCCGCTTGAATTTCGGGTGAGGGGGAGCCTCCGCAAACACAGCCGTCATCGTGTTCGCGGATAGAGCCCCTCACCCCAACCCTCTCCCCGTAAGAACGGGGAGAGGGAGGATCACCAGCATCTTCGCCCTTATTTTCCGCCGCGCACCTGGACGACGAGCGCGCTGAGGCGGGCGTTCAGGTTGGCATAGTTGATATTGGGGCCGCCCAGGCCGGCCAAGCATCTGCGCTTGCAGCCACCACCACCACCGCCGCCACCACGGGCCGGCTCGCCGAAGGTGGCGACGGGAACGCTGCCGGTAACCTGGAAGCCGCGCGCCATCAGCCGCGAGCGCACCGCGAGGCAATAGCTCACCGACAGATGGGAGAAGCGCGTCTCGCCATGGCCGGCGCGGTATTTCATCACGGCGGTGCAGAGATCGCCGCGGGCGAGCCGCCATGCCTGGGCGAGGTAGGTCACCCCATAGCGGATGTTGGTCTCGGGCACGGCGAGTTCGGCATTGGTGCCGGTGAAGCCAAGCATCCGCGCCGTCGAGGGCAACACCTGCATCAATCCGATTTCACCGACGCCGCCGATCGCGCCCGCATTGTAGCCGCTCTCCACGCCCATCACGGCTTCCGCGATCTCGGGCGCAAGGCCCGTGCCGGCGGTCTGCTTCTCGATCAGCTCGCGATAGCGGGAGCGAGGCTGGGCGCTCGAGGTCGAGGTCGCGCCGCCTCGCGTCGGGGGCAACCCGACCTTGGCATTCTCGCGCCATCGCCGTTCGATGGCCGATGGAGTTTCGGCCGGCGCAGCTTCCTTGGCTGGCGCAGCTTCGGCTGGCGCAGCTTCCTTTTCAGGCTCGCTTGCCGCCGCGGCAGCGGGGGATTCCTCCGCCGCCGCGGGTGACGTATCGGCGAACGCGAGAGCGCTTGTCAGCGCGAGGCCGACGCCGGTCGCCAGCGCAAGCAACCAACCGCGCGACAGCCTGGTCTGCCGATGCCCCCGCACGCCGCCGCCTCGCTCACTCTGTAGATCGAAGCCGCAGGCGAAGACGCAGCGGCTGAAGCATGTCGGGAGGCGGCGCGCCGGCATTGGCGGAGGCAAGCAGCGGACGCAACCGGCCGCCAAGCTCGGGATCCATGCTGCTGTCGAACGCGATGCGGTCCATCCTGCCGTCGGGCAGGATCGAGGCGCTCACGACGAATGTCAGCGGCTTGTTCTCCTTCTCTCGCCCCGCCGCGAAGGTCACAAGCCACTGCGACGTGTCGCCGTCGGCATCGATCTGCTGCTGAAAGGCACCCTGCAGCCGGGACGCATAGTCGCGCCAGGCCGCGGGCGCCTCGGATGCGGCCTTGAAGTCCGTGCTTTGCGCCGCAGCCGGCGCGCGCCCAGCGGAAAGGCCGAGCGCCACGAGACCGAAGGAACGCAGCAGACGCCGCAGCCTGCCGGGATTCCCATTCATGATCTGGGATTTCGATGCCATCGCTTCCGTGCCGAATGCTGTTAGCGGGCAGCGCCTGCCGATTGCGTCAGCTCGCCAGCGATGCGGGATAGAGCGATTTCGTTGATCGCGGGCGGATTCTGCTCGAGCGCGCGCGCAAGATAGGCGCGGCGATTGAGCTCGACACGCTGCGCCCGCAGGCGCTGGACCAGGGTGTCCCGCACGTCGGCAAGCGCCATGGTTTCGGACGGCTTAGTCTCGATCAGCTTGACGATGTGATAGCCGTCGGCAAGCTTGATCGGCTCGCTCACGCTATTGACGGCCATTCCCATCACGCGGCTCTTGATCTCGGGAACGAGCTGCGGCTCGGGCAGCCAGCCGAGATCACCGCCCTTGTCGGCGAGCTCGCGCTGGTCGGTGGTGTCCTTGGCGATCTCGGTGAAGTCCGCCTTCGGCTGCTTCAGCTTGGCCTGGATGTCCGCGACCTTCGCCTTGGCCTTCTCCTCGGCCGCGGCGTCCGCTCCTTCCGCCAACGCGACATAGATCTGGGCGAGATGAAAGCGGCGCGGCATGATCAGCGCGCCCTTGTTGGCGTCATAGGTCTTCTGGATTTCCGCCTCATCCGGATAATTCTCCGGCGGCACCGACGCCGACTGCAGATAGGTCTCGAAGATGGCCTCCTCGCGCAGCCTGGCGAGCTGAGCGACGACGGCCGGTTGGTCCTGCCACTTCTTGTCCGTGGCTTCCTTGAGGACGAGCTGCCTTGCGAACATCGCGCGGAGCGTCTGGTTGAGAAGCGCGGGATCGCGGGCAAGCGCGGCGCGCTGTTCGGGCCCGACGGCGGCGAGGAAAGCGCGGATTTCCGACGCGGAGACGTCACGTCCGCCAACGCGCGCGACCGGCTCGTTGCCCGACACCGCCGCCTCGGCCTGCGGCGCCGGGGCGGCCGGCTGGGCCGCCGCAACAGGCGCGGGTGCTGCGGCAGGCGCCTTCGGCTTCACCACCCGCTGCGGTGCCGCCGGGGGAGGATTTTGCGCGAAGGTGGGTTCAGAGCCGCTCAGTGCGCCGGCCAGTCCGATGATCGCCAAAGCCACGATGTGACGGCCGACACGATCGCGACGGTATCGCGGTGCTGGACCTTCAAACGCAGGACGATGGGCAATCATAGTGACCTCAGGGTTCGATCTTCTGGCTCAGGATCCGGTCGCTGCAATCCCGCGACAGGCCTTGGATCTCGGCGCGGCGGAAACCGAGTAGTGCTTCATCGGCGACTACTACATCACCAAATGTCACACTTTCATAACAGTCCACTAGTTCGCGACCGATCTTGGCGGGCTGCCGGTATTGCTGTACGCACCTTGTGGATCAGCGCCGAGGAGGCTCCTGAGCGAGAAGGTTCTTGTAGACCTTTCCGCCTTTCATGATGACGAGGAAATTCTTCGCCGGATCTTCCACGAGCCTGATGTTGTCGACTGGATTGCCGTCGACCAGCAGGAGGTCGGCGAGCGCGCCCTCCTCCACCACGCCCAGCTTGCCGGGATATGGGTTTCGGGGTCCGGACAGGCTGAGCAATTCGGCATTGGTCGATGTCGCCATTGTCAGCGCTTCAGCCGGCGTGTACCAGCGGGTGAGATCGGCCAGCATGGCGCCTTGCCGCTCCGCCAGCGCCTGAGAGAACAGAATGTCAGTGCCGAAGGCAGTCTTGATTCCGTATTTCTTTGCCAGCGCGTAGACTCTGTCCGTGCCGGCAACCACCTGCCGCATCTTCGCCTGCTCCGACGGCCCGAGCGCACTTGCGCCCGCCAGATCCAGGAAAGGTTGCGTGCTCAACCAGATTCCTTTCTCCGCCATGAGGCGCGCCGTAGCCTCGTCCATCAGGTGGCCGTGCTCTACGCACTTTGCTCCCGCCGCAATCGAGCGCTGGATCGAAACCGGCGTATAGGCGTGCACGGCCACATAGGTGCCCCAGTTTTCGGCAGCTTCGACGGCGGCACGCAGCTCGGGCTCGGTGAAGGTGGATACATCGAGCGGGCTGAACGGCGAAGCGACGCCACCGCCCGCGGTGAGCTTGACCTGTGAGGCCCCTTGCATGAGCTGCTCTCGCGCGCGCACACGAACCTCATCCGGACTGTCCGCGACCATGCTGCCGCCAATTCTTTCCATGCGGCTGAGCATGCCGCCGATCGTTCTTGGCAGATCGGTAAGCTGCCGGAAATCGCCATGGCCGCCGGTGATGGTGATCACGGCACCAGACGGATAGATGCGAGGGCCGGCGACGAGGCCATCGTCAATCGCGCGCTTGAGCCCGAAGCTCGGCCCGCCCATGTCGCGAACGGTGGTGAAGCCCCGCATTAGCGTGGCGGTGGCTTCCGCTGCCGCAAGGAGATTGTTGTAGCCGACGTCGTCAGCCAGAGTAGCCGCCGGCGTCGGGCGCACCAACATCGCATGCCAATGCGCGTCGATCAGCCCGGGCATCAGCACGCGTTCGCCGCCGTCGATCACCTGAGCGTCAGCCTTGATCGCTGCAACCGAAATCTTCTCGATCTTGTTGTCCCGGACCAGGACATTGGACGGCGCGGAGAGCGCGGCGTTCTTTCCGTCAAAGATGCGAACGTTCTGGAACAGCACGGCGGACGCTTGTTGAGCCTGCGCAATCGGCAAAGCCGCGAGGTTCATTCCAATTGAAGCCAGGAGCGCAGCAATGAAAGCTCGACCCGGCTTCCTCAAACCTGACATGACTGATCTCCACCAATGGCGCATAGCGCAAGGTTCGCATTCTTGTTGTGCGGGAGGGGAACGCCCGACGTGATCGCGGGCGATTAGCGACGTACTGCCAGTCTTCGTCGATCGACGGCTGCTACCCCGTTCTGACAGCCGGCAGCCAGGCAAGGGTCAGCCATCCGATGCCGTGAGACAAGAGGTCGATGCCGAGCAGCAATCCGATCACCCATGTCCCGGTGGCCGGAAATCCCGTGAGGATGATGAGACCTGCCACAACACCGAACAGCCCGGACACCAGAATGATCCAGCCGAACTGCTGCCAATGGCTGATGCCGACCAGGATGCGGATGAACCCCGAGATCAGAAGCAGCAGACCGAGGACAAGGGTCAGGATCAGCGCGCTGGTCAACGGCTGGGTCACCAGCACGATGCCGAATGCAAGATAGAGCGCGCCGAGCAGCAGTTGCCACACGAACCCTCCCCAACCCTTGGTCCAGAAAGCGTGAATGATCTCGAATCCGCCGGCGAAAATCGCCATCCAGCCGATGAAGATGGTGCTGATCACGGTGAACAGCGCGAGATCTCCCAGGACCAGCAGGCCCGCGACGATCATGACGATTCCGAGCAGGATGCACACCCATAAAGGCGGTGTCGGCAGCCCGGTCAGGCGCATCGTAGAACCATTGTCATAGGTGGTCATGTCATTCTCCTCGATTTCAAGAGCACTCGACCCCGTTGCGCATCAGCCGGTTCGCCCGCTTTCGCTCGCCGTCTCGTCGCTCGGAATCTCTCCCGGTCGATAGTTCGGCAGCCGCCCGGCCGGAATGATCGACACAAGTGCCAGCGCCGCCATGATCAGGAGGCCGATCTTCAGGGCACGCAGACGCGCCTCCGTGTTGACGCGCACCGCCTCGGCGACCTCTGCCGGGGATGCACTGGTATCGGCAAGGACAGTCTGAAGCCGGTCATTGCTGACGAAATTGATGTTGTCGAGATCGACCTGCGCTTGAAGTTCGGGCGTGAGCTTGGGGCTCGCGGCGATGCTGGCCAGCGCGATCGAACTCAACAGACCGACAAGGAGCGCACCCGCCACTGCCGTTCCGACAGCGGCAGCGAGGTTGTTGGTGGTGCCGCGCAGCGATCCGACATCCCCTGCGAGTTCCTTGGGCGAGGCCGTGACCAGCACGTTGAACAGCAGCGTGACGAGCGCGCCTTGCCCGATACCAAAGAGCACAAGCCCGAACAGCACCGGCACCTCGCTCCAGTCGCTGCGCACGACAAAAGCGAGCCACAACAGCGCGACTGTACAAAGGATGAAGCCGGCTCGCCCGATCTGCCGCGGCGTCAGCCTGTCATAGACATGCACGATCAGCATCGCGGCAAAGAATACTGTAAGGTTGAACGGCATCATCGCCACCGCAGTGGCGATCGGGCTGCGACCCTGCACGATCTGAATGTAGAGCGGGACGGAGAAGTTGAGCGCGGCCTCTAGCGCGACGACGGCGAACATCGCGTAGACGGCCGCTCGTTCTTCCGGCGAATCGATCACCTGAAGCGCAAGCAGAGGAGTCTTGCCTGCCTCCTGGCGTCTGTGTGTCCACATCAGGAACGCCTGGCCGAGCACGATGCCCACCACGATCAGGATCGGGGCGGGAGACAAGCCAAGAAAGCTGAACGGCGCGTTCGGGCTCGCCAACACGAGCCCCCATCTGTTCAGATTATTGAAGCCGAAGCTGATGAGAATGATCGCGGCTGCTGCAAGTATGACGCCGACGAGATCAATCTCCACATCCGGCCGGCCGTGATCGCGCCTGAGCCGGAAGCTGAGGAAAAACACGATGGCGGAAACGGCGATGAGAATTCCGAACACCGGCCGCCAGCCGATATAGGTGCCGAGTACGCCGCCGATGATGAAGGCGAGCACGCCGGCCGCTGCACGTGCAGAACCGAGCGCACCCACCGCAGTTGCCTGCTGGCGTCCGGTGTAGTTCTCGGCAATGAGGGCCACCAGCGAGGGCACGATGACGGCGCCGGCGGCGCCGCACAGCGCCTGCGCCGTGATCATCACGACTGCCGTCGGGCTGAACGTCATCATGACCTGAGATATGAAGAACAGCACGACGGCCGCACGGAACACCTGCAGCGCGCCGTAGCGCTGCGCGAGCTTGGCACCCAGCATGACGAAGCCGGCGACCAGCATGGAATAGGCCACGATGCCGGTCGCGACCGTGGTCGGAGGAACGCCGAAGCTTTTGACCATTCCCCCCATCGCCACCGGCAGCGAAGCGACGTTGAACGACATGATCATCTGGCCGAGCGCGATCGCGATCATGGGAATCCATGATGCGCGTTCCTCCTCGTGGATGCCGCCGATCGAGATTGTCTGTGTCACTCTGGCGTCCTCCGATTTGCCCGGGCTTTCAGGATCGGCTAGCTGGATAGGACGCCGATCCAGTCAACATTGGTCAGTCTTCCGGTTGCGAAACGAACAGATCCATGCCCAATCGCTGCGACAGGAATTTCGCGGCGAGTTGCCCTCTCACGCTGTTGCCGGCCGTATCCAGCGGCGGAGCGAACGTGCCGAAGCCACCTTTT
Organism: Bradyrhizobium elkanii WSM2783; assembly: GCF_000472865.1. Taxonomy (GTDB): domain Bacteria; phylum Pseudomonadota; class Alphaproteobacteria; order Rhizobiales; family Xanthobacteraceae; genus Bradyrhizobium; species Bradyrhizobium elkanii_A. Next base: position 6,331 of record NZ_AXAP01000027.1, on the reverse strand, counting down.
CCGGGAGAAACCGCGACAATGCCGCCGCCGATCCCGCTCTTTCCGGGCAGGCCGATGTCATAAAGCCAGTCGCCTGACGTCTCATACAATCCGGCCGTGATCATCACGGCCAAGACGTAATGACAGACCGCAGCGTCGACCACGCGTTGCTTCGTGATCGGGTTCACTCCACCGTCCGCCAGCGTCGCGCTCATCACGGCGAGGTCTTTGGCGGTCACGTTCAGCGAACACTGCCGCGTGTAGAGATCGGTTGCCTGCTTGGCATCGCAATAGATCCGGTCGTAGCTCTCGAGCAGCCGCGCGATACTGCGATTGCGAAAATTGGTCTCTGACGCGGAGGCGTAGACCTCTTCGTTGAGTGGGAGCTTGCGGCCCGCGAAGCGCGACAGCCCGCCGTGGATGAACTCCCACTTTGCCTCGGCGGACGTTCCCGGCGCGAGGCTCGTCGTCGCGATCGCGCCCGCATTCACCATCGGATTGGTACGCCCCTCCCCGCGCTCGATCGCAGCAAGCGAGTTGAATGGGAATCCGGTGGCGTTGGCGCCGAGCTTTGCGCGTGCCTCTTCGGGGCCAATCGTCTCGCAGATCAATGCGAACACAAATGGCTTCGACACGCTCATGATGGAGAATTCGTAGTCTATGTCGCCCGCGCCGTAGACATGCCCATCGGTTCCAACGACACAAACGCCGAACAGTTCGCTGGGCACTCGGGCGAGCGCCGGGTAGACCTGCGAATTGTGGCCGTCGGCGTTCGATTTAATACGCCGGTGCGCGTCTTCCACCAGCGACTGCACCATCTCGGGATTAGGTAGATGACCGGTCGAAACGTAAGGCCGTTCATCGATCGCCGATGGTGACACCATCGCACCACTCCGCCGAACCGGGCTATGTTATTGATCTAACGCCCACGTTTAATTCGAGTCAATCTGCAACCGATGCAGCAATTTGCTGATAGACCAGCAAATGTGCCGGCTGCCATCGAGTTCTCTCACGCGCGCGCAAGGCTCCAACACTCGTTAGGTAAGGCACACTGTCGCAATCGGCATCGCACGCAATTGAATCAAAGAGCAGCCATTGACTGCAGAATCCGAGCGGCGGGAAATTTGCAAGGTGGCCGCCTGAGTGTACGATTGCGTCACTCACGCGAGCCTGCCGCTGACCTGAGAAAAAAGGACGCGACGAGAAACTGGAGAAGGCGGGACATCATCTGAACAGCGAGGCTGATCATGGTGGCAAGTACGAGTGACGGACACTTTCTGCTGGTGAAGAAGCTTGGTGGGTTGGTCGCGGTTATCATCGGATGCCTGCTGACGGCAGTTGGCGTGACGTTCGAATCCACCAGCACGACGACTGTCGGCGTTCTCTTTCTTGTTCTTGGCGCCGTCCTGCTCACCCTCAAGATCATCAGACGGAATCAAGGAAGCCCGCTCGGGTAGCTGGCTTGCGGTTGGCGTTGAGAATAAGGATGAGCCCGCAGCGATAGCGGTTCATTTCGTTCGCCACTTCGGACAATGGGCGGTTGTTGACGATCGGCAGTCCGCGTTACCAGGCGCGTGCCTCCGCACATGTGCCCTAAAGGTAAGAGCGAGTCGCTTAAGCCGATAGCGAGTCAATCAAGTCTAGGACCCTCCCCGCCTACCCGCCCTCGACTTGCTGACCTCGAAGTCCGCTTTGCCCCAAGAGCAGATGCAGGATGTAAGTCGCATTTTGACCCCGAGCGAACCTGCTGCCGGAGGCGTCGGTGCCGAACAGTCGAAGCCTTGCGCCTAGTCCTTCGCGGCCGGTACGGGCGGCACCGGCAGAATGATTTCGGAAGCGATCTTCCAATCTTTCCCGACGCGAAGCCAATTGATGATCATCAGAAACGGCCTGGCCGTTCCATCCTGCCCCGCATACGAGACCGTGATGTTCATCGGCACATAGGACTCGGCGACGTCGCGGGTCAGGCCGACAACCTTGAGCTTCGAATAATCTGGCTCGAGCACGACCGGACCGGAGCTGCCAATATCATGCAGCTTCTGATCAATCGCCTCGTTGCCCCAATAACCGGCCCAGTTCCCCTCGGACTGGATCGCGCTCTTGGCCACCAACAAGGTCGAGGGCGATTGCCAGAACATCTCATGCAGAGCCTTGAAATCGTGCTTGTTGGCCAATTCCATCAGCGTACCGAACTTCGATTTTATCGCGCTGAGGGTCGCAGCATCCAGTGGCTCTTTCCTGACGGCGGGAGCAGCCGCGACAGCCCCGGCGGAAAGAGTCCAGGCAGTGAGAGTGACGACAAGTGTCTTGTACATACAGGAATTTCCCTTCCAACGTCTGGCTCGCGTCATGACAACGCCCGTCGCATTCCGCATTGGTATGAGTTACCCACTTCCGTCGGCCGAAGACGTCATCGGGACGTCTTAGCTCGCACATTCGCGTAGCAAGGTCGTGATTTTCGTATCGAGTGCTCGGGCGACGGCAAGGGCTTCCGAGCTGCCATACTGCAGCAGATAACTCTCCATTTTGTCATAAGAGATGTGCACGCCATCGGGACGCTCATCAATGAGGACTGTGACCGGCGCGTAAGATCCAGCATCGGGCACGTGCCTGACCATTTCTTTCATGATGAGCGGATTGCCAACCACAAGCCGTATGATCTTAGGCGTCTTGGATCCAGTTTCGCGACGCAAGATGTCGCCCAAGTCGAACTCCGCGAAGAGCATAAGGTCGGTGCGGCCCACGCCGCTTTCTACAATGCGCTTTAAATCTGGGAAGGATTTTGCTGCCCTCGTCGCCTTGAAAAATTCGACAATGTCAGGCTGACCGATCGCCGACTTGAGCGCAGCAACGACAGCGTCGAACGGCTTTGAACTCGTGAGGCTGAATCGCTCAACTTCGACGTTTTCGATTGTCATTTTATCTTCCTTACCAACTCTCATGGATGAAGTGGCTCAATCGCATCAGAACGCGCCGGGGGATCACGCAGCCGACGGCCGTGCATCCAGGAAGGTGCGGACGTGGCTGACGAATATCTCGTGGTACTGAAACAGGGCGCCGTGCCCTGAATCGGGATAGAGGATCAACTGAGCGTTGCTGAGTTCCTTGAACATTGCGTAGGCGTTGTTCGCGGGCAGCATGGTGTCGTGGCTGCCACTGACCACAAGAGCGGGCTGGCGGATGGCGCGCAGAATGGCGTGCTCGGGATCAGGTGTGGCGCACCAGGTGATCAGAGCCTTGGCCTGTGGATCGGTGACCGCGTTGCCATTGTCGGTGTCGCGATCGTCCTTACGCAACTTCGTCCGCTTCAGGAAGGCCAAGCCGGACGACCGGCTGGCGGACGACTTCGTGAAGAAGAGCGGCAGGCGTGGGTCCGGAGCATCGGTTTGCGAAAACGCCTGCTTCAGAACCGCTAACAGGTGTTCCTCTCCGCCTTTCGGCGCTGTGCCGACGAGGATGAGCTTGCGGACCAGTTGTTCGTGCTCGGCAGCGATCTGTTGGGCGACGCAGCCGCCAAGAGAAAAGCCCAGCAGGTCGACCTCGGAAAGGCCGAGCAGATTGATGAAGGCGACTGCATCTTTCGCCATCGCTGCGATATTGTCAGGCGTTTGGCCGGTCGAGCGACCGACCCCGGCGTTGTCGAAGGCGATGACGGGGCGATCGGTGGCGAGAGCGTTGACGACGGCGGGATCCCACGCATCGATGTTGCCCGAGAAGTGCTGCAGAAGAACCAGCGGCGTTCCGGTAGCTGGGCCGAGCCGGCGATAGGCGAAGCGGATTCCGTTGCCTTCGACGTAACGGGTCGGCGCGGTTTCGAGCGTGGCGACGTCCTGGCGCACGATGTCGAGTTGAGTCATGTCATCCTCCGGATGCTTGGCATGAAATAATCGAGTGGGGGGATAAGTGCGGCACAGCGATGCTTTGAGCGACCCGCTCCCGGCGCGAAAACGCCGGGAGCGGTACTGTCACTTCGCGAGTGTGGCCTTCTCGATCACCTCGGCGACTTGCTTGGCATGAACGACGAGCGAAGCATGACTGCCGGCGACGTCCGTTATCTGGGCCTTCATCCTGTCGGCGAAAAACTTCTGGGCCTCGGGTGCGATCACTCTGTCCTTGGTGGTGATCACGTAGAACGTCGGCTTGTCCCGCCAGGCGGCCGTATCGACCGGAGTCTCGAACGCCTTGACGCTCAACGGCATCTGATGGTTCGCAAGGGATTCGGCAATCTTCGGGGGCAGGTCAGCCGCGACCGCCGAGGGAAATACCTTGGGATCGATGTAGAGGTTGCCCTTGTCGTCAGGATGTATCGCCGCGGCACCTTCGGTCGGAGGACCGCTGTTGGCGAGGGTCGCGAGGGATTGTCCGACGTCCGGCGCGAAAGCGGAGACGTAGACCAGCGCCGAGACCTTGGGATCGTTGCCGGCTTCCGTGATCACCACGCCGCCCCAGGAATGGCCGACGAGAACGGTCTTGCCGTCCTGCTTCGCCAGCGCCTGTTTGGCGGCATCGACGTCAGCGGCAAGGGAGGTGAGCGGATTTTCGACGAGCGTGACGTTGTAGCCCTTCTTAGTGAGGATGTCGGCAACGGGCTGCCAGCTTGATTGGTCGACGAAAGCCCCGTGAACGAGGACGATATTGTGAACAGCTCCCTTGGGCAGTTCGGCTGAATGAGCGGAGCCGACCAAAGTCGTTCCGGCCAGGAGTACGGTGGCGGCTGAGAGAAGGATATTGCGCATCGATTGTTCCTGTTGGCATGTCGGACGAACACAGTCCGGGGGAATGGACAGGCGTTTCCAACAAGGTCGCGGTTCTTCCATCTGCCGTTGGCGAAATGGTTGCCGCTCGTAACGTCGGCCCGCCGCGACATGACGTATTGCGCGGACCTTTCGGACAGTAGGGATCAATCGTCCGGATGTTGTGTCCGATCGTCCACCGGTTTAATTTCGGCGGCATGGATATACTCGCCCAAGTGCTCGATCGGGTTCGTCTCGGCGGGACGCTGCTCTTTCACTTCGAGCTCGGCCATCCCTGGCGTCTTGAGTTGCCGGTGCGCCCCTACGCTCTGTTTCACTATGTCAGCCGAGGCTCGGCGACCCTCGCGCTCGGACATGGACAGGAAATCCAGATGACCGAGGGCGATTTTGTCGTCATCACGCGCGGACAGCCCCATGCGTTTTATTCGGATCGCCGGGCCAAGCCTTTGCGGATTATGGATATCGATCGATTGTCGCCGCGTCTTGGCGTCGTTCGTCACGGCAGCCGTGCGAAGCCGCTCTCGACCATGATTTGCGGCAATTTCACGGTGTCACGGCCGCGGCTTGGCAGTGTGCTGGAGCTACTTCCGCCCGTGCTCCTCCTGAAGCCGACGGCGGACGGTGGTTGGCTTGAAGCAATCCTGCGCCGCATGGTCACCGAGTTCGCGCTCGAGCGTCCTGGCCAACGCGTCGCGCTTTCACGACTGACGGAAGTGCTCTTTGTCGAGGTGCTCCGAAGCTGGATCGCGTCTCTCAGTCCCGGGCAAGGCGGCTGGCTCGGGGCCATATCTGACCCGCATATCGGACCGGCGCTTAAGCTGATCCACGAAAATCCGGAGCGGCCCTGGACCCTGAGCGACCTTGGCCAGCGCGTGGGGCTCGGCCGCTCGGTATTTTCGGCGCGCTTTACCAAACTCGTCGGCCAGTCCATGCACCGTTATGTGATCGAACGCCGGATGGCGGAAGCGGCGTTCCTGCTGGAAACCAGCGATGAGCCCATCGCGCGGATTGCCGGCAAGGTCGGTTACGAGACAGCGGCGGCGTTTTCGAAGTTATTCCATCGACATCACGGCGTATCGCCTGGCCGGTACCGAATATCCCGTCGCTCTGACAGCGGCGAAAGGCAAGGCGACTTTCAGGAAGCAGCGGTCGCCGATTAGGTTTGTAGCGGCCATCTACGGCAGGTCCGCTTCTGGCCCTTCGCGACAGTTTCGCAGCGCGTAGACATGTCCGCAGTTGGGGATAGACCGGAAGTCTCGGGCTGAGGGGCAAATCGGCGCGATTGACCCAAGACGGACTTGGGTGGCAACCGCAGAGCACCGACCCTTTGCGCGAGCTAGAGCGTTTCACGTTTTGATGGAAGCATATCCAGCGTTGGCGAAGTAGTTGCTGCATTCGGTAGGCTGGATCGAGGTGACGAGGTCGCCGAGGTGTCGCCAAATGTCTTCGAGGGTGCGCTTCTGCGCGATGCGCATCCAGTGCTTGATCTTGGCGAAAGTCTGTTCGATCGGATTGAGGTCGGGTGAGTAAGGCGGCAGATACCAGAGTCTGGCGCCGGCGCCTCGGATGATGCGACGCAGAGCAGCCGACTTGTGGCT
>NZ_AXAP01000026.1 GCF_000472865.1 Bradyrhizobium elkanii WSM2783 | reverse complement strand
GAGAAAGCGGTTGAACCGCACCTCCAGCGCGCGGTCACCCTTGGCAAGCCGCCGCAGGCAAACATCCTTGCCCGCAACCATGCGTTCGACGAGCGCCGCCCCCCTTTATCGAGACGACGATCCCCGAACCGGCCCAACGTCCAGTCAATCCGTGGCGACATCGCGGCACCTCCGTCAAATCGAAGTGCCACAATAGAAATCACACAGATTCCCGATTCTGGAATCCCTCACACCCGCCCCGAGTCAATCCGCCGCACCGCACCACATCTGTGCATGCCCTAGTGCTTTCGCAGGGACGACGAACTACTCGATCTTGCGCGCTTCTTCCGGCAGCATGATCGGGATGCCGTCGCGGATCGGATAAGCGAGCTTTGCGGAGCGCGAGATCAATTCCTGGCGAGCCGCGTCGAACTCCAGCGGGCCCTTGGTGATCGGACAGACCAGGATTTCCAGGAGTTTTGGATCGGCGGTGCTTTCGAGATGATCGGTCGGGGAGTTCATGATGGTCTTCCAGCTTGACGGCTCGTCTTTATCACATTCGATCAGCGCGCCGCCATCCGCAAAAGCTCGTCGACGACCGCCTGCTGTCTTGCTTTCGGCAGCGGCTGCTCCGTCAGCGCGTGGCCGAGGAATGCCCAATAAAGAATTTGCGCGCGGGCGCGGGCGACGTCCTCGGTGAGACCCGCCCGCTTCAGGAGGCCTTCGACATAGCCGAGCCGCCGCTGGTCGATCGCCTGCACGGCGGCGCGCGCTGAAGCGTCGACGCTCGCCCAGCTTCGCACCGCATTTTCCAGCGCCGGCTTTTCGGAAAACACGCGTCGCAGCAGCACGGCGAGTGCGTCGGAACCTGTCGCTGCCGCCTCGACATCGACGATGATCCGCTCCGCAGCGATCTCGCGCCAATGTTTCAGGATGGCGGCGTGGTAGGCGCCGATGTCGGCGAAGTGCCAGTAGAAGCTGCCGCGGGAGACGCCCATCTCCTTTGCCAAGGGGTCGGCCTTCAGCGCGGTGAAGCCGCGTCTTGCTAGTGCTTTCAGGCCCTGGTCGAGCCAGTCCTTGGCGGAAAGCTGATCGGTCATGCGGCCACCATACACCAGTGTATTGACAGGCGCCAACGCATGCGCGACAACCATACACAACTGTATGGAGGCGAGCGATGCGCGATATCCTGCTGCAATGTGCCGGCCTCGCCGCGATCGCGGCGGCGCTGATCCACGGTTACCTCGGCGAGTTCAAGGTGTTTCCGAAAATGACGATCGAACCGGCGCGGCTGCGCACGCTGATCCGCCTGGTCTGGCAGGCCGGCACGGTGGCGTGGATCGGCGGCGGCGTGCTCTTGCTCGCCGCGCCCTGGATGGCCTCGGAGGTGGCGCGGCACTGGATCGTCGTCACGCTGGCCTGCGTGTTCGCTTTCGCGGCCCTCGCCAATGCGATTGCTACGCGCGGCCGGCATTTCGGCTGGATGGCGCTCAGCGCCGTGGTGGCGATGGCGGTCGCGGGGTATTAGCCCCACACGCCGTCATTCCGGGGCACGCGCAGCGTGAACCCGGAATCCATCGCGCCGCATGCGCAGGCGGAGAAATGGATTCCGGGTTCGTCCTTCGGACGCCCCGGAATGACGGCGGAGGAGAACGACGGGACGGGCGCAAAATCACTGCAGCGGCGGATCGCCGCTGGTGCGCTTCTTGGCGAGATCCATCTCGGTCACCGCGATCAGGATTTCGGCGCGGGTCTTCAGGTCAGGCGCTTCCAGCATCGCCTGCTTCTCCGCCGGGCCATAGGGCGACATCATTGCGAGCGCGTTGACCAGCGCCTCGTTGGGCGCGGCTTCGATGCCGGCCCAGTCGACCTTCAAATTGTTGGCCTTGAGGAAGTCTGTCAGCACCGAGAGCAGCGCTTCGCGGTCGACGTCCTCCTCGCCCTTGCGCGCGACGAAATCACCCGAGAAGGAGAAGAAGTCGACCTTGCACTGGCGGTACGCAGTCAGGACGTTGAGCTCCTCCACCACCTTGAAGCGCGCCACGCCGGTGAGTTCGAGGATATAGCGGCCGTCGCCGGATTCGGCGAGCTGGGTGATGCGGCCGACGCAGCCGACGCGGAACAACGCCGGCTTCTCCTCATTGTGCGAATGCGTCACGTCGGGCTGGATCATGCCGATCAGCCGATGGCCGTCGCGGAAGGAGTCGTCGACCATCGCAAGATAGCGCGGCTCGAAGATGTTGAGCGGCATCTGGCCGCGCGGCAACAATAGCGCGCCGGCAAGCGGAAAGACCGGGATTACCTCGGGAAGCTCGGCCGGGCCCCGATATTCGGCATTGATCGGCATCTGTGGCCCCGGTGTTATGCGCGCGCGCTCTAGCTAAGAGAACAGGATCGTCGACAGCCGCTTTCGTCCCTCGACGGTCGCTTCATCCGCCCCGCCCCACGCTTCGAAGAACTGGACGAGCTGCTTGCGCGCGCCGTCGTCGTTCCACTTGCGATCGCGCCTGACGATCTCCAGGAGTTGGTTGGTCGCCTCGCTGCGCTTGCCCATCGCGTTCAGCGCGGTGGCAAGATCGAACCGCGCCTGATGATCGAGCGGATTTGCGGCGACTTTCTGTTCCAGTTCGCCGATCGGACCGACCGACTCGGCCTGCTCGGCAAGGTCGATCGCGGCCTGCACGGCCTTGACGGCCGGATCGTTGCGCTTGGACTCCGGCACCATGCCGAGCGTCTGCTTAGCCTGGTCGATCGCGCCTGTCGTGACATAACATTTGGCGAGACCGGCGAGTGCGGCGATATTGGTGGCGTCGATGCCGAGCACCTCGGCATAGATCTGCGCCGCGGCCGCGGCGTCGCCTTCGGCGAGCACGGCGTCGGCCTCTTTCAGGATTTCCGCGATGTTCGGCTCGCCCGCGGCCGGGACGCCCTTGGTCAGCCGCTCGATGAAGGCGTTGACCTGGCTCTCCGGGATCGCGCCCATGAAGCCGTCGGCCGGCTGGCCGTTGACGAAGGCGATAACGGCCGGGATCGACTGGATGCCCATCTGACCGGGGATCGACGGATGCTCGTCGATGTTCATCTTGACGAGCTTGACCCGGCCCTTGGCGTTGGTCACCACCTTTTCCAGGATCGGGGTGAGCTGGCGGCACGGGCCACACCAGGGCGCCCAGAAATCGATCAGCACCGGCTGGCGCTTCGACTCCTCGATGACGTCCTTGACGAACGTCTGGGTGGTCGTTTCCTTGATCAGATCGCCTGCCTGCGGCGCCGGACCGCCGCCCTGCTCAACTATCGTCACGATATCCTCGCCTGATGTCCCGAGATTGGCGCCTGTTCTAGCACGGCCGGAACTGAACACCCGTCAGCTAAATGGCGGTTTCGCGTCAAATTTCAATCGGCAGGCGCCCTGCTCGTTCCGCCGCAGGCCGGTCGTGCAGGGGCGCGACCAAATGCGGCCGGAGTTTGCAGGGCTGCTTGAGGCGAATCGGCCGTGGCGGCCTGAGGTCGGGAAAAGCGGGTTCCCAGGCGAAAAACGCGGCGAGCGGCCACCGAAACGCCCCGCGCCGCGTTGCTTTTGGGCCCCTCGTCCCCATTTCTGGTCAAATGAGGCGATTTAGCCGGCTTCGGGCCTGTTGCATTCGCGGTCCGCTTTTGGCATAGCTCTGCCGTTGCCGGCGAGCGATCGTCGTCATCAGGATGCGGGTGTAGCTCAGTGGTAGAGCACGACCTTGCCAAGGTCGGGGTCGAGGGTTCGAGCCCCTTCGCCCGCTCCAATTTCCCATCCGGCGGACCGGCTTTTACTTGTAGCCCCGCGCCCGTGCCGTGCGCGGTTGCCTTCCCTCCGATTGACGAAGCGAGCCCGTGCTAAGACCTCTCCGGCGAGAGGCGCGGCCCGGCTTGATGGCTGCTCAATCATTCATCCGATGATTGATTTCTCTGGCCAATCGAAATTGTCGGCGGTGACGCTGCGAGAGGCGTTAGCTTCAAACGAATATTGCGGCGCAATGACATCGCTGATGCTTCGCAGGAAAACAGCGTAAGCGAACCTCTCAACTTGTCTTGACCTCGCTCGAATGCGGCGTTCATCGCCTGCGCTTCTCTCGCGCGGGGGATGTGCTAACATTTTCCGCTCTGGCCTATCTCTCGCAGGCCACCACGATCGTCTCGTTAGAATCAATAAAGAGCCAGCCGTCCGGCTGGATTAGGGGAGTAACGCGATGCAATCGGTTTTCAATCGTTCCATTGTTGCGCTAGCCACCATCGCCCTCGTGGCGGGGACTGGCTTTGCCAAGGCACAACAGCAGCAGGACAAGGGCAGGGAGCTGAAGAAATACGAATCCGGCACCAAGGAATTCTGGACCCATCCGCCGGATGACTGGTTCCTGGGCGATGAGACCGAAGCGCAAAAGGGCCTCGCCCCGCCATCGGGACCGCCGACCGGCGCCTCCGACTCCGAGCTGGCGGCGCTTGTCAAGAAGATCAAGCTGCCGCAGGGCTTCAAGATCGAGGTCTATGCATCGAACGTGCTCGCCGCGCGGCAGATGGCCTGGGGCGACAAGGGCACGCTGTTCGTCGGCTCATTCGGGCTCGGTAACGTCTACGCGATCAAGGACAACAACGGCAAGAAAGAGGTCAAGACCATCCTCAAGGGGCTGAACATGCCCACCGGTCTCGCCTTCCGCGACGGCGCGCTCTACGTGATCGCGGTCGACAAGCTGATCCGCTACGACAATGCGGAAGCCAATCTGGACAATCTCGGCCAGGGCAAGGTGGTCTATGACGACATGCCCTCCTATGCAGCGCATGGCTGGAAATATATCGCTGTCGACAAGGACGGCTGGTTCTACATTCCGTTCGGACCGCCCTTCAACATCGGCATCCCCCCGACCAGCCTCTCGCAGATCCGCCGTGTCGATCCCAAGACCGGCAACGCGGAAATCTGGGCGCTCGGGGTGCGCAACAGCGTCGGCGGCGATGTCGATCCGCGCACCGGCCGCTACTGGTTCACGGAGAACGCGCGCGACTGGATCAGCGACGATCTGCCGAGTGACAAGCTCAACATGATCTCGAGGATCGGCGAGCATTTCGGCTATCCCTATTGCCATCAGGGTGACCTGCCCGATCCGAAATTCGCGATGGGGCATAAATGCTCGGAGTTCACGCCACCCGTGCTCAACTTAGGGGCCCATGTCGCGCCGCTCGGCATGAAGTTCTACACCGGCAACCAATTCCCGGCGGACTACAAGAACAACATCCTGATCGCCGAGCATGGCTCCTGGAACAGGCACAAGTACCAGGGCGCGCGCATCGTGCGCGTGATCGTCGGTCCAGACGGCAAGAACGCCAAGCAGGAAGTGTTCGCGTCGGGCTGGATCGAAGGCGACCAGAATTATCTCGGCCGCCCTGCTGACATCATCCTCGACAAGGACGGCTCGATCCTCGTTGCGGATGATTGGGCCGGTGCGATCTATCGCATCAGCTACAGCAAGAAGTGAGACTGTGACCAACGGGGGCTGCGGCGGCCGGACGGCGGCTGCAGCCTGCAATTCTTGTTGCGAATCGATCCAATCGTCATGCGCGGGCTCGACCCCGGCAATGACGAGTGAGAGGAATGAAAATGCGGATTGTATTGGCCGCAACACTGCTAGCAGTGACTGCCTGCGCACTTCCCGCCCGCGCCGCCGATGTCGCGGCCGGCAAGGAGAAGGCCGAGATGTGCGTCTCATGCCATGGCGAGAATGGCGTTTCGCAGATCGAGAACATCCCCTCGCTCGCCGGCCAGCCGGATCAGTTCATCCAGTGGCAGCTCGTGTTCTTCCGCGCCGGCACCCGCAAGAACGAGCTGATGCAGCCGATCGTCGAGCAGCTCAACAATGACGACATCCGCAATCTCGGCGCCTATTTCTCATCGCTGCCGCCGCCGAAGGGCCCGAAGGACGACGATCCTGATCTATCGGAAAAGGGCAAGCAGGCCGCCGCCGGCCGCCGCTGCGCGTCATGCCATACCGACAGCTATGCCGGCAACAAGGCGGTGGCGCGCATCGCCGGCCAGCGCGAGGATTATCTCGTCAAGGCGCTGCACGACTACAAGTCCAGCGCGCGCTCCGGCGGCGGCATGGCCGCGATGGCCGAGGTCGCCTATCCCTTGAGCGACGAAGAGATCACCGCACTGGCGCATTATCTCGCGCATCTTTGATCTCGCTCCGATGTCGTCCCGGGCTTGACCCGGGACCCATAACCACAGGCCGTTGTTGTGTGCTCCGCTGCAACCGCTTGCTCGCGCCACAACACTTCCCGTTGGTTATGGGTCCCTTGCTTTCGCAGGGACGACGGCGAGCGCGCGCGGGCTTAAGCGCTAGCCCGCTGCAATTCGTACGCTTTCAGGTGCGTATACGCCGTGCGCAGCTTGGGCACGGGAATCTTGGCGGCGTCGGCGCGGGCGACGAGATCGCCGATCACGTGATCGGCTTCGACCGGCAAGCCGGCCTTGATGTCGCGGAACATCGAGGCGGTCATCGGCGAGCCCGCGGCGGTCAGCATGCCCTTGACGCGCTCGAAGAACGGTCCACCCGGCGCATAGCCTTCAGCGGCCGCTACCGCGCTGCACTCGTCGAGGATGCCGAGCAGGAAATCCTTGCCGCCGGGCGCCGCCAGGATGTTGCCGACGGAGGTGCGCATCAGGCTGGTGGAAGCCGCGAGCGAAGCCAGGAACACCCACTTTTCCCACATGTCCTGCATCACATGATCGCTGGCGGTGGCGCCGTTGATGGCGGAAAACACCTCCGCGATCGCGCGCAGGCGGTCGGACATCTTGCCGTCGCGTTCGCCGAAGGTCAGCGACTGCATCGGCTGAAGCTGCACCACCTCGCGTGCTTCATTCAGCGTCGCCGCAATCGCGCAGAGACCGCCGAGAACGCGCTCGGCGCCGAATTTCTTGTCGAGTGCGTTCAGGTGAAGCATGCCGTTCAGCAGCGGGATGATCGCGGTGTTCGGTCCGACCGCCGGCGCGAACGACTTGATGGCGTCCTCTAGGTCGAATGCCTTGCAGCTCAATAGCACGACGTCGAATGTCTCGTTCAATTTGTCCGCCTGCACCGTCGGCGGATTCTTCAATGTCACATCGCCGTTCGGGCTCTTGATCACGAGGCCTGCGGCGGCGAGTTCGGATGCGCGCCTCGGGCGGACCAGGAATGTGACGTCACGGCCGGCCTGCAGCAGCCGCCCACCGAAATATCCGCCGATCGCACCGGCGCCGACGACGAGAACGCGCATGGGATGATTCCTTGTTGTTGTTGCTTGAGAGGTGGACGGGCGAACGGACTGTCAAATAGCGAGGCGACCCTCCTGCGCCCTTCGGTTTTTCTCCTTGGCCCTATTGTGGCGCGATCCGCGTGGCCCGTCTACTATATGATGATCATCATATAGATATGATCTCCCTTCCCGGTCAAATCAGACGCTCGACCGTCTGCTTCCGCCAGACCAGCATGTAATAGCCCATCTGCAGCAGGAACATGGTGCAGAAGGTGATCGGATAGGCGGCCCATACCCCCTCGATGCCGATCAGCCGGCTGAGGAGGATGGCGGACGGGATCTCGACCAGCGCGATCGCGAGGGCGGAGATCAACAGCGGCATCCAGACCGTGCCGCCGGCACGCATCGCCCCCGAAAACACCGTCGACATCCCGAACAGGACCGAGCTCCACAGCACGATATGCAGCAGTCCCTGCGCGAGCTCGAGCACGGCGGGGTCGGTGATGAAAAAGCCCATCAGCGTGCGGGAGAACAGATAGCCGAGCGCGGCCAGTCCGCCGGTCAGGACCAGATTCATCTTCAACCCGGTGCCGACGATCGCGCCGATCTGGCTGGCCTCGCCACGGCCGATCGCCTGCGCGCCGAAGATCGAGACCGCGATCGCGATCGACAGCGCGGGAAACTGCACATAGCTCAAGACCTGGTTGACGGCGCCATAGGCCGCCGTGGCGTTGGAGCCGAAACCGTTGACGAGGCCGAGCAGCACCAGCTCGGCAAGCGACATCACGACCATGCCGAGCGCTGCGGGAATGCCGAGCCGCAACACGGTTCGCAGCAACCTGCCGTCCGGCCGCATCGCGCGCAGGAACGCGCCATCGAAAGCCAGCGCATGGCGTCGTCGCCACAGATAGAGGTTGAGCCACACCAGTGTCAGCAGGCTCGATACCGCCGAGGCCCAGGCCGCGCTGGCGACGCCGAGATGCGGCAGGCCAAGCCAGCCGCGGATCAGCGCCGGCGTCACCACGAGGCCGATGACGGTCGAAATCGAGAGCGCGAACAGCGGCGTGAGCGTGTCGCCGACACCACGCAGCATCGAACTGGCCAGGATGAAGGCGAAGGTGAGCGGCATCGTGACCATCATGGTTCGCGCGTAGGAGGTGGCGGCATCGAGGATATCGGCCGGCGTGGCGAGCGCGACCAGGAGTTCGCGCGTGAACAACAATCCGAACAGCGCGATGCCACTGGCCAGCAGGAGCGCGACCGTCAGCGTGGTGCCGGCCACCGCCTTGACCTTGTCGACTTGGCCGGCGCCGAAGGCTTGGCCGACCAGCACGGTCGCGCCCGAGCTCAAGCCCATCACGAAAGCGATCAGGAAGAACATCACCGGGAAGAACACCGAGACCGCTGCGAGTGCCTCGACCCCGATCATCTGTCCCAGATAGATGTTGTTGATGGTGCCGAACAGCGCCTGCAGGATGTTGCTCAGCATCATCGGCAGCAGGAAGGCGAGGAAGGTCCTCCAGAGCGGCGGCTTGGACATGGAAAGGGTACCTGTTGAAATGTGATAGGTCGTTGATTGAATCAGTCGTGCCGCGAGTTCACCTCCCCCGTTTGCGGGGAAGGTCGGATCGCATCGTTAGATGCGATCCGGGTGAGGGTTCTCACCACCTGAAGAATCCCGCCGCGGAGACACCCTCACCCCAACCCTCTCCCGCAAGCGGGAGAGGGGGTGCACCTCCGTTGTGGCTTCGTTCCACGCGCTAATCCGCGTGGTCGCTGTAGGCGAGCGTGACGACGTGGTCGCGAATGTCCGGCGGCCAGTCGGCGATCTCGCTGACAAAGCGGCGGCGGTCGTCCGCGAACAGGGCGCGCGAGGCCTCCTCGAATTTCGGCAGGTTGCCAGCCATCGCCGACATGAAATGATAGGCGGCATCGCGCGCGGCGCGCTGACGGTCGCGGTCGCCGCTGCTGCGCCGGGCTTCGTCCACGAGCTTGCGGAGCGCGACCGAGGCGCCGCCGGGCTGCGCGTTGAGCCATTCCCAATGGCGCGGCAACAGCGTCACCTCGCGCGCGACCACGCCGAGTTTCGGCCGGCCGCGGCCACGCGGCTCGCTCGGCGCCAGCTCCGGCGCTTCACCTGGCGGAGCCGTTGTTGGCAGCCGTGCCAGGATCTCGTCATCGCTGCCGCGAAGGTCCAGATCGAGGGCGCGTCCGGTCCCGTCGCAGAAGATCGCAATCGGCTCGGCGCTCTGGCCGGCTCGTTTAACCGCCAGCGCGACCTCTGGCAGGGGCCCGGCGGCGAGGCGCCGCTGGCCTTCGAAGGCTGTAAAGGTCTGATTCATCTGAGACATCTGGTTAATCTATGTTCAGCAATTAATGCCCGGGTATAATTCAGGTGTCAATATCACCCGGATAAATAATTTGGCCGCTCGGCCAATCGCGAATCTGGCGATTGCCTGATACGGAACGCCCGGTAAGTTTTTCGAATTCCGGGGGACGCCGTGCTGACCGTTCATCACCTCAACAATTCGCGCTCGCAACGGGTGCTCTGGCTGCTCGAAGAGCTCGGCGTGCCCTATGAGATCGTGCGCTATCAGCGCCAGCCGGACATGCGCGCGCCGAAGGAGCTTCTGGTCGTCCATCCGCTCGGCAAGTCGCCGGTCATCACCGACAAGGGCAACACGATCGCGGAATCGGGCGCGATCATCGAATACATCCTCGGCGCCTATGGCCGGGGACGCCTGATCCCGGCGGCCGAGACGCCGGAACGGCTGCGTTACACCTATTGGCTGCATTATGCCGAAGGCTCGGCGATGCCGCCGCTGCTGTTGAAACTGCTGTTCACGACAATGCCGAAACGCGCGCCCTCCTTGCTGCGCCCGCTCGTGCGCAAGGTCTCCAACCAGGTGCTGACGGCGCTGGTCAATCCGCAGCTCAAGCAGCACATGGCGTTCTGGGAGGCGGAGCTCGGCAAGAGCGAGTGGTTCGCAGGCAATGAGTTCAGCGCCGCCGACATCCAGATGAGCTTTCCGCTGGAAGCAGCTTCCGCGCGCGCCGGGCTGGAGGAGGGGCACCGGAAGTGCATGGCCTTCCTCGAACGCATTCACGCGCGCCCGGCCTACGCCCGCGCGCTGGAGAAGGGCGGGCCGTATCAGGTCGGACGGTAGATGTGGCTCACCTCTCCCCGCTCTTGCGGGGAGAGGTCGGCGCGCAGCGCCGGGTGAGGGGACTCACCGCACACTCCTGTCCATCGAATTCGCGGAGGCAGCCGCTCACCCCGACCCTCTCAGAGCGAGCTCTGCTCGTCTCGGCCCCGCAAGATCGGGGCGAGGGAGTCTCACTGCCCAACCGCCGCGATCACCTCTTTCACCAGCCGCGCCAATCCGCGCATGTCGCCGGTCCGATCAACGCTGTTGCCGAGGCGGACAACGACGAGGTGCTGCGTCGGCATGATGACGATGCGCTGGCCGAGATCGCCCGAGGCAAAGAAGGCGTCGCGGGGAATGCCGAGCGCGACGCGGGCCTTGGCATTCCGGTGTTCGCCGCGGTTGGTCCAGAAGCCCGCGCCATAGTCGGTCTTCAGGGTTGGGGCGGCGGAAAAGTCCACCCAGTCTTCGTGCAGCAGCCGCTTGCCGCCGACCACGCCGTCATTGAGATAGAGCAGCCCGAAGCGGGCCCAGTCGCGGGCGCTCGCCAGCATGTAGGCAGTGCCCTGCAGCGTGCCGCTGCCGTCGAATTCCAGCGTGACGCTGCGCATGCCGAGCGGGTTGAACAATTCGCGCCAGGCAAAAGCGAGCGTTTGCTCGGGCCCGCCGACGGCATCGCGGATGATCCGCGCCAACAGTTGCGTCGAGGGACTCGAATAATGCCAACGCGTGCCGGGTGGCGCCATCAGCGGCGCCTTCACCGCAAAGCCCGCCATGTCGTCACGCAGGTAGACCATCTGGCTGGAGGGATCGAAGCCCGAATTGGTCTCGTCCAGCGCCAGCCCCGTGGTCATGCGCATGAGGTGCTCGACCTCGATCTCGCGACGCGGATCGTTCCTGCCGCGCCATTCCGGAATCGGCGCCGGCATCGACGGCGTGACCAGGCCTTGTTGCGTCAGGATTCCGATCAGCGCATTGATCACCGACTTGGTCAGGGAAAAACCAAGCAGCGGTGTGTCGACACTGATGCCCTCGGCATAGCGCTCGGCGATGATCTTGCCGTTATGGACGACCACCACCGCCTTGGTGCGCCGGAGCGGCGGCTCCGCCGGCTCCTCGAAGGCATGATCGAGCGCCGCTTTTAGCGCCGGGTCCGAAGGCTCGACAGGTTCAGGGCCCCCGATCTCCTCAAGCAGCGGCGGCGCTTTTGCCACCTTCAGCGCGTCGATGTCGCTCTTGAGCACATAAGGCGCTTTTCTACCGTGCAGCAGCACGCAACCGAGCCCGTCGTGAAAGGCGGCGCGGCTTGTCAGCCATCCCACAACCGACGCATCGACGGTCTTGGCGGTGCGGTCGAGCGCAAAGCGGAGCAGCGGACGCAGTCTGCGGATGCCGGCCCGATCGATCGTTTCCGAAAACACCGTCTCCGGATCGAGGCCAGAGACGAACACTTTGGAACAGACATTGTGTGCGACCACGCCCGTCGCGACACGAACGGCCCGATCAGGACGGAAGTAGGCGGCAACCGCCACCGCGGCGGCGAACGCGATTGCTGCCGCGATCCATTTCTGCCAGCCCACAAATTCCTCCGCGCTGAAGCTGAGTGGTACTCTATCTCGCCCCGCTTACGGGGAGAGGTCGGAATTCAAGCGGAGCTTGAATTCCGGGTGAGGGGGCTCTCCGCGAGTCCACCTATCACCGTGCGTGCGGAGACAGCCCCTCACACCGCCCCTCTCCCCGTGAAGAACGGGGAGAGGGAGGGAGAGCCCCGCGATCGTGTCGTTGAGTCTTACCGCGACTTCTGCGCTTCGCCAACGGAGGGCAGCGGTTGAACGGTGACGCCGGGCGGCGGCACGTCGTCGTCGGGCACGAAGAAGTCGGACATCAGCGGCCGCGACGGATCGACGCGGTAGCGCTCGAAATCGCGCACGCCGCTGTCATAGAGCACCTTGTCGTCAATGCAGAACTGCCCGGTGAATTCGCGTGCCGGTTTGGTCAGGATGACATGCGCGGCATCGCCCATGATCTCGGGCGTGCGGCTGGCGCGCATCATGGCGTCGCCGCCGAGGAGATTGCCGACCGCGGCGGTCGCGATCGTCGTACGCGGCCATAGCGCGTTGACGGCGACACCAGCCGATCGCAATTCGCCCGACAGCCCCAGCACGCACATGCTCATGCCGTATTTCGCCATCGTGTAGGCGGTCGAGTTCTCGAACCACTTTGTCTTCATATCGAGCGGTGGCGACAGCATCAAAATGTGCGGGTTCGCCGCTTTCTTCAAATGTGGGATGCAGTATTTCGACACCATGAAGGTGCCGCGCGTGTTAACGCCCATCATCAGGTCGAACCGCTTCATGTCGGTGGCCTGCGAGGTGGTCAGGCCGATCGCGCTGGCATTGTTGACGCAGATGTCGATGCCGCCGAATTCCGCGACCGTCTTGTCGATCGCCGTGATCACCTGCGCCTCGTCCCTGATATCGCAGATAACAGGCAGCGCCTTGCCGCCGGCGGCACGGATCTCGTCTGCGGCGGTATAGATCGTGCCCTTGAGTTTCGGATGCGGCTCGGTGGTCTTGGCGGCGATCGCGATATTGGCGCCATCGCGTGCCGCCCGTAGCGCCATCGCGAGCCCGATGCCGCGGCTCGCACCGGTGATGAACAGTGTCTTGCCCTTGAGCGACGTCATCCGAACCCTCCCGTGTTATTTATCCCTCAGCATGCAACACCCGTCCGCGCGTCTCCGGCAGCGCGTAGGCGGCCAGGAAGAATACAGCGTAAGCGGCGACCGCGAAAATCGCGATCGCGTTGGCGAGCGAGGTCGTGGTCGAGAGCGCGCCGACGAGAAACGGGAACAGCGCGCCAATGCCGCGGCCAAAATTATAGCAGAAGCCCTGTCCGGAGCCGCGCAGCCGCGTCGGATAGAGCTCGGTCAGGAACGCGCCCATGCCGGAGAAATAGCCTGACGCGAAGAAGCCGAGCGGAAAGCCCAGCACCCACAGCAATTCGTTGCTGATCTCCACTTGCGTATAGACCAGCACGACGGCGATGGCGCCAAGCGAGAAGGTCAGGAACAGGTTCCGACGGCCGATACGATCGGCGAGCCAGGCGCCGACAAGATAGCCGATGAACGAGCCGATGATCAGCGCGGCGAGATAGCCGGTCGAGGTGACGATCGAAAGGTGACGCTCCGTGGTGAGGAAGCGTGGCACCCAGAACGTGATGGCGTAGTAGCCGCCTTGGCAGCCCGTCGCCGCCAGCGACGCCAGGATGGTCGTCTTCAGGATCGGTCCGTGGAAGATCTCCCACAGCGACGGCCGGTCGCCCGCGGCCTGCTGTTTTTCGCGCGTGGCTGCGGCGATCTCGGGCTCGGTGACATAGCGGCGGAGATAGAACACCAGGAGCGCCGGCAGCGCGCCGATCACGAACATCCAGCGCCATGCGATTTCCGCCGGCAGGATCGAGAACAGGATCGCCTGCGCGAGCACCGCAAGACCCCAGCCGACAGCCCAGCCTGATTGCACCGAGCCGACCGCGCGCCCGCGATATTGCGGCCGGATCGCTTCGCCCATCAGCACCGCGCCCGCAGCCCATTCTCCGCCGAAGCCCAGGCCCAGGATTGCCCGCGCGATCAGGAGCTGATCGAAGTTCTGCGCGACCGCGCAGACCAGCGAGAAGAACGAGAACCAGAGAATGGTGAGCTGCAGCGTCCTGACGCGGCCGATGCGGTCGGCGAGATAGCCGCCGAGCCAGCCGCCGATGGCGGACGAGAGCAGCGTCACCGTGCCCGCAAGGCCCGCGGTGCCGGCATCGACCTTCCACAGCGTGATGATGGTGCCGATCACCAGCGGATAGATCATGAAATCCATGCCGTCGAGCGCCCAGCCCGAGGCGCAGGCCCAGAAGGTGCGCCGCTCCTGCAGGTTCATGTCGCGGTAGAAGGCGAGCAGGCTGGTGTCGTGGATTTCAGCGACTTCCATCGCCTTCGATGGCTCCGATGTCGTCATGTTCGAGGTCTCCGCGAGTTTCTTCTTGATTGGCGCTATTGCATGCGGCCGGTTTGCGGGAAAGTTAAATTTATCGCGATGGTTCCGCAAAAAGATGTAGGGTCCGCGGCCTTCCCTTCTCCCCTTGTGGGAGAAGGTGGCGCGCATGCAATGCGCGACGGATGAGGGGGTGTCTCCGCAGGCGCAGGCGTTGGTGGAGAGAGACCCCTCACCGAAGCGAATTCGTGGCTAGATCGGAACAGCCCTCTCCCACAAGGGGAGAGGGCACATCAACTGGAAGAGTCTTGATGGTGGGCACGCTGCGCTTTGCCTACCCTCCGCTTTAGCCAACCGCCTCCGTCAATACCCCGCCGCTTCGGCGCCGCGGGTGCGCGGGTCCGGGGCGCCGAGCGGGCCGTTCGACGTCACCAGGATCGAGTTGGCCGAGGAATAGCCGAGCGGCTCGACCAGCTTGTGGCCTTTGGTTCTGAGCTCGGCCAGCACGTCATCGGGAAATCCCTTCTCGATCCGCACTTCATCCGGCAGCCATTGATGATGCACGCGCGGAGCGGCAACGGCGGCGGCGATATCCATTTTGTAGTCGATGACATCGACGATCACCTGCGTCACGGCGGAGATGATGCGGCTGCCACCGGGCGTGCCGGTCACCAGTACCGGCTTGCCGTTCCTCAGCACGATGGTTGGCGACATCGACGATAACGGCCGTTTTCCCGCACCCGGCAGGTTGGCCTCGAAGCCGACCAGGCCGAATGCATTCGAGGCGCCGGGCGCGGCGGTGAAATCGTCGAGCTCATTGTTGAGCAGCACGCCGGTGCCTTCGGCGACGAGGCCGACGCCATAGGGAAAGTTCAGCGTATAGGTGTTGCTGACTGCATTGCCGCTGGCGTCGACCACGGAATAATGCGTGGTGTTGGAGCCTTCGCGTTGCGGCGGCACCGCTGCCGCTTCGGCCCAGGGCGTGGCGCGGGCAAGGTCGATGGTGGCGCGCTGCTTGGCGGCATAATCCTTGTCGAGCAAAGCGAGTGTCGGCGCGTTGATGAAGGCGGGATCGCCGAGATAGCGGGCGCGATCGGCATAGGCGCGCTTCATCGCTTCGATCATGACATGAAGCGAAGCGGCAGACCCCTGCTTCATGTCGGACATCTGGAAACCCTCGAGGATGTTCAGGATCTCCAGCAGCACGATGCCGCCAGAGGAAGGCAGCGGCATCGAGACGATGTCATAGCCGCGATAGGTGCCGCGCACCGGCGTGCGAATCACGGGCTGATAGGATTTCAGATCATCCAGCGCCATGATGCCGCCGGCATCGCGCACAGCTTTGACGAGCTTTTCCGCGACCGGCCCTTCGTAGAAGCCGCGCGGGCCCTGTTCAGCGATCGCGGTGAGCGTGGCCGCGAGGTCGCTCTGGATCAGCGTGTCGCCCTCATGCAGCGGCGAGCCATCGACGCGGGAGAATGTCCTGGCCGAGTTCGGCCAGCGCGACATGCGGCGATACATATCCGGCAGCGTGTCCGCGATATCATCAGCAACGGGAAGTCCGTCGCGCGCCAAGTCGATCGCGGGTTTGACGATCTGCGCCAGCGTGAATTTCCCCGAGCCATATTTCTGAAGCGCCAGCGCGAGACCGGCGACGGTGCCGGGCACGCCGATGCCGAGCGCGGAATTGCGCGACTTGTCGGGATCGGGCTTGCCCTCGGCATTGAGGAAGATATCGCGGGTGATGGCGCTGGGAGCGGTCTCGCGATAGTCGATCGCGACATCCTCGTTGCGATCCGCAAGGTGGATCACCATGAAACCGCCGCCGCCGATATTACCGGCGCGCGGATAGGTCACTGCCATGGCAAAGCCGGTCGCGACTGCCGCATCGACGGCATTGCCGCCCTGGCGCATGATGTCGGCGCCGACGCGGGCTGCAAGTTTTTCCTGCGCCACCACCATGCCATGTTCGGCGGCAATGCCCCGCATGGTGTCGGCAGCCGGTGGCATGTAGAAGCGGCGCTGTTCCTGCGCGGCTGCCGGCATGATGGTGAAGACCACGAGCACGACAGTCGCGACAATCCTGCGCCAACCATTTGAGGAAGTTGTCATCAATATTTCGCCGCGGTTGGAGCCGAAGTGAAGCGCTCGCGT
This sequence comes from Bradyrhizobium elkanii WSM2783, assembly GCF_000472865.1. Classification (GTDB taxonomy): domain Bacteria; phylum Pseudomonadota; class Alphaproteobacteria; order Rhizobiales; family Xanthobacteraceae; genus Bradyrhizobium; species Bradyrhizobium elkanii_A. Next base: position 95,025 of record NZ_AXAP01000026.1, on the reverse strand, counting down.
CAGGGCCGCATGCTATATGGATTTGAAGCCGACAGGCAAAGCGCCTGTTCGTGATTGGGGCAGGACGATTTTCGCATGGACATGGCAATCAGCGAGGCAGGCAACGCGGAGTTGCCGAAGGGATATCCAGGCCGTGCCGCCGTCGTGAGCTGGATCTTTTTCGACTGGGCCGCGCAGCCTTATTTCACGCTGATCACGACGTTCGTCTTCGCGCCCTATTTTGCAGGTTTCGTCGCGCCCGATCCGGCGAGCGGACAGGCGATGTGGGGCTTTGCCACCGCGGCAGCGGGACTTGCGATCGCGCTGATGTCGCCGGTGCTCGGCGCCATCGCGGACGCCAGCGGCCGACGCAAGCCGTGGATCGCGGGCTTCGGCGCGCTGCTCGTGCTCGGTTCCTCACTGATGTGGATCGGCCGGCCCGGCGATGCCAGTATCATCCCGCCGCTTCTGTTCGCCTATGCGCTCGCCTCTGTCGGCGCGGAATTCGCCACCGTCTTCAACAATGCGATGATGCCCACCTTGGTGCCGCCGAACCGGATCGGGCGGCTGTCAGGAACGGGCTGGGCCACCGGCTATGTCGGCGGCGTGCTTAGCCTGTTTTTGGTGCTCGGCTTCCTCGCGGCGAGCCCCGACAGCGGGCGCACGCTGTTCGGTTTCAAGCCGCTGTTCGGGCTCGATCCCGGCACGCATGCGGGCGATCGCATCACCGGGCCGTTGACGGGGCTGTGGTTCATCCTGTTCGTGACGCCGCTGTTTCTGTTCACGCCGGACTATCCGGCGAAGCGGCCGGTGCGGCAGGCGCTGCGCGAGGGCTTGCGCGAACTGAGGCAAACGATCGGCGAATTGCCGAGGCGGAAATCGGTGGCGACGTTCCTGCTCGCCAACATGATTTATGCTGACGGGCTGGTATCGCTGTTCGCGTTCGGCGGCATCTACGCCGCCGGGACCTTCGGCTGGCGCACGATCCAGATCGGTACGTTCGGCATCATCCTCGCAATCGCCGGCGTGTTCGGCGCCTGGCTAGGCGGCAAGCTCGATGATCTCCTGGGGCCGAAGCGCGTGATCGTGGGCAGCCTAGTCATCCTCTTGTTCTCGATCGCAGCGATTCTTTTGGTCGACAAGGATTCGATCCTGTTCGTGCCGGTTGCGCCGCCCGAGCCGGGCGGTGCGCTGTTCGCTGGCGCGGCCGAGCGCGCCTATCTCGTGCTTGGCTGTCTGATCGGCGCCGCCGGCGGGCCGTTGCAGGCGGCTTCGCGCACGCTTCTCATCCAGCTCGCGCCGAGGGATCGAATCGCGCAGTATTTCGGATTGTTCGCGTTGACGGGCAAGGTGACGTCGTTCATGGGCCCGCTCCTGATCGGCGCCATCACCGCAGCAACCGCGAGCCAGAAGGCCGGCATGGCGGTGCTGGTGCTGTTCTTTCTCGGGGGGCTGACACTGATATTGCGGGTGCGGGATTAACTCCGCTGTCGTCCCGGTCTTGAGCCGGGACGACAGCGTGGAGTGCTGATGGAGCGCAGCGTAATTCGGGCTACGCGTATCGGCTCAATGCCGGAAATGCCGCACGCCGGTGAAGACCATGGCGATGCCGTGCTCGTCGGCGGCCTTGATCACTTCGTCGTCGCGCATGGAGCCGCCGGGCTGGATCACCGCGGTGGCGCCGGCCTCGATGCAGGCGAGCATGCCGTCGGCAAACGGGAAGAACGCATCCGAGGCGACGACCGAGCCCCTGGTCAACGGCTCGGCGAGCTTCAACTCGGCGGCGGCGTCCTGCGCCTTGCGCGCGGCGATGCGGGCCGAATCGACCCGGCTCATCTGGCCGGCGCCGATGCCGACGGTAGCGAGGTCCTTGGCGTAGATGATGGTGTTCGACTTCACGTGCTTTGCAACGCGGAAGGCGAATTGGAGATCGCGCAGCTCGGCATCCGACGGCGCGCGCTTGGTCACGACTTTCAGCGCCATGTCATCGATCACCGCATTGTCGCGGCTCTGCACCAAAAGCCCGCCGGCGACGGTCTTGGCGGTGAGGCCGACGCTTCGCGGATCGGGCAGGCCGCCGGCGAGCAGAAGACGGAGATTCTTCTTCGCCGCGACGATCTTGATCGCTTCATCGGTCGCGTCAGGCGCGATGATGACTTCGGTGAAGATCTCGGTGATCGCGCGCGCGGCGTCCGCATCGAGCGTGCGGTTGACGGCGACGATGCCACCAAAAGCAGAAGTCGAATCGCAGGCGAGCGCCTTGCGATAGGCGCTGACGAGATCGGTGCCCTCGGCGACGCCGCAGGGATTGGCGTGCTTGACGATGACGCAGGCAGCGGTGCGCTTGGCGTCGAACTCGCCGATGCATTCATAGGCCGCATCGGTGTCGTTGATGTTGTTGTAGGACAGCTCCTTGCCCTGCACTTGCCGCGCGGTGGCGACGCCGGGGCGTTTCTCAGGCGTCGCGTAGAACGCCGCGCTCTGGTGCGGGTTCTCGCCATAGCGCAGCTTCTGGATCAGCTTGCCGCCGAAGGCGCGGAAATCCGGCGCCTCGGTGTTGAGCTCCTTCGCGAACCAGTTCGAGATCGCGGCGTCATAGGCCGCGGTGCGGGCATAGGCCTTCGCGGCGAGGCGGCGGCGAAGCGCAAGCGTGGTCGCGCCCTTGTTGGCTGCGAGCTCGTCGAGCACCGCCTGGTAGTCCTGCGCTTCGACGATCACGGCGACGTCGTCATGATTCTTCGCCGCGGCGCGGATCATCGCGGGTCCGCCGATATCGATATTCTCGATGCACTCTTCGAAATCGGCGCCCTTCTCGACGGTGGCCTCGAACGGATAGAGATTGACGACGAGCAGATCGATCGGCGCGATGCCGTGGGCCTGCATGGCCGCCGCATGCTCCTTGTTGTCGCGGATCGCGAGCAGGCCGCCATGCACCTTGGGATGCAGGGTCTTCACCCGGCCGTCCATCATTTCGGGGAAGCCGGTGAGGTCGGAAACGTCTTTCACCTTGAGGCCGGCGCCGGCAATCGCTTTCGCGGTGCCGCCGGTGGAGACGAGCTCGACGCCATGGGCAGCGAGCGCGCGAGCGAACTCGATTAGGCCGGTCTTGTCGGAAACGGAAAGGAGGGCGCGGGTGACGCGGCGGGTCGTGTCAGTCATGGGCAAGATCCTCTGCTAGGGAGTACCTATGCCCAGGCGCGCGGCAGATATATCCCGCGCTTCCCGATGGTGCTCCATCCAAGGTCGCCAGTCGCGCGAGCGAGTGCTCGTTAGCAGCTTTCGACGATCTTCACAACGGCCCAATAGGTCTGGACGGAGTCGGTCTACAGCGGAAGTTCCGGCTCCCGTCGTGCATTGCGGCGTGCATTGGTGACCGACGCCGAAGTGCTCGAGCGGACGAAACTCCAGCGGATGGTGGAGACCTGCCTTGCATCCTGCCGGATCACGATCTGAGAGGTGCGGCGGGGGCCGTCATTGCCGGCGAGGAACACGCTGTCCTCGAGATCGACCTTGTCGTCGACCGCCTCGAAGGTCCAGACGTCGCGGTTCGGCAAGACCAGCATGACGCCGCGGGCATCCGAAAGCCGGCTCGCCTTCACCGACGGGTGCAGATGAAACCGCAGGGCGTATTCGCTGTCGTGGCCCTTGATGCGGCCGCCCGATGGCGGCGACAGCGTGTCCTCGCCGTCGAGCCGCGAGCCGTCCTGCGCCGCCATCAGCACGCGGTGGTGGATGACGCCGAAGCGCGAGAGATAGCCGTCATGCGAGGTCGTCAGGACATCGCCATTGCCGGTTGCCTCGCGATAGCTCTCGACATTGCTCGGGCCGCTGGTGATCGGCGCGCCCTTGAGCAGGCGCTTCATCGCCGACATCTCGACGAACTGGCAGGATGAGGTGTCGTGATAGGTCAGTGTCGAATGCGCCGCCGTCGAGCGCGCGAACGGCCGCCAATTGTCGCGACCGGTGGCAGGCATGCCGCAATTGACGACGATCCGGCTCGGTCCGGATGAAAGCTCGAACGACAGACATCCGGCATGGGCATCCTGGCTGATGCTGGGCGGCGGCGGCGGGCCGGTGTCGATGATCACGGTCATGTTGCCGGCGTCGAGCCGCTGATAGCCGGTATGCGGCATGCTCGCCATCGGTGCGCCGTGGGCGTCGTCATAGGCCAAGAGTGTCGCGACGAGGTCGGACGGCGCGGTGCTCATGCCGTTGAACAGCGCGAAGCTGCCATCGCCATGGCGGAAGAAGCGCAGCATCGGCATCATGCGGTCGATGGCGTTGAGCAGCGCCGGCGGCGGGGCGATGTTGCGAGCGGCGAAGGTCTGGCGCAGCGGCAGCATATCGCTGAGCAGTTCCACCAGCGCGCCGGGATTGCGCGAGATGTGGCCGCCATCGGGCAGGATCTGCCGTTGCAATTCGTCGGACAGACGTCGCGTCGCCGAGCGGACGTGGCGGGCCTGGTTGGCAAGGCAGAGCGAAGCGTAGCACAGCGCGATCAGGACCTGCAGCCGCGGCACGCCATCGGCGGCATCGACCATGCCGTAGCGCAAATGGCGGATCTCGCGTCCCAGCCCGCGCAGATATTTCCGGTAGAATTTGCCGTCGGTATCGCTGAGCACCAGCGGCGCCTGCGACAACAGCGAGATGACACGGCGCGCCCGCACGTCGGCGCGCCGCTCCAGCGGCCGCTTGCGCGACGCGTTCGACATCCAGTCGTCGATCAGGGAGCGCGCATTGGCCCGGGTCAGCGCGGTATCGGCGACGCGCAGATGGCGCAGCCAGCCGAAGCCGAGCAGGGCCGCCTCCCAATCCTCCGAGGGCGGTTCGAGGTCGAAGATCGAACGGCCGTGGCAGGTCACGATCTTGCCGGCGAACACGAAGCGGCCGGCATAGATTTCCGCGGCGCGGGTGGCATCCGCCGTACGCAGGTCATGCGGGGCGATGATCAGGCGGTCGCTGCGGCCGGGCCACAATCGCGAGAGCGCGACGGTTCCGCCGCTGGCGCGCGCGGCCACGCTGCGCGCGAAGCGGCCAGCGATCAGCGTCGAGATGCGTCTGCGTTGGGCGACGGACACGCCTAACCTTTGAAGGGAGAAGGGATTCTGGCGAATCCTTTTAATCCGGAAACGCCGCCAAGACACCATCTTGAAACGGCGCGAATCAGGCGCAGCGCGATCCGGACGAGGAGGCGCCGGTTTTCCTCACGCCAACCGCAAACCATTGGCGCGAAGATCGGGCTCCAGCGACGGTGAAAGCTGAATGAAATCAGGATTTAACCAGTCGCGCGGCGTAGAATCCGTCCAATCCGCCGAGCCTCGCATCGGCATGGGGCAGATGGCAGGGCAGTGTGCGCAAGTCGCCGTCGGCGGTGAGGAGCTCGGAGAGGCCGGCGACCTCGCTTGGGGTGATCGGCGCGCGGCGCAGCCCTGATTCGCTGCCCAGGAGCGCCGCAATGGGTTGCTCGCCCTCCTCCGGCTCCAGCGAACAGGTGCAATAGACCAGTGTTCCGCCTGACTTGAGCAGCGTGACCGCCTTTTGCAGCAGCCGTTTCTGCAGGGCGGCCAGCGTCGCGATCTCGGCCTCCTGCCGCAGCCAGGCCACATCGGGGTGGCGGCGGATAGTGCCGGTCGAGGTGCAGGGCGCGTCGAGCAGGATGCCGTCGAAGCCGTCACCACCGCCCGGCCACTCGACGGCGTCGGCGACGATGCATTCCGCCGAAAGCGAAAGTCGCGCAAGGTTGTCGCGCAGCCGTGCCATCCGCGCCGGCGAGCGATCGACGGCAGTCACCTGTGCGCCGGCATAGGCGAGCTGCGCCGTCTTGCCGCCGGGCGCGGCGCAGAGATCGGCGATTCGCTTGCCTTTGATGTCGCCGAACAGCCGCGCCGGAAGTGCCGCGGCGGCGTCCTGCACCCACCATTGCCCTTCCGGAAAGCCCGGCAGCATGGTCACCGAGCCGTGCAACAGCGTGCGCACGGTTCCCGTCGGCAGCATCTCGCCGTGCAGCCGGCTCGCCCATTGCGCGGGGTCGGATTTCACCGTGAGGTCGAGCGAGGGCTCATTGGCGATGGCAAGCGCCATGTCGCGCGCGGTGGCTTCGCCGTAATGGGCGGCCCAGCGCGCAAACAACCAGTGCGGGAGATCCAGCGTCTGGGTCCTGACCTCGTCGACCAGCGCATGGCCCTCGCGGGCGCAGCGGCGCAGCACGGCATTGACGAGGCCTGCATATTTGGCGGCACGCCGGTCCGATTGCACGAGTCGCACCGACAGATCGACCGCGGCATGATCGGGCACGTCCATCCAGAGGATCTGCGCGGCGCCGATCAAAAGCGCGCTCTGCGCACGCGGCGCATCGGTCGGGATGCCGCGATCGAGCAGGCGCGACAGCAGATGGCCGAGGGTTCCGAGCCGGCGCAGGATCGTCGACACCAATCGGCGCATCAGCGCGCGGTCGCGATCGGCAAGCGTCTTGAGGCCGGGATGGGCGCCAGTGCCATCGAGCTGGTCATCGAGCGTGCGATGCTTGTGCAGGACGCCGTCCAGAATGTCGGCTGCGATCCGTCGCGCCGCAAGGCCGGGCACTTCGATCGACGCTGCAAATCTTGAAGGGGGCATGGAGCGGAAATATCTCAGTCAGGGAAAGCGGATAGCGCCTCGGCTCATGCCATCATGGGGAAGAGGCCACAGCTCTGGCATGCGAATAAGCCAAATCTAAGAATCGGTCTTCCGATTTCTTGATCGTGATGCCAAAGGTTTGTGGTCATCCGCGATATAAAAATCTGTTGCAGGAAAATTGCAGGAAAATCGTAGCATGGCCGACAATGGATCACCGCCGGAACGCAAGCCGCTGACGCCAGCCGCGCAGCGCGCGCTTGCCGAAGCCGAAGCGCGACGGAAGGCCGCGGCGGCAAACGCGACGCCGATGCAGAAGGAGGTTCAGGGACCAAAGGGACCGGAACCGACACGCTACGGCGATTGGGAGAGCAAGGGCATCGCGTCGGATTTCTGACACGGCCGCACGCTCTCTATCCGTCATTGCGAGCGCAGCGAAGCAATCCATGCTGGCCGCGGATGCAAGCGGAGGCGTGGATTGCTTCGCTGCGCTCGCAATGACGGATTTCTCTTCGGAAATCCGGATTTCACTTTTCTGGATCATGCCCTAGCGTGGGGCGATGCCTCCCGACGAGCGAATCAATCCATATCGGCGATCATTTCGCCGCGCTCCATTTGGCCGTCGGTTCTCGGCTGCTTTGCCATGGGTGTTCGTGATCGGTATTGCGCTCGGCACCATGCTTCCAATCCGGCAATGGGTGCCTTGGCAGCTTCCGCATTGGGGCAGTAGCCGCGTGCAGGATGCCGATGCGATCTGGCAGCGCGGCGGCACTCCAGATGTCCGCCGCACTGTCGATGTCATCAGGACGATCGACGGCGACACGTTCGAGGCGCGCGTGCATCTGGAGCAGGGACGCGATCTCATGACCCATGTCCGCTTGCGCGGCATCGATGCGCCGGAGTTGAAGGCATCATGCCAGGAAGAATTGGAAAGGGCCGAGGCTGCGACTGATGCCTTGCGCAATCTTCTCAGCCAGGGCGGCGTGGTGATCTACAATATCGGTCCCGACAAATATCCGGGGCGCGTCGTCGCCAACGTCGCGACCAGGCGTACGGATAACGTCTCGGCGGCACTGCTCGCGGCAGGCCATGCGCGCAGCTACAATGGCGGCCATCGCTTTGGCTGGTGCGCGAGGAGCCGGCGCTTCTGGGAATGAAGAAAGCCGCGCAACGATTCGCGTGCTTCGATCAGTTCAGCCCTGTAGCCCGGGTGGAGCGGAACGCGCAACCCGGGATATCTGCGTCAGCGTTTACGAGCGGTCCCGGGTTACGCTGGCGCTTCACCCGGGCTACGAAAATCAGTGCGTGACGACCACGGTGGCGCCGACGGGGACGCGGGAGTAGAGGTCGGTGATGTCATCGTTCAGCATGCGGATGCAACCATAGGAGACGAAGCCGCCGACCGAGCCCGGCACGTTGGTGCCATGGATCGCATATTCGCCGCCGGCGAGCGTCATCGCCGCAACGCCCATCGGGTTGCGCGGCGAGCCGCCGGGAATCACGTCGGGCATGTGGGGCTTGTCGCGCTTGACTTCGGCGGGCGGCGACCAGGCCGGATAGCGGTATTTGCCGTCGATCTGCGTGGTGCCTGCCCACTGCTTGCCGGCCTTGCCGACGCCGACCGGATAACGCATGGCGTGACCGTAATCGAGAACCAGATAGAGGCGCCGCTCGCCGGTCCTCACCACGATCGTGCCCGGAGAATAATGGTCGTCGTGCATATCGACCATTTCCGGCCGCGCTTCGGCGGCTGTCGGCATCAATGCGCCCAGCGCAAATACGCCCAGCCCAAAGGTGGCAGCCATGGCCACCGCGATCCTCATCGACATGAAACTCTCCACATCCAGCCGCCCTTTGCGGGACCTCAGATATCGCGCTGCCGGTCAGGCTCCGGCCTGCCGTTCGCACCCGGCATTCTTGACCGGGTGTGTTAACCGGCTGTTTTCTTATGTCGCGCGGGGGGCGGTTCGCGTCGGGCGGGAGAGCGGAAAAGTTGCAAATAAAGTAAATGACCCGCAAACAACACAACCTGCGGCGGCAAACGTGCCGCTCCCGCTGCGGACGCGTGACAATCGCGTGAGGATTGGAAGATGTCGATCGCGCCTACTTGCTCGATTTTTTCTTCTTGGTCGTGGGCGACTTCTCCGGCTTCGGCTCGGCGGCACCCGGTGCCTTCTTGCAAGGGCCGGTATAATCGACCGCGACCTTGACATGCCGCGCTTCGCACTCGTTCGGATAGGTCTTGCCGTTGCAACCGCAAACCGGCCGGTGAATCCGGATGCAAAAAGCCGGAGCTTTTTCGCAGGTGCCCTTGGCATCCGCGACCCCGCACTGTCCGGCCTCCTTGCGACAGAACAGTGCCGAGTTGCAGGTGATCTTCTCCGGCCCCCCGCAGGCATCGTCGAGATTCGCCGCGCGCACGCTCGGCATGCCGATCATGAGACCGGCCGCGGCGATCAGCGCCGCGGCGGCAAGACGACCAAAGTGCAACCCCATGAACTCCCCCCTGCCGCGGTGTTAAACCGCGGCGCCCTTCTTGTTCTGCCGGTTCTTGACGAGATCATCAACCACCGCGGGATCGGCCAGCGTCGAGGTGTCGCCGAGGCTTGACGGTTCGTCCTCGGCGATCTTGCGCAGGATGCGGCGCATGATCTTGCCGGAGCGGGTCTTGGGCAGGCCCGGCGCGAACTGGATCAAGTCGGGCGAGGCGATCGGACCGATGTCCTTGCGCACCCAGGCAACCAGCTCTTTGCGCAACTCCTCGCTCGGCTCGGTGCCCGCCATCAGCGTGACATAGGCGTAGATGCCCTGGCCCTTGATGTCATGGGGATAGCCGACCACGGCGGCTTCCGACACCGCCGCATGCGCCACCAGCGAGCTCTCGACCTCGGCGGTGCCCATGCGGTGGCCGGAGACGTTGATGACGTCGTCGACGCGGCCGGTGATCCAGTAAAAGCCGTCGGCGTCGCGCCGGCAGCCGTCGCCGGTGAAATACTTGCCCTTGTAGGTCGAGAAATAGGTCTGCTCGAAACGGGCGTGGTCGCCATAGACGGTGCGCATCTGGCCGGGCCAGGAACGGATCAGGCACAGATTGCCGGTCGCCTCCCCCTCCAGCACCTTGCCCTCGGCATCGACGATCTCAGGCACCACGCCGAAGAATGGCCGCGTCGCCGAGCCCGGCTTGAGCTTGGTGGCGCCGGGCAGCGGGGTGATCAGGATGCCGCCGGTCTCGGTCTGCCACCAGGTGTCGACGATCGGGCAGCGGCTGTCGCCGACCACGCGGTAGTACCATTCCCAGGCTTCCGGATTGATCGGCTCGCCGACCGAGCCGAGCAGCTTCAGGCTCTTGCGCGACGTCTTCTTGACGGGCTCGTCGCCACCCTGCATCAGCGCGCGGATCGCGGTCGGCGCGGTGTAGAAGATGTTGACCTTGTGCTTGTCGATGACGTTCCAGAAGCGGGAATTGTCGGGATAGTTCGGTACGCCCTCGAACATCAGCGTGGTCGCGCCGTTGGCAAGCGGACCGTAGAGGATGTAGGTGTGGCCGGTGACCCAGCCGACGTCGGCGGTGCACCAGTAGATGTCGCCGTCGTGATAGTCGAACACATATTGATGCGTCATCGACGCGAACACGAGATAGCCGCCGGAGGTGTGCAGCACACCCTTGGGCTGGCCGGTCGAGCCTGACGTATAGAGGATGAACAGCGGATCTTCCGCGTGCATCGGCTCGCACGGGCAGTCCGTCGTCACCATCTCGGCCGCCTCGTGGTACCAGAAGTCGCGGGTCGGATTCATGTCGACGGCAGCGCCGGTGTGCTTGACCACGACGACCCAGTCGACGCCCTCGGTCTTGGCCAGCGCCGCGTCGACATTGGCCTTCAGCGGCACTTTCCTGCCGCCGCGCAATCCCTCGTCAGCGGTGATGACGATCTTGGATTTGCAGTCGCTGATGCGCTGGGCGAGGCTGTCGGGCGAGAAGCCCGCGAACACCACCGAATGAATCGCGCCGATCCGCGCACAGGCCAGCATCGCATAGGCGGCCTCGGGGATCATCGGCAAATAGATGGTGACGCGGTCGCCCTTGCTGACGTTGCGATTGCGCAGGATGTTGGCCATCCGGCAGACTTCGTCGTGCAGCTCGCGATAGGTGATGTGCTTCGACTTCGAGGGATCGTCGCCCTCCCAGATGATCGCAGTCTGGTCGCCGCGGGTCTCCAGATGGCGGTCGATGCAGTTCCAGGCGACGTTGAGCACGCCGTCCTCGAACCATTTGATCGAGATGTTGCCGGGCGCGAAGGAGACGTTCTCGACCTTGGTGTACGGCTTAATCCAGTCGATGCGCTTGCCGTGCACAGCCCAGAAGCCGTTGGGGTCGGCAACCGAGCCTGCATACATCTCCTGGTACTTGGCGTCGTCGACATAGGCGCGTTTGGCCCAATCGGCTGAGACGTCATAGATCTTCTCGGACATTTATCCCCTCCACTCGACATCCGGCCCGCGTGATCCCGGTGTTGCGGGCCATCTTCATGGTTACGGTGATTATGCGTCGCCGGACAATACCCGGACAAGCGCTGGTGTCTTGGACCTTGGTCGGCTTCTTGTGCCGGAGCCTTATTGAACTCGTTGCCCGCAGTTGAGCGAACAGATCAAAATCACGTTTTGAGCGAGGTCAAAATCAACGTTATCGCGCGAATGGCACCCATGAACGGTATTTAGGCACCCTTAATGACTGATTCGCGACTCGCAAAAGCCGGAGTAACCCCCTAAATGGCGTTCCCGAGGCCAACAGCCTCCGGAACCAAGCCATAAAAATCGGCATTACCGAAAACCAGTGGAGCCAAGGCGTCAACGGTCATGATGGATCAGCAGAATTTTGTGGCTACGCGGCCCGTTTCCGCCGATCCGATCCTGCCGCTGGCGAAAGCACTGGGCCAATGGCCGACCAAGCTGCCCACTCCCAAGCAGAAGATCACCGTCAAGGGCTCGGTGAAGGAACTGGCTGCGGAACTTGGCCTCAAGCTCGGCGACCAGGCTCTGCTCACCATCCGCCGTGTCAAGCGCGGCAAGATCTATTCATTTGTTCGCGCCAACGGCTCGCACATCCGCGACGCCCGTACCATCCGCCGCCTCCATGCGATGGCGGTACCGCCCGCCTATCGCGAGGTCCGCTACTCCCACGATCCGAGTTCGCATCTGCAGGCGATCGGCCGCGATGCCGCGGGACGGCTGCAATACCGCTATCACGCCGACTGGGAGAAGGTCCGCGAGCACCGCAAGGCGCATCGGCTGGCAAAGCTGGTGGGGGCGCTGCCGAAGATCCGGCGCAACGTCTCGAAATATCTGTCCGGCGATGAGCCGACGCGCGAATTTGCGCTGTCGGCGGTGATCGAACTGATCGCGCGCACGGCGATACGCCCGGGCAATGAATCCTATGCGCGGCTTAACGGCACCCGCGGCGCCACCACGCTCTTGAAGTCGAACGTCACGCTCGAGGACGACTGCGTGGTCCTGACCTTCAAGGCCAAGGGCGGCAAGGCCGTGCGCAAGGAATGCGACGCGGCCAAGCTGGTGCGCGCGATCGGCATCCTGCGGAGCGTGCCGGGCAAGCGCATGTTCCAGTATCGCGACAGGTCCGGCACCGTGCGTGCGGCGTCGACCACGGCGGTGAATGCGTTCCTGCGCGAGATCGCCGGCATCAAGATTTCGCTGAAGGATTTTCGCACGCTGATGGCCTCCGCGGTCGTGCTGGAATCGCTGTCGCGGATCACGCCGGCCTCCAGCGCCCGCGGCCGCAAGAAGCAGGTGCTTGAAGCGGTGCGCGCGGCCGCCGATGAGCTCTCCAATACGCCCGCGATCTGCCGCAAGAGCTATGTCCACGACACCATCGTCACCGCCTTCGAGGACGGCATCCTGGAGCGTTTCGCCGCGACCATGAAAGGCTATCGAACGCAAGCCAAGCGAGAACAGCTATTGGCGCAGGTGGTGACCGCAGCGGCGGTTTGATCTTTTTTCCTTCTCCCCTTGTGGGAGAAGGTGGCGCGGACGAAGTCCGCGACGGATGAGGGGTTTGCCCACCACGAACACAGGCGTTTGCGGAGAGAACCCCTCACCCGCGCTCGCTTCGCGACCGCACCCTCTCCCACAAGGGGAGAGGGTTTCAGAGCCCGCCCATCTTGCAGACGATCTTCCACTCGTCCGCGGTCACGGGCTGCACCGACAGGCGCGAATATTTGACCAGCGCCATATCGGCGAGCTTGTTCTCGGCTTTGATCGCTCCGATCGTCACCGGCGTCTTCAAGGGCTTGTCGGCCTTGATGTCAACGCAGACGAATTTACCGGTCTTGTCGGTCGGGTCGGGATAGGCCTCCTTGATGATCTCGGCGATGCCGACGATCTCCTTGCCCTCGTTGGAGTGATAGAAGAAAGCCTTGTCGCCCTTCTTCATGTTCACGAGATTCTGGCGCGCGGTGAAGTTGCGCACGCCGGTCCAGGCCTCACCCTTGGCGCCCTTCGCGACCTGCTGGTCCCAGGACCATACCGACGGTTCGGATTTCACCAGCCAGTACGCCATCGTCATCCCTCCGCCTTGAACGGCCGCGTCAACAGGCCCTCGATCGCAGCATCGATCGTCAATTGCCTGGTAAGGATCGCTGCGACCGCATTTGATACCGGCATCTCGATATTTTGCGAAGCCGCAAGCTCGATCAGCACCGGTGCAGTGAACATGCCTTCGGCAAGCTTGCCGGCTGGCGGCTCTTCCCCGCGGCCGAGCGCAATGCCGAGCGCGAAATTGCGCGACTGCGGGCTGGAGCAGGTCAGGATCAGGTCCCCGAGGCCGGACAGTCCCACCAAGGTTTCGGCGCGTGCGCCGCACGCACGTCCGAGCCGCGCCAGTTCGCTGAAGCCGCGCGTGGTCAGTGCGGCAAGCGCTGACGCGCCGAGCTCGCGGCCAGCCACGATGCCGGCCGCGATCGCCAGCACGTTCTTGGCGGCACCGCCGATTTCGACGCCGCGGACATCGGTCGTGTGATAGGGCCGGAAGGTCGGCGACCCCAGCGCCTGCACCAGCGCGCTCGCCAGGGATTCATCTCTCGTCGCCAGCGTCACCGCTGTTGGAAGCCCGCGCGCGACATCGTCGGCGAAGCTTGGTCCCGACAATATCGCCGGCGTCGCATCGGGTGCGGCCTCCGCAATCACGTCGGTCATGAACTTGTGGGTGCCGCGCTCGATGCCCTTGGCGCAGGCGATTACGGGCGTCGCCGCTACAAGTCGGGGCGCCAGATGCATGACAGCCGCACGCAAATGCTGTGCGGGGGTTACGACGAGGATGAGATCGGTGCGGGCAGCCGCCGCAATGTCGGCGGTGACCTTGACGCTGGATTCGAGAGGCACGCCGGGAAGTCTTGGATTGGTGCGCGTCGCCTGGATCTGCGCAGCGTGCGCCGCGTCGCGCGCATAGAGCACGACATCGCGACCGGCCCGCGCCGCGACGGCCGCGAGCGCCGTGCCCCACGCGCCCGCGCCGATCACACCGACGGATTGATGCGCCGGCATCAGGCAGACTCATCTGAACTCCCTCTCCCCGCTCTTGCGGGGAGAGGGTTGGGGTGAGGGGCAGCTCTCCGCGAATCCGCAAAGTGAGGTGTGCGCGGAGGCTCCCCCTCACCCGGATTTGCGCTATGCGCAAATCCGACCTCTCCCCGCAAGTGGGGCGAGGTGGCACGGCGCCTGCGGCGTGATCCTTCAAACATCTCAGAATCCCGCGCGGGTGTTGGCGTAGCCCGCGGGCGCCCTGGCGTTGGCGTCGAGCAGCCAGCGGGCGCGCGGGGGCGCATCCATTGTGTCGGTGAGGCCGAGCGCCATCCGCTCGGCGCCGGCCCAGGCGATCATCGCGCCATTGTCGGTGCAGAGCGCCGGTGGCGGAATGATCAGCGTCGTCTGCGCCTTGGCGGCGACATCCTGCAGCGCGCCGCGGATCGCGTGATTGGCGGCGACGCCGCCGGCCGCGACCAGCGCACGGGGCGGACCGAATTGCTCCTGGAACAATCTCAAACCGACGCTCAACCGGTCCGCGGTCGATTCCAGCACCGCGGCCTGAAAACCGGCGCAGAGGTCGCTGACATCCTGCGGCTCCAGCGGCGCCAGTCGGCTCGCCTCGTTGCGCACGGCGGTCTTCAGGCCCGACAGCGAGAAATTGGCGTCGGGACGGCCGAGCATTGGCCGCGGAAATGCAAAGCGCGAGGCGTCGCCGCCTTCTGCCGCGCGTTCCACCTCCGGCCCGCCCGGATAGGGCAGCGACAGCATCTTTGCGATCTTGTCGAAGGCCTCGCCCATGGCGTCATCGACGGTGGTGCCGAGCCGCACATACTGGCCGACGCCGACCACGGCGACGATCTGGGTGTGGCCGCCGGAGGCCAGGAACAGGCAATAAGGAAACGCCAATGCACAGGTGAGCCGCGGCGTCAGCGCATGCGCTTCCAGATGGTTCACCGCGATCAGCGGCGTGTCGTGCACCATCGCGATCGCCTTTGCCGTGGTGAGGCCGACGATGACGCCGCCGATCAGGCCAGGACCTGCGGCAGCAGCGACGGCGGACAATTGCGCATAGCCGACATCAGCCTCTTTCATGGCGCGATCGATGATACCGTCGAGCAGGTCGACATGGGCGCGCGCGGCGATCTCCGGCACCACGCCGCCGAAGCGCGCATGCTCTTCTGTCTGCGAGCGCACGATGTTGGACAGAATCCGTCCGCTGCCGTCGCTCTGGCGCTCGACCACAGCGGCTGCGGTTTCATCGCAGGTGGTCTCTATTCCCAACACCAGCATCGGCGTGTCGCTACCCAAGTTCGGTCCTTGTGCTATTTCGCGTGCTATCTTCCGTTCCGTCACTCGGTAGCATTGTGAGGTCACAGCGTGCAATCGTCGGTTCTGCCCCAAATGTCGCTCCCGAAAGCCTGAAGATGGCCGTTCTTGTCACGCGCCCGCAAGGAGATGGTGAGGCCACTGCCCATAGCCTGCGCAGCCTGGGTTTTGAGGTATTGCTCGCACCGGTGCTGCGGTTCGAGGTGCTGCCGTTCCAGGAAGACGATGCCGCGGACTATGACGCTGTCATCGTCACCAGCGCCAACGCGCTGCGCGCCGCTGCGCCCCAGCTCGCCGGCCATGCGCTGCTTCGCCTGCCGCTGTTTGCGGTCGGAGAGCATACCGCCGCCGCGGCCCGCGAGGCCGGATTTGGCGAGGTGGCAAGCGCCGACGGGGATGCCACCGCACTCTACGAGCTCGTGCGGGCGCACAGGAAAGCAAAGAAACTGAAAAAGGCGGCAACCTTGCTTTATCTCGCGGGTGCCGATCTTTCGCGCGATCTCGCCGGCGAGCTGGGCGATGCCGGCTTTACGGTCATAACCCGCACGACATACCGGATGAGCCCGGTGGCGGGACTGCCGCGTCCGGTGTGTGACGCTTTCATTGCTGGTGGTATCGAGGCCGTGCTGCATTATTCCCGCCGCAGCGCGCGGGCATTTCTCGATGCGGCGCGGGCCGAAGGCCTCGAAATATCGGCCCTGGCGCTGCCGCATTGCTGCATTTCGGCTGCTGTTGCCGCCGTCCTGCTCGAGGCCGGAGCCACCCAGGTCGTCACCGCCGCCTCGCCAGACGAAAATGCCCTGTTCGAAGCCCTGACGCGTGCTTTGCGGCCCTGATTGGCTTAAGAGAACGGTCCGATTCTGGTAAGTCTTATTCTGGTAAAGTCTCGTTCTGGTAAAGTCTTGGCTTTCCCGGTTTCGGCGTATCAACAGTCAAGGGAACCGCTGCATGGTCGATGAGAGGCCCGAAGACACCGAATCGACGGCGGATTCCTCCGCCCGGTCGCGGCGCGCGCCGCCAACCATCGATCTCAAGGCGACCGAGGTGTCGAGCGAACCGCCCAAGACGGATCCCGTGAACATGGATAGCGCTCAGGCGGATAGCGAAAATGTGAGCGGTGAAGCGGCCGCCGCCGAGGCGGCGCCGCAACCCGAGCCTGCGATGGAGACGGCTGCAGCCGCGCCGGATCCGGAACCCTCCTCCGCCGAACCTCCGCCTCGGCCGATCTCGCCCTGGGTGATTGCGCCTGTTTCGGGCGCTGTCGCTGCCGCGCTGGTGATCGGCGTTGGCTGGTTGCTCGGCTGGCCCGCGGTACAACCGGCGCAGCCGCCTGTGCCGCAGCTTAGCGCCGGCGCCATCGACGAGCTTACGGGGCGCGTCGCAGGCGTCGAAGCGAAGATCGGCAGGCAGGCTTCAAGCGATCAGGCACTGGCCGCGCGGATCGACGGGCTGGAGAAATCCGCGAATGCGCTGCGCGGCGAACTTGCGGCATCACGCGCGCAATCGGACAAGCTGGCCACGGCGATCGATCAGGTGAAATCGATGCCACGCGATGGGTCCGCGTCCACGCCGGATCTGTCAGCAGTCAACGATCGGATTTCAAGAATCGAGAGCGCGGTACGGAAGCAAACGGCTGAGCTCGCCCAGCAAGGCAACAAGATCGCGGAAGTGGGCGCAGCCGATGCAAAGCTAGCTGACGATCTGCCGCTGCGCCGCGTGGTTGCCGCATCGCTGCTCGATGTCGCGGTCCGTCACGGCGATGCCTATGCCGCGCCGCTTGAGGCCGCCAAGCAGTTTGCGGAAAACCCTGATGCGCTCAAGCCGCTCGATGCGTTCGCGGCCTCCGGCGTGCCGAGCGCCGGCGCGCTCTGCCGCGAGCTGCTCGAGATCGTGCCAAGGCTTGCGCCGCCCCCGCCGTCGGCCGCGGCCACCACCGGCACCGGCATCGTCGATCGCCTGCAAGCGGGTGCGGCCAAGCTCGTGCGCATCGAGCGCACCGATGCGACGGGTACCGATCGCGGCAGCGTGGTTGCGCGCATCACCCAGGCCGCACTGCGCAACGATCTCGGCGAGGCGCAGCGCGAACTGATGACGCTGGCGCCCGCCGATCGCACGGCGGCGCAAGCGTGGCTCGAAAAAGTCGAAGCGCGCGCCGCAGCGCTGGCGGCCTCGCGAACGTTTGCCGACAACGCCATGGCTGGGCTCGCGAAGGCCGGACAGTAGGTTCTCCATGATCCGGATCATTCTGTTTCTCGTATTGATCGCGCTTGCCGCGGCCGGCGCGGCCTGGGTCGCCGACCAGCCCGGCGATGTCGTGCTGTCCTGGGGCGGCGGGCGCGCGGTAACCACGCTGCCCGTGTTCGCACTGGGGCTCGGCATCGTCGCGGTCGTGGCCGTCATCGTCTGGTCGATCCTGTCCTGGCTGTGGCGGGTGCCGGCCCGCATCCGGCGCGGCCGGCGCGAGCGCCGTCATGCCCGTGGCCGTCATGCGATCACTCAAGGGCTGCTCGCGATCGGTCATGGCGATTCGACGGCGGCGCGGCACCATGCGGAAACCGCGCGGCGTCACGCCGGCAGCGATCCGCTGACGCTTCTCCTCCATGCGCAATCGGCGCAGCTCGATGGCGATCGCGAGGGGGCGCAGCGCGCGTTCCGTGCAATGGCCGAGCGCGAGGATACGCGGCTGCTCGGCTTGCGCGGCCTGTTCATCGAGGCGCAGCGTTCGGACGATGCGGTTGCCGCGGTCATGATCGCGGAAGAGGCGCTGAAGGTTTCGCCGTCCTCGCCTTGGGCCTCGCAGGCCGTGCTCGGCTTCTGCTGCGCCAAGGGCGACTGGGCCGGCGCGCTTTCGATCCTCGACAACAACCAGAGCTCCGGCTTGATCGACAAGGCGACCTATCGGCGGCAGCGCGGCGTGCTGCTCACGGCACGCGCGCTGGAGCTCGAGACCGTCGACCGCGATTTGTCGCGCGAGAGCGTGATGGAGGCGATCAAGCTTGCGCCGACGCTGATCCCGGCCGCGGCGCTTGCCGCCAAATATGAGAGCGAGGCGCATCAGGTTCGGCGCGCGATGAAGATCGTCGAGACCGCGTGGCTGTCGCAGCCGCATCCCGAGCTCGCCGATGCCTATGCGCATGTGAAGCTCGGGGACTCCGCGCGGCAGCGGCTGGTGCGGGTCGAGACGCTGGCGGCGAAGACGCCTGATAATATCGAGGGCGCGCTCGCGATCGCGCGCGCGGCGATCGACGCCGCCGAATTCGCCAAAGCACGCGAGGCGCTGACGCCGTTCATCGCCGCACCGACCCAGCGCGTGGCGCTGTTGATGGCCGAGATCGAGCGCACCGAGCATGGCGACAGCGGCCGGGCCCGCGCCTGGACCTTGCGCGCGGTGCGCGCGCTGCACGATCCGGCCTGGACCGCGGACGGCTATGTCAGCGACCGCTGGCGGCCGGTCTCGCCGGTCACCGGCCGGCTCGATGCCTTCCAGTGGCAGACCCCGGTCGCCGCGCTCCCGTCCGACAAGGGCCCGGCGATCGAATCCTCGCCGTTCGAGGAAGCGATGCTGGCCTCGAAGCGGATCGAGCTGCCGAAGGAAGCCCCGCCCGCGCCGCCCGCGAAACCGCTCGAGCGAGTGGCCGAAAAGCCGGTCGACATCATAAAACCGGTTGAAGCAGCGCCGCCCGCCCCGCAGGACAACACGCCGCCGGCCGCATCCCCGGCCCCGGTGGAACCAGCGCCCGCCCCGTCGGTGACGGCATCCGCCCCGCCAGCTCCACAGCCGGCCCCAGCCGAATCATCGCCCGAAGCGGTGGCGCCATTGTTCCGCGACCGCCAGGACATCCCCAAAACGCCGCCGGCGCCGATTCCGGCGGTAATTCCCATCGTCCGCGCCCCCGACGATCCCGGGATCGAGGAAGACGGCACCCGCGACGAATTTTCCGAGCAGATCGGGCCGCCAAAGGCCCAGGCCGGCGGCTGGCGCGGATTTCTGTCCCGCTGGGGGAGCTGAGACGCGGTCAAATGGCCGCGTCAATCTTGCCAATCGGGGCTACGCCCGATATCAGTGCGCACGCTTTCCGGCTAAGTTGCCGAACGGTTCGCCGCAATAGCTCAGTTGGTAGAGCACGTCATTCGTAATGACGGGGTCGGGGGTTCGAGTCCCTCTTGCGGCACCATCGCTCAAAAACATTTTCGATATTTCCGAGCGCCCTCAAAAACGTGGATGGCCGGGACGAGCCCGGCCATGACGACGATACGCTATTCGATCGGTTACTGCTGGGACACCGTCTGCACCACGCTGGAGAGCGGGCGGGCGCTTACTGCCGGGACCTTCATGTCCTTGACCATGAGGGCGTCGTATTCGGGCAGGGTTTCCAGCGGCTCCTTCGCCTTCATCTGGACGACCTTGTAGCCGCCGGCCTTCAGGCGACGCAGCAGCGTCGGCAGGGCTTGCGCGGTGTGCTTCTGCAGGTCGTGCATCAGGATGATGCCTTTGCCCTGCTTGTCCAGCTTGGTCATGACGGTCTGGATCACCTGGTCAGGCGAGCTGGACTTGAAGTCCAGGGAATCGACGTCGACGGAGAACATCGCGATGTTTCGGGAGCCGAGATAGCCGAGCGTCGCCTGGGTGTGGGCGAGCGCGGGGAAGCGGAAGAACGGCGAGGGCGCGGCGCCGAGCGCCATCTTCACGGCGCTGAATCCCTTTTCGATCTCGTCCTTGGCCTGCTGCTCCGTCAGCTTTTTGCTGTCGAGATGCGCGTGCGACCAGGTATGCGAGCCGATGGTATGGCCGGCGGCGGCGACCTGCTTCAGGATCTCCGGATGATAGGTGGTGTGCAGGCCGATCGGGAAGAACAGCCCCTTGGTGCATTCGTCCGCGAGCGCCTTCAGCACCGCCGGCGTGGTCGGCCACGGGCCGTCGTCGAAGGTCAGCACGACCTCCTTGTCGGTCAGGAAGTCGAACTGCTTGTACTGCAGGAAGCCGAAGCCCGGGCCGCCGGTGGTGTCGATGACGACCGTGCGGCTGACGCCGAGCGCATCGGGATTGGTGCAGGTCGATTTCGCCTGCATCGGGGCCGGCGCGGGAGCAGGGGCGGGCGCCGGCGCGGCAGCCGCCTGTTTCGACACCGTGGCGGTGGTCTCGACATCGTCCTTGGCGGCCGATTTCGCGGCGGCTGGCGGCAGCGAATCCGCCGGCCGGGCGGCGACGGTTTGCGGCGGCGCCGCATCGGCCCGCGGCGCGGCAGTCCAGAACCACACTCCGGCGATCACGACCGCCGCAACAACAACGGCCAGCATCAGGCCTATCGGATTACGCATCGCTACTCTCTTGGGAAACTCGGGGCTCGCTCGTAACGATCCATTAGTGCCAACGAGGTCTTAACGCGATCCCAACGCGCTTGCCTTTGCCGAAGAAAATTAGGCCGTTGTTCTGCGTGATGGTCATCACAGACGCTTGCGGCGATGCAGCACAGCGTCTTTGCAGGCTCGTCCGTTCGGCCGGAACCGAGTCGCGGGTGCCGTCGTTTGAACCTTTCTTCGAGGTGCGTGAACAATATAGCACGCCGTTGTCCTGCCTATTGCCAATATGAAGGCTTGAGAAATGACCAGATTGCTGTTCGTCATTCCGCTGCTTCTGGTGGCGTCCGCGGCCTCGGCGCAGCAGCAGCAGCAGCAGGGGCGGGAAGCCTGCACGCGCGACGCGTCGCGATTCTGCCGAGCGTATCTCGACAAGGGTGATGATGCCGTGCTGGCCTGCCTGAAGGAGCACCGTGGCCGCCTGACCAAGGCGTGCCAGCAGACGCTGACCGCGCACGGGCAGTAACGGCTCCTGTCATTCCGGGGTTCGCGTCTTCGACGCGCCCCCGAAATGACGGCAAGGGGTCAGGTGCTGCTGCCGGCCGCCGTCGCGACGACCGGCAATACTTCGGTGGCTCCGGGGTCGGGCGTCTCGTCCTTCCAGCGCACCGAGCCGAAGGGACGCTCCAGCATGCGGCGCACCCGTATCGGTTCGGGACCGAGATGGAAAGCGATCGCCTTCAGATGCAATTCGCGCTCCGACTGGGTGGCGCGGTTGCGCTGGCGCAGGTAATCGAGCCAGGTCGGGCAGTGATAGCGCTCGGTCCACAATTCGGGATCGGCGATGTCGCGGGCGATCGACCAGCCATAGGCGCCGTTGCGCTGCCGGCTGAGCTGCACCTCCAGCATCACATTGTGGAAGGCCCGCGCGTTCTCTTGTGCGACGCGGTACTCGATCTCGACCACCAGCGGCCCGCTGCGCGGCGTGAGCGGCATGCGGACCTCGGGATCCGCGAGCATCTCGGTGGCGTCCTCATTGCGGGCGCCGACCGGTGGCATCCTGAGCCATAGTCCCAGCAGTGGCGACAGCAGCATCAAGGCGGCGGAGACCAGCAGCGCGATCTCGACGCCGGCGGCATCGGTGAGCCGGCCCCAGCCCCAGCTTCCGATCGCGATTCCACCGGCGATCGCGGCCTGAAACGCCGCCAGCGAGCGGCCGGCGACCCAGCGCGGCGCCGAGAGCTGCACGCCGATATTGAACAGCGCGATCGCCGTCATCCAGACCGCGCCGGCCAGCACCAGCGCCGCGGCGGTCACCACCGCCAGCTTGCTGATCGCAACCGCGGCGATCGCGCCCGCCATGGAGATGGCGCAGACGCGCACCGCCGCTTCGCCGCTCATCCGCTTGCGCACCTCCCCGATATTGAGGGCGCCGAGCACCGCGCCCATGCCGAAGGCGCCGAGCATGATGCCGTAGGTCTGGGCGCCGCCATGCAAGAGGTCGCGCGCCACCAGCGGCATCAGCGCGGAGACCGAGCCGCCGATGATGCCGGTGACCAGCGTGCGCGTCAGCACGATCTTGATCGACGGCGAATGATTGATGTAGCGCATGCCCGAGACGATGGCGCGGTTGAGCCGCTCGCGCGGCAGCCGCGACGGCTCGCTGACGCGGTCCCAGAGGAACAGCACGATCAGGAGCGGCAGATAGAACAGGGCGTTGAGCGCAAAGGCGGCCACCGCGCCCGCGGCTGCGACCACGATGCCGCCGATCGCCGGCCCGAAGCTGCGGGCGATGTTGTAGCTGATGCCGTTCAGCGCCACCGCGGCGGGCAGCGTTTCGGGCGGCACCTGCTCGTTGACCGAGGACTGCCAGGCCGGGCCGAACAGCGCCATGCCGCTGCCGACGATGAAACAGAGCGCGAGCAGGATATTCGGTGTCACCAGGTCGAGCCAAGCCAGCGCGGTCAGAACCGTGGCGCCGACCAGCGCGATCAGAAGCGACACCATCGCCACAATCCGGCGGTCGTGCATGTCGGCAATGGCACCGGCCGGCATCGAGATCAGCATGACCGGCAGCATCAGGGCGGTCTGCACCAGCGCCACCTTGTCGGCTGCGGATGTCATCTGCGTCATCGCCCAGGCGGCGCCGACCCCCTGGATCAGGATCCCGAGGTTGGAGAGCAGGCTCGCCAGCCAGATGCGCCGGAACACTGAATGCCGAAGCGGCGCCAAGATGCCGTCGGAGGCAGGGCTCGGGCGTCGCGGCGATGCTGTCATGGTGGTTCCGTGGTCCTCTGTTGGTTGGCTGGCTGATTCCGGCCGCCGAGTGATGCCCGTCAAACGCCCGCATTGTCCAGTCGTCATGCTGTCATTTCCGTTCCGCAAAAACACGGCTTGGGAGCGAGGAGCGGTCGCGAGGTAACAAATGCGCGTGTTCGGCGAACTCTCCCCGAGAACGCTGTTTTACGTCTTCATCACCCCCGGATGGAGAGCGTAGACTGGGTGGATCGAGACTGGAGCAAGCACCATGAGCATGGCCGAAGTCTACGAGCTGCCGCTTGCGCGAAACCGGCTGGTGCCGCCGGCTCCGCCACGGGCGCCCGACGATTTGTCCGCCTTCAGGCGCATGACGCTGATCAGCCGCAGCCCGATCGCAAGCTGGAGCCAGCGCGCCTATGAGGAGGAGATCGTCCGCGGCCGCTTCTTCGGCCGCAGCAGCTTCATCCTCAACACGCCCGATGCGATCAGGCATGTGCTGGTCGACAATTATGAGAATTATACGCGCACGCCGGCCGCCTTCCGGGTGTTGCGCCCGATGCTTGGCGAAGGTCTTCTGATCGCCGAGGGCCGTGCCTGGAAACATCAGCGCCGCACGCTCGCGCCGGCCTTCACGCCGCGCGCGATCACGCCGCTGGTGCCGCACATGGTGGCCGTGACCGACGAGACCATCGCAAAGCTCAGGGCCGCGAGCCATGGTCCGGTAGACCTTCGCGAGACGATGCAGCGGATGACGCTCGAGATCGCCGGCCGCACCATGTTCTCGTTCGGCATGGATCGCCATGGCGGCATCTTGCGCGATTTCGTCGTGGAATATGGCGAGCGATTGGCGCGGCCGCGCTTCCTCGACATGCTGCTGCCTTTGAGCTGGCCGAGCCCGCAGGATTTGGCGCGCGCCCGCTTCCGCAAGCGCTGGACCGCGTTCGTTGCCATGCTGATGGCGGAGCGCCGTGCCGCCGGCAAGACCAGCGATGCGCCGCCGCGCGATCTGTTCGATCTGATGGTTGCCGCACGCGACCCCGAGACCGGTCAGGCCTTTAGCGACGCGCAGCTCGGCGACGAGATCGCGACCATGATACTGGCCGGCCATGAGACGACCGCGACCGCGCTGTTCTGGGCGCTCTATCTGCTTTCGCTCGATCCGGCGACGCAGGAGGAGCTTGCCGCCGAGGTGAAGGCGGTCGCCGCAAGCGGTGGACTCGAGATCGAGCGGTTGAAATTCACCCGCGCCGTCATCGACGAGACCATGCGGCTCTATCCGCCGGCCTTCCTGATCGCGCGCGCCGCAGCGGGGGCGGATACGATCGCCGGCATGCCCGTGAAGAAGCATGACGTGGTGATGATCGCGCCATGGCTGCTGCACCGGCATGAGAAGCTCTGGCACGATCCGGCGGCATTCGTGCCGTCGCGTTTCCTGACCGGCACGCCGCCCGATCGCTTTGCCTATCTGCCGTTCGGTGTCGGCGCGCGGGTCTGCATCGGCGCGCATTTCGCGCTTGTCGAGGCGACGCTGGCGCTGGCGAAGCTGATCGGCGCCTTCCGTATCTCGCTGGTCGACAGGCAGCCGGTGATGCCGATCGGGGTGGTGACGACCCAGCCCGACCGCTCGCCGATGTTCACGATCAAGCCGAGATAGCCAGACCTTGCGTTTCGGCGCCGGTCATCTCATCTAAGGTTGCGCCATGAGCGATACCCAGGCCCAGTTTGCAGTGTTGAAACAAACGGCCGATCCGGCCGTCGTCGACGAAATCGCGCGGCTGATTGCCGATGGCGATGATCGCGATCTCAACCGCATCAACGCTTTGGACTTCGCCGGGCGTACCGGGCTCGACGAGGAAAAGGTCATTTCCGGTTTCCTCCACTCGTCACGGCTCGGCCTGTTCGACATGAGCTGGAACGTGCTCTGTCCCGGCTGTGGCGGGGTGCTCGATGCGCACTCGACGCTCAAATCGCTGCGTCACGACGATTACAATTGTGCGCTCTGCGCCGCCGGCTACGAGGCTTCGGTCGACGAAATGGTCGAGGTCGCCTTCACGGTCAGCCCGCGAGTCCGCCGCATCGGCGCGCATGATCCTAACACGCTGCCGCTCTGGGACTATGTGCGGCAGATGTTCTGGAGTTCGGGTGTCGACATCAACGACGAATCGTTTTCGCGCCTGATCAACGAAGCGACGCTCGAAGCGCTCGAACTGCCCCCCGGCGAGAAGGCGATCCTCTCCCTGAACTTGCCCAGCCAGTACGTCATCGTGTTTGAGCCGGTGACGCATTCGGCCCACTTCCTTGACGTTCAGGGCGAGCCGACCACCGATCGCCAACAGCTTTCAGTCGTCTACAACAAGTTGAAGGCGCCGACCGGCACGACGGTGCTGCGGCCGGGGCCATTGCGGCTCACACTGGAAAACCAGGCCGGCGTCCGCGTGCTGCCATCGGTCTGGGTAGCCGGCGACGCGCTGCACCAGATGCTGGGCAGGCGCAAGCCGATCCTCACCGCGAAGCGGATGCTGAGCAACCAGACCTTCCGTGATGTCTTCAAGGCCGATAATCTCAACGTCGACCAGCGATTGAAGATCACCTCGCTGACTTTTTTGTTCACGGATCTCAAGGGCTCGACCGCGCTCTATGAGCGGGTCGGCGACCTCGCCGCTTTCGATCTCGTGCGTGCGCATTTCCATGCGCTACTCGAGATCATCGCGTCCGAGCACGGCGCCGTGGTGAAGACCATTGGCGATGCCGTCATGGCGACCTTCATCAAGCCTGAACATGCGCTCGCCGCCGGCCTACGCATGCGCGCGGCGATGAAGAAGCTCAACGACGAGCGCGGCAAAGAGGACCTGATCGTCAAGATCGGGATTCACGAAGGTCCTTGCCTCGCTGTGATGCTGAACGAGCGGCAGGATTATTTCGGCCAGACCGTCAACATCGCCGCGCGTGTTCAGAGCCTGTCGACCCAGCAGGAAATTCATATCACTGCGCCGGTGATCGATTCGCCGGAAGTGCTCTCCATTCTGAGGAATGCGGAGATCCGGCCGATCCAGAAGGAAGCGGCACTGCGCGGCATCGCCGACAAGATGGTGGTGTACGAGATACCGTGACGCGCTTGTCGTCCCGGCCTTGAGCCGGCACCCATACCGCGTGATCTATCTGTGAGGCGATCTGCTCGACGGCTTAGCCAAGTAACCGCTCCTTGTGGTTATGGGTCCGTCTTCGCGGGGACGACAAGGGAACAGATTGCCTAAACGTAATGCAGGCCGCAGAACCGGCGCGATTGCGCGGGTCGGGTTTCCGCGCCATATAGGTCCTGTACCCTGTCAATCGATAGAGGCGTTGATGCTTGACGGACTTCGCCAGTTCATTGCCGATATTGTGTCGCCCGACGCGCAGGCGGATCGGGCATTCGATGACAATGATTATCGTCTTGCCGCCACTGCGCTGCTCGTCCACGTCGTCTCGATCGACGGCGAGCCGAGCGCGAACGAGAAGCGCAAACTGCACAGCCTGATCGAAAGCCGCTTTGGACTCGATCGTGGCACCGCGGACAAATTGATCGCGTCCGCAACGCGGATCGAAGGCGAAGCGGTCGATCTCTATCATTTCACGAGCGTCATCATGCGGCAGGTCAACGAAGAGGGGCGGCTGCGCATCGTCGAGATGATGTGGGAGTTGGTTTTTGCCGACGGCCAGGTCAGCGAGTTCGAGGACAACGTGGTGTGGCGAGCGGCGGATCTCCTGGGTGTCTCCTCGCGTGATCGCATCGATCTCAAGCGCCGCGTAGGCGAAAAGCAGGCGAGCCTGCCCCGGGGGCCCTGGGGTGTTGCCGACGCGGCAATTTGACACTGCGTTCGCGGGCTGTTCGCTTCCCGCCGTGCAGATGACGAAACTTTAATGTACATCGCGCAACCGGTCGGTTTGCGCGATAAGCCCAAAATGATGCATTCCGATCGCGAACGCGGCCGGCGCTGCATGCGGATATGCCCGCGGGTGGCTTGCGCCCGACCACAAGCCTATGCTCTCGTTCGGCCGTACGTAACGGGCCCTGTGATTCATTAAGAGCATTCGATCGTGACCGAGTGTGTGACGCTGATTACCGGTGCATCGGCGGGTATAGGCGCCGAGCTGGCGCGTGTTTTCGCATCCAACGGTCATCGTGTGGCGTTGGTGGCGCGCCGCGCCGATCGCCTCACGGCGCTCGCCAGTGAAATCGCTGGCAAGGGTGGTGCAGCGCCGATCGTGATTCCGTGCGACCTCGAGCAGCCAGATGCCGGCGACAAGATCGCCGCCGCGCTGGCCGAGGCCGGCGTCGAGGTCGAATACGTCGTCAACAATGCCGGCTTCGGCGTGTTCGGCTACGCGAACAAGCGCGACCGGGCCGACCAGCTCAACATCATCAACGTCAACATCCGCGCGCTGACCGATCTGTCGCTGCGATTTGCCGATTCGCTGATCCGCAATCGCGGCGGTATCCTCAATGTTGGTTCGATCGCGGGCTTCCTGCCGGGGCCGGGCATGGCGGTCTATTACGCTTCCAAGGCCTATGTGCTGTCGTTCACGGAGGCGCTGCGCAAGGAGCTCGAGCCGCACGGCGTCCGTGTCACCCTGGTCTGTCCGGGGCCGGTGCCGACGGAATTCCAGGCCCGCGCCGGCTTCGCACCCGGATTTGATTCCGCGATCCTCAACGTCTCGCCGGCGGAGGTCGCGCGGCAGGCCTATGGTGGCTTGATGGCAAACAAGCGGGCGGTGCTGCCCGGCCTCTTCATCAAGGTGGTGCCACTGCTGCTCCGATTTTTCCCGCGGTCATTCATCCTGACGGCGGTCGGCGGTTTCCAGCTACGTCGGCGCTGACGCAAACCAAAGGGCTCCAATCTGGCCCGCGATTTGCTTTAAAATTTTCGATGAGTTGGCGTGAACTCACCCGAAATTAAGAATCGCTTAGGCATGCTGCCAGCTTGCTGCATGCCGCTTGAGGTCGATGTCGTCACGGTCTGAAACAGCCAATGCCGTGCTGCCTTTCCCCGGCGGAAGGCGCGCGGCCGTCACCCCAACCGGGCCTGACTCCCTGCTGCCGGTCCTGATCGTCCTGCACCAGGAGACTTCCAAGCCCGGCCGCGTCGGCAACGCCTTGCGCGCGCTCGGCCATCCCCTGGATATCCGCCGCCCGCGGTTTGGCGATGCGCTTCCCGCAACGCTGGACGAGCACGCGGGCGCCATCATCTTCGGCGGCCCGATGAGCGCCAATGATGGCGATGATTTTGTGCGGCGGGAGATCGACTGGATCGAGATTCCGCTGCGCGAGCAACGGCCGTTTCTCGGCATTTGCTTGGGGGCTCAGATGCTCGCCAGGCAGCTCGGCGCCAGCGTCGCGCCGCATCCGGAAGGCCGCGCCGAGATCGGCTATTATCCGATCCGCCCGACCGAAGCAGGCCGCGCGCTTTGCCCCTATTGGCCGCAGCAGGTCTACCACTGGCACCGCGAGGGATTCGAATTGCCTGACGGCGCCGAGCTTCTCGCCGAGGGCGGCGACTTTCCGGTGCAGGCGTTCAGATACGGACACGCCTTCGGCTTGCAGTTCCATCCTGATGTCACCTACGCGATGATGCATTGCTGGACCACGCGCGGCGGCGACCGCCTGGATTCGCCCGGCGCCCGCCCAC
The DNA here is from genome assembly GCF_000472865.1 of Bradyrhizobium elkanii WSM2783. Taxonomy (GTDB): domain Bacteria; phylum Pseudomonadota; class Alphaproteobacteria; order Rhizobiales; family Xanthobacteraceae; genus Bradyrhizobium; species Bradyrhizobium elkanii_A. The sequence continues at coordinate 66,349 of NZ_AXAP01000026.1, read as the reverse complement.
GCCATCAGCATTTCGCCGACCGCGCCGTCTACGACGCGGTCGAGCGGGCATGGCTGAAGCATTTCATCGACGATTGGCTGGCGCGCGTGCCGATGGCGGTGATGTCGGAGGCGGCGGAGTAGGGGGTGCGCGCGGGGTAACGGCGCAATCCAGGCTTTCGTAGGCAGGTGGGTTGCGGAGAAAAGCCCGTCGTCGCCCTTCGGGCTATGCCGGGCACCACGCTTCACCCCTCGGGCTCTGCGCGGCTGCGCCACGCGTAGCCCGAAGGGCGAAGCGTGGTGGAGCCAGGCGGGATCGAACCGCCGACCTCATCATTGCGAACGATGCGCTCTCCCAGCTGAGCTATGGCCCCGTCCAGACCGGTCCGTGCTGAGCAGTGCGGCCGGCAATCGGCGCCATTTACCGTCCCGCCCAAGCCCAAGTCAAGAACAGTAAACGCCCGGTTTTTGGCCACGTTGATCCGGAAGTTCCCTTGTTTGTGCAGGGGCGAACCGATATTTAGCTCGTTGTCCCACCCGCGAGCCCCCACCACATGCGCGCCATCCTCGACATCGTCATCATTGTCCTTGACCTCTATGTCTGGCTCCTGATCGCCGCTGCGATCCTGTCGTGGCTGGTAGCGTTCAATGTCGTGAACACGCGCAACCAGTTCGTATCAGCGGTGGCCGAGTTCCTGTACCGGATCACGGAACCTGTGCTGGCGCCGATCCGGAAGATCATGCCGAATCTGGGCGGGCTCGATATCTCGCCGATCATCGTTATTCTGCTCATCATGTTCATCGAGCGGGTGATCATGTACTACGTCTATCCCAACGTGATCTGAGCGCCCTTCGGCCGGTGACCGATCCTTGGCAGATCTCCCTTGGCGCTATTCCACCGGTGGCATCAGCGTCGCACTCCGCGTGACGCCCCGCGGCGGCCGCGACGACATCGATGGGATCGAGACGCTATCCGACGGCCGTAATGTGCTGAAGGTCCGGGTCCGCGCCATTGCCGACGGCGGCGAGGCCAATCGGGCGGTAATGGGCCTGCTTGCCAAGGCGCTGGGCGTGCCCAAGGGGCGGGTGAAGCTCCTCTCGGGGGCCACCTCGCGGCTCAAACAGGTGGCGATCGAAGGCGATCCACGGCAGCTCGGTGACACCTTGCGCCAACTGACTGCACCCAACGCGAAGGATTGAGATGACGGCTCACATCATCGACGGAAAAGCCATTGCAGCCGACCTCCGCGCACGCGTCGCGGAGGAGGTTGCCCGCGTCAAGCGCGAACACGGGCTGGTGCCGGGGCTGGCTGTGGTCCTGGTCGGCAACGATCCCGCGAGCGAAGTCTATGTCCGCAGCAAGCACACGCAGACCCAGGCCGCCGGCATGGCCTCGTTCGAGCACAAGCTGCCGGCCGATGTCGCACTGGCCGATCTGCTGGCGCTGATCGGCAAGCTCAACCGCGACCCGGCGGTGCACGGCATCCTGGTGCAACTGCCGCTGCCGAAATCCATTCACACCGAAACCATCATCAATGCCATCGATCCGGCCAAGGACGTCGATGGCCTGCATCCGAACAATGCCGGGCGGCTCGCTGGCGGCTTCGCCGCGCTGTCGCCCTGCACGCCGCTCGGCTGCATCATCCTGACCAAGAGCGTGCATGCCTCGCTCGAAGGCATGAATGCGCTGGTAATTGGCCGCTCCAACCTGGTCGGCCGGCCGCTGGTGCAGTTGCTGTTGAACGAAAATGCGACGGTGACGATCGCGCATTCGCGCTCGCGCGACCTGCCGAAGCTCGCCGCTAGCGCCGACCTGCTCTATGCGGCGGTCGGCAGGCCCGAGATGGTGCGCGGCGACTGGATCAAGCCGGGCGCGACCGTGATCGATGTCGGCATCAACCGCATCCCCGTAGAGGGCGGAAAGCCGCGTCTGGTCGGCGATGTCGCCTATCAGGAGGCGCTGAGCGTCGCCGGCGCGATCACGCCGGTGCCGGGCGGCGTCGGGCAGATGACGGTGGCCTGCCTGTTGGTGAACACGCTCCGCGCCGCTTGCGCGATCGCCGGCCTGCCAGCGCCGGGGGTTTAGGTAAATGCCGTCATTCCGGGGCGCGCGCAGCGCGAGCCCGGAATCCATTTCTCCGCCAGCGCATGCGGCTCGATGGATTCTCTGATGTGCAATTGCACATCATAGCTCGATGCTTCGCATCGCCCCGGAATGACGGTGGTGGTCACCCCGCGCTGTTCTCGATGAAGCGCCGATAGAACCGGATCATGTCGGCGTAGCCCTCGATGCTGAGGCGCTCATTGGTGCCGTGGAAGCGCTTCAGGTCGTCGCTGTTGGCGCGCACCGGGGAGAAACGGAAGATGTTGTCGGTGATATCGGCATAGTGCCGCGAATCGGTTGCGGCGATCATCAGGCCGGGCGCGACGATGACGTCGGGATAGATCTCGCGGATGGTGCGGTTGAGCGTCTGGTAGGACGCGCTGGCTGTGCCGGTCACCGATGGCGGATCGGTATTGCCGGGAAACGGCTTGATCGAGATGCGATCGTTGCCGACGGTAGAGCTGACGTGATCAGTCACGCTTGCCTGGGTGTCGCCGGGAAGCAGCCGGAAGTTGACGGTGGCCTCGGCGCGGCCGGGCAGCACATTGTCCTTGTCGCCGGCATTGAAGATGGTGAGCGCGGTGGTGGTGCGAACCATTGCTTCTGTCGGTCCGGTCTTCTCGAACTCGCGCAGGAGCAGCGGCTTGAACAGCCAGAGATTCGACAGGATCACGCGGTTGGCGCCGCTCATCTCGGGCGCCAGCGTGTCGAACATCTCCGACACGGTGGCGCGGATTTGCATCGGCAGGCGGTGATCCTCAAGCTTGACCAGCGCCGCGCTCATCATGCCGATCGCGGTCTCGCGCGGCGGCATCGAGGAGTGGCCGGGCGTCGCCTGCGCCGACAGCACCAGCGTGGCATAGCCTTTTTCGGCCACGCCGATCAGGGCAGCTTGCCTGGCAAGCCCCTTCATGATGCCGTCGGTGATCAGCAGGCCTTCGTCGAGCACGAAGTCGAGCTTGATCCCGCGCGAGGCGAGCGTCGCGGCGATCGCCTTGGCGCCGCGCGTGCCCGCGACCTCCTCATCGTGGCCGAAGGCGAAATAGATCGTCCGCTTCGGCTGAAAGCCGGCTTTTGCGAGCGCCTCGGCGGCCTCCAGCATCGCATAGAGGTTACCCTTGTCGTCCCAGGAGCCGCGGCCCCAGATGAATCCGTCGGCGATCACGCCGTCATAGGGCGGCTGCTGCCAGTCCTTGTCGGTGCCGGGCGCGACCGGCACCACGTCCTGATGCGCGAGCAGGGCGATCGGCTGTGCCCTCGGATCGCTGCCTTCCCAGGTGTAGAGCAGGCTCAGGCCGGCGATGACCTCGCGCTTGGCGGCGGCATGAAACGCCGGGAAGCTTTTCTCGATATGGGCCTGCATGCCGCGCAACGCGGGGGCATGCTGTTCGGGCTTTTCGAAGCTCGAGATGGTCCTGAAGCGGATTGCCTCGGCCAGCCGGGAGGCGGCGGTTTCCGCATCAACGGCCGCGCGCGGGATGGCCGCGACCTGGAGCTGCCGCGAGCCGCGGCTGAAGACATTGAAGGCGAGCACACCGGCAAGGACGAGCGCCGCTGCAACCAGGAGCAGCACGGCCTTGCCGATGATCTTGATGAGCCGGCGCAATCGTTCCCCCTCGACATTCCCATGCCCCGGAGGCGCCACACCGCGCGTTCGGGATCAGGTGTTACTTCTTCGCCCGTGCGATCCCTTCGGTGATCAGCCTGCGCGCTTCTTCGGCATCGCCCCAGCGCAGCACCTTCACCCACTTGTTCTTTTCGAGATCCTTGTAGTGCTCGAAGAAATGCTGGATCTGGTCCAGCGTGATCTGGGGAAGGTCGCCGTAGTTCTTCACCTTGTCGTAGCGCTGGGTGAGCTTTGACGACGGCACTGCGAGGATCTTTTCGTCACCGCCGGCTTCGTCTTCCATCAGGAGCACGCCGACCGGGCGCACGCTCATCACCGCGCCGGGCACGATGGCGCGGGTGTTGACGATCAGGACGTCGCAGGGGTCGCCGTCGTCGGACAGTGTGTGCGGGATGAAGCCGTAATTGCCGGGATAGCGCATCGGCGTATAGAGGAAACGGTCGACCACCAGCGTGCCGGCTTCCTTGTCCATTTCATATTTGATCGGCTCGCCGCCGACCGGCACTTCGATGATGACGTTGACGTCATGCGGCGGATTCACTCCGATCGATACCGCATCAATACGCATAGAGAACTCCGTGATTGCCAACGCGGGTGCGCCGGGCAGGACCAGTGATTGCTGCTGTCATACGCGGGCTGGGCCCGCCCATCCATCTAACTTTCGAGGAAAAATGATGGATTTTTGGGCTATTGGTTGACGCGCGCCCGTGGCGCCGTCCCGGAGACGCTGGCAGCCTCAGTTGGTCCAGGCAAAAGCGACCTTGTCGAGCGATTTCGGCCCGAACCTTTCGGAGGAGCGCGCCACCATGCGGCCGCCGAGCGCGCGATAAAACTCCGTGGCCGGGTCGTTATCCGACAGCGCCCAGACCACCATGCTCTTCAGCCCGCTCTGCGCGAGGTCGCGGCGGGCGGCGTTGAACAGGCGGCGGCCGAAGCCGAGGCCCTGGAATTCCGGCCGCAGATAGAGCTCGTAGATCTCGCCTTCGAAGTGCAGGCTGCGGGCGCGGTTACGACCGTAATTGGCGTAGCCTGCGATCTTGTCCCCGAACACCAGCACGCTGACGCGGCTGCCCTTGCGAATCGCGCTGTCCCACCAGTGCGGACCGCGCCGGTTGATCAGCTTTTCCAGTTCGGCGCCGGGGATGATGCCCTGATAGGCCGAACGCCAGGCTTCGTCATGCGTAGCCGCCACCGCGGCTGCATCCGCAACCTTGGCCGGCCGGACCTCTATCAGGGTTGTGCTCATGATCCAATCAAAGCAAGTCGGCGCGCCGCCTTCAAGCTCTATCGTTAATTATCGGTTAACCTGTGGATTTTTTGCATCAGTTTTCGAACGACTTGTACCGAAAGAGGACAGTGCGAACTTCAATCGGCCAGTTCGTGATGCGGGGCAGGCCGGCGTCACGCCGATGACATATGGTCAGCAAGCGTGTCGTGAAAAACTGCGCCGGGGTTGATTCGCGAGATCGTCTTTCGGCGTATCCGGTTTTGCCCAGCATGGTCGCATCAGGCCAAGAATGCATTCACTTAAAGTGATTTTCGCGCTGCTTGTTGCCGCGGCGCTCGGCTCCGAGGCAGCTCTGGCGCAACCCATCCTGGGGGCGCAAGGCGGGGAGGGCGAGCCGAGCCGGCGGCAGCAATGGCTGGTGCCGTCACCCGATCCCGCACGGCCGGTGCGCGCCTTGCTGTTTCGCCCACCGGGCGCAGGGCCGTTTCCGCTGGCCTTGATCGCGCACGCCACGACGCAGAATGTGCTGCGCCGGGCGCAGATGCCGCAGCCCGAATACCGCGCCCTGGCCGGGTTTCTGGTCGCACGCGGCTTTGCCGTGCTGGTGCCGGAGCGGCTCGGCCATGGCGCAACAGGCGGAACATACCTGGAAGACCAGGGCGGCTGCGACGAGGCGAATTATTCACGCGCGGCTGGGGCTACCGCCGGGCAGATCAGGCTCGCCCTCGATTACCTCAGCGATCAGCCTTTCATCCGGAAGGATCACGCCATCGTCATCGGCCATTCCGCCGGCGGCTGGGGTGCGCTGGCGCTTGCCGCCGAGAGCCGCAATGGCATCTTGGCGATCATCGCCCTTGCGCCGGGGCGCGGGGGCCGGGCCAATGATTTTCCGAACCAGGTTTGCGCGCCGCATGCCCTGCTCGCTTCCGCGGCCGAGTTCGGCCGAAGTGCGAAGGTGCCGGTAACATGGCTCGTTGCCGCCAATGACAGTTATTTCTCGCCGGCGCTATCGCGGCAACTCGCCGATGCCTTTCGCGAGGCCGGCGGGCGGGTGGATTTTTACGTGCTGCCGGCCTATGGCGGCGAAGGCCATTGGCTGCCCGAAAGCGAGAATGGCGTTAAGCTCGCCGCGGCGGAACTCGACCGCGCGCCGAGAGCGCGGCGTGCTGCTCGGGCTAAACCATGACGCACGCTTCGTCGTCGCGCAAGAATGCGTCAACTGGAAACAGAATGCGACTCTGGCCGGACGATGACGTGATCCTCTATGACGGCGTCTGCATCTTCTGCTCGCGCTGGGTCCGCTTCGTCATCGCGCGCGACGCGGACCGCCGCTTCCGCTTCACGCCGGTCCAATCGGGCTATGGCACGCGGCTGGCGCGGACGTTCGGCATTGATCCAGCCGACCCTGATACGAACGCTGTTGTGCATGGCGGCGTCGCCTATTTCAAATCCGATGCCGCTCTGACGGTGCTGAGCCACCTGCCGGGCTGGCGCTGGACGAAAGCGCTGTTCGCAGTGCCAAAGCCGATCCGCGACGCCGTCTACGGTCTCCTCGCCCGCAACCGCTATCGCATATTCGGCAAATACGAGACCTGCTTTGTGCCGGATGCCGAAACGCGGGCGCGGGTGATGGAGTAGGTATAGGCCGCCGAGCGCCTGGTCGATCGACGCAGTTCTCGGTAGTATTCGTGAAAAGAGACTCGATCGTTTGCCGACCTAAATGGCCAAAGCAGTTTTCACAACAAAAGTAGCGCCTGGTTACAAAGATTTGCCTGAGGCGCGATATCATTTTCCACGGACGTACCTCAATCAAGTCAGGCGGGCGATCGGTGATCACATCGTCTACTACGAGCCGAGGCGATCAAGCGTCGATTTATCAAGCCTCGGAGGGCGACAATCGTATTTTGGCGTAGCGCGCGTCACGGCGGTTGTCGAAGATTCGGAGGTTGCGGATCACTACTACGCACTGATCGACGATTACCTTGATTTTGATAAGCCAGTGCCATTTGCAGAAGGCGGGGATTACTACGAGAGTGCGCTGAAGAAGCCAGACGGCTCGACGAACAAGGGTGCCTTTGGACGGGCGGTGCGCATAATTCCGGACAACGAATTCGATCGAATCCTGAAGTCTGGTTTCGCGCCAGTCTTAGGCGAAGTGTCCCAGCTAGATTCGGATTCCGGGTTGTTCGAGCCAACAGTTCCTTTTGAGCGACCGATTGTAGAAATGACGATTTCCAGGCCATTTCGCGAGCGATCGTTCATGCACAATGTACGGGCGGCTTATGCGAACCGATGCTCGATGACCGGACTTCGTTTAATAAATGGCGGCGGGCGTCCTGAGGTCCAAGCGGCGCATATCCAGCCGGTAGCGTCGAAGGGCCCCGACTCTATTCGCAACGGAATAGCTCTTTCCGGAACGGTACATTGGATGTTCGATCGCGGATTGATCTCCGTAGGAGACGACTACAAGATATTGATCGCTAAGAACCACGTTCCTGAAGATGCCTTTCGACTGCTCAATCGAAGTGGCTCGATTTATCTCCCGAAAGATCAGACACTTTATCCCAACGCGCAGTATCTAAAATTCCATCGCGACGTTATTTTTAAGGGTTAGCCGTGTTAGTTGGCTACCCTTGCGCGCTTGCTGCAAGCACTTCCTTCGCCGCGCGCTCGCCGGAGTCGCGCGCGCCATGTGCGGTGGAGAAGAAGTTCGGCGAGGTTGCTTCACCCGCGAAGAACAAGCGTCCATCGACGGGCGCGGCCAGCACGGCGCGTTTGCCGGCATGGCCGGGGAGCGCGTGCGAATAGGCGCCGCGGGCGAAGGGGTCGTGCGCCCAGCGGGATTCCGCAAGCGGCGTCAGCTTGCGCCGGATGTCGCTGCCGAGAAAGCCCGCGATTTCGTCGATGCTGTGCGCGGCAAAGGCGCCGTCGCCGGCATCTTCCAGCTCTTTTGCGAACCGGCCGCCGAAAAAGCCCTCGATGCAGGGCTGGCCGAACGGACGGATGTGATAGGTGCCCATTTCGGTGCGCATGGTGGCGCCGCGCAAATTGCCTTCCTTCGGAAATGCGTCCGCGTCCGCGAGCGCCAGCACCACCTTATCGTCGACGCCGAGCGGCAGTCCCCGCGCGGCGTCGGCTTTTGCCGGCAGCGCGGGCGAGAAGCGGATCGCTTCATCCGCGATCAAATTTGTCGGCACGGTCACGATCACATGGTCGGCCGCAAGGGTGCCCAGCGACGTTTCGAGGCGCAGGCGTTTTCCGGAATGGTCGATCAGCGTGACATTGCAATTGAGCGCGACGGGACATGAGGCACCATAGGCGGCGACCAGCGCGCCATAGCCGCGCCGCACGCGCCAATTGATGTTGGTGTCCTCATAAGCCTCCATGTCGAGGATCGAGACCTGATCGAGCTCGCAGCCGTTCACATAGGTGGAGATCGCATCGATCATCGGATTCCAGCGATTACCCGGCTCGAGATAACGGTTCGCAGGCGCGTCCTCGCCCTTTTGCGCGGCCTTCCAAGCGCGCTCGTAGAATTCATCGAGCGAACGCATGAAATCGTCGCGATCGGCTTGCGGGAACGCCTTGCCATAGGCGCGCTCGCGCCAGGGCGGCAAGGTCTTGTTGATCTCGAAATTCAGTTGTTCGGCGACGGCGACGAAACTGTTCTTGTCCGCCGAATGCAGCCAGCCGCAGCCGACGTCGAACACCACATCGGGCGCGGCCCGGACCGTATGCGCCCGCCCGCCGAGGCGGTCGCGCGCTTCCAGCACGATGGTGGAAAGACCGGAATCCTTCAGCGCATTGGCTGCGCCAAGGCCGGCTGCGCCAGCGCCGATGATGACGACATCGACTGAGGAGGGGAGGGACATCGGGTCGTCCACTTCATCGTCATGCCGGGGCAAAAGCGCGAAGCGCGTCTTCGCGCAGATGTCCCGGGCATCCACGCTCTTGGTTCCCAGTATCGAAGACGTGGATGGCCGGGACAAGCCCGGCCATGACGGTTCCCTTGTGGAGGGAGAGGTTAAGCCACCGCTTCCTTGGCCTTTTCGGCGCGCTTGCGGTCGTTTGGATCGAGGTGCTTCTTGCGCAGCCGGATCGACTTCGGCGTCACTTCGACGAGCTCGTCGTCCTCGATATAGGCCAGCGCCTTTTCCAGGGTCATCCGGATCGGCGGGGTCAGGCGCACCGCTTCGTCCTTGGAGGTAGTGCGGATGTTGGTGAGCTGCTTGCCCTTCAGCACATTGATCTCGAGATCGTTGTCGCGGGTGTGCTCGCCGACGATCATGCCCTTGTAGACCTTCCAGCCCGGCTCGATCATCATTGGGCCGCGATCCTCCAGCTTGAACATGGCATAGGCGACGGCCTCGCCCTGATCGTTGGAGATCAGGACGCCATTGCGACGGCCCTGGATCTCGCCCTTGTAGGGCGCATAGCCGTGGAACAGGCGGTTCATGATCGCGGTGCCGCGGGTGTCGGTGAGCAGTTCACCCTGATAGCCGATCAGGCCGCGGGTCGGCGCGTAGAACACGAGCCGGAGCCGGTTGCCGCCGGACGGGCGCATCTCGATCATCTCGGCCTTGCGCTCGCTCATCTTCTGCACGACGACGCCGGAATGCTCCTCGTCGACGTCGATCACGACTTCCTCGATCGGCTCCAGCGCCTGGCCCGTCGCCTCGTCCTTCTTGAACACGACGCGCGGACGCGACACCGAGAGCTCAAAACCTTCGCGGCGCATGGTCTCGATCAGGATCGCGAGCTGCAATTCGCCACGGCCGGAGACTTCCATCGAGTCCTTGTCGGCGGCTTCGATGACGCGCAGCGCGACATTGCCTTCGGCCTCGCGCATCAGGCGATCGCGGATCATGCGGCTCGTCACCTTGTCGCCTTCGGTGCCTGCGAGCGGGGAGTTGTTGACGATGAAGGACATCGACACCGTCGGCGGATCGATCGGCTGCGCCAGCAGCGGCGTCTCGACGGTGGGATCGCAGAACGTATCGGCGACGGTGCCCTTGGTGAGGCCGGCAATGGCGACGATGTCGCCGGCTTCAGCTTCATCGAGCGGTGTGCGCTCGATTCCGCGGAACGCCAGGATCTTTGACACGCGTCCCTGCTCGACCAGCTTGCCTTCCGCATTCAGCACCTTCACAGCCTGGTTCGGCTTGACGATGCCGGAGGTGATGCGGCCGGTGATGATACGCCCCAGATAGGGATTGGCCTCGAGGATGGTGCCGATCATGCGGAACGGGCCTTCCTCGACCTTCGGCGGCGCGACGTGCCGCACGATGAGATCGAACAGCGGCTGCATCCCTGCTTCCTTCGGGCCTTCCGGACTCTCCGCCATCCAGCCCTGCTTGGCCGAGCCGTACAGGATCGGGAAATCGAGCTGCTCCTCGCTGGCATCGAGCGCCGCGAACAGATCGAACACTTCGTTGATGACTTCGGTCGGGCGCGCGTCGGGGCGGTCGACCTTGTTGATGACGACGATCGGCTTCAAGCCGACCTTGAGCGCCTTGGAGACCACGAACTTGGTCTGCGGCAGCGGGCCTTCGGCGGCATCCACCAGCACCAGCGCACCGTCCACCATGTTGAGGATACGCTCGACCTCGCCGCCGAAATCGGCGTGGCCGGGGGTATCGACGATGTTGATGCGGATGTCCTTCCACTGCACCGAGGCGGCCTTGGCCAGGATGGTGATCCCGCGCTCGCGCTCGAGATCGTTGGAATCCATGGCGCGTTCGGCGACCTTCTGATTCTCGCGGAACGTACCGGATTGCTGCAGCAGGCGGTCCACCAGGGTGGTCTTGCCGTGGTCGACGTGGGCGATGATGGCGACGTTACGAAGATTCATGGCTCTGCTTTTCAGTCGTGCACAGGTCTTGAGCGATCTCGCCGGAAAGCCGGGATCGATCTTTGGCAACTACGGCCCCTCCGGGTCCGGATCACACTCAAGCCTTTGAAATCTCGCGGGGCGCGGCTCGCCTCAAAAAGCAAGCCCGGCCAGAAGGGACCGGGCAAAGCTTGCGCGTTTGCGGCGCAATATAGTCAGAAACCGTCAAAAAACAATGCGTTGTTTGCCGGGTACTCGCCGTTTTTGGAACCCTTTGGGGTCCTCCTTCACCTCCCCGCGAGCGGGAGAGGGGGCGCACCGTGGCCGGGGATGCAATTCAGCCTGATTTCATGATGCCTATCCGGCTTCCTTTTCCTCGCTCGGATAGACCCCACGGAGCACCTCCTCAAAGTGGTCCTTGACGGCCTCGTTGCACAGGCAGGAGCGGAGGCGCAGGAGGTCGAGGTTTCGGACCAGGATCGCGCCGCGGCGCGTCTCCAGCACGCCCTCGGCCTTGAAGGACTGAATCACGCGGCTGGCATAGCTGCGGCCCACCCCCAGCAGGGTGGCGAGCTGCTCATGCGTGAGCGGTACTGCGCCATCGCCATTGGTGCGCTCCATCGCCGAGATGATCCATTTGGCGGTGCGCTGCTCGATCGAGTGGATCGCGTTACAGGCCGTCGACTGAAAGATCTGCGCCAGCATGCAATCGGCGTAGCGCGCGAAGACGTTGCGGATCGAGGGCGATTTCAGCTTGGCCGCTTCCAGCCTGCCGACCGTCATCCGCGCGAACGGCCCGCCGAATTTGACGATGATGCGGGTATAGGCGGGAAGAGATCCCTGGCTGACGATGCCACCGACGGCACCCTCGCGGCCGACCAGAATGGTCTCGACGTCGCGGCCGTCCTCGTTGGTCACGAGGTACGAGACGAGGCCGGGCCCGCAGGGAAAATACACGGTCTCGACGTCGTCGCCGGGGCTGTAAAGCAGGTCGTTAGCGTTGGCCTCGGCGCGCGCGAGGTGCGGTGCGATCAGCCCATAATCGGCGTCGCTCAGACGGCGCAACAGGTTGTTAAAGGGCCGGTCAGCTCTGTCCGGTTGGCTGCGTTGTTGAAGCATCGGGTCTCCCCCTCACCAACCGCGACGATAGTCAACCCGTTCCTCCTGTTGTGTGCACAAGTGAACAGACGCCGGGACCGCAGTGTGGTGGTTTCAATGCGGGAACCGCCGGTGTGCTTCAGAGGCGCCGGCAGCGTGCCGACTGGCGGCTCATGTCCGGACCATCAGATCAATGCCTCAAAACAGGACCTGGCGCGCATATGAAACCGGCCCTCTTCAGCCGCATGCCTTCCGACGTGTTGATCGTCGAGGACGACCCGATCATCGCCATCGATTTCGAGGACACGATCCTCGGCTTCGGGGTGAAGACGGTGCGGACAGCGACCAGCGTCGCGCGAGCACTTCAGATGATCGCCTATCGCCGGCCCGACTTCGCGCTGCTGGATGTCGTGCTGGCCCGCGAGAACACCTTTGCGCTCGCCGAAGAGCTCGACGGGCTACGGATCCCCTATCTCTTTGTCACCGGCTATGGCGCTGACGTCCAGCTTCCCGCTGCGCTGGCCGGCAAGCCGCGCCTGGTCAAGCCATGCTCGACCGAAGCGCTGGAAGCAGCGCTCCGAAGGCGGGTTTTGGATCCGTAGCCCGGATGGAGCGCAGCGCAATCCGGGGTCCTGGGTTCGCGGATAGACCGTCCCACGTTACGTCACTACATTACGATGTTACACCGGCTTCGGGTCGAGCGTGGTCGACCACAGCGCGACGTCGGCGCGGTCGCGCAAGGTTACTGTCATCTGTCCGGTCGCGCCGTCGATCTTGACGTGGCCGAAGAACTGCATGCCCGCCGATGGCGGCAGGTTCTGCTTGTCGGCTCCGGGCGCCTTGATGAACTTCACCTCGGGTCCAAACGTGTTGTCGAGCTCGTTGGGGCCGAAAGTGCCGGCATGCAGCGGGCCGGAGACGAATTCCCAGAACGGGTCGAAGTCCTGGAACTGCGCCTTGTTCGGATTGTAGTAGTGCGCGGCGGCGTAGTGCACGTCGGCGGTCAGCCACACGGTGTTGACGATCCCGGCGGTCTTGATGAAACGCAGGATCTCGGCGATTTCGAGCTCGCGGCCGCGCGCCGGGCCGTCTCCTTGCGCGAACGCTTCGGAGCCTTTGCTGTTGGCCGCATCGTCATAGACGATGAGGCTGAGCGGCATGTCGGAGGCGATCACCTTCCAGGTGGCGCGCGAGTTGAGCAGTCCGCGCTTCAGCCAGGCGAGTTGGTCCGGGCCGAGGAAATAAGCATCGGGGCCGTAGCTGGTCTGCTGGTTTGGCCCGTTGGGTCCGCGATAGCTGCGCTCGTCCAGCATGAACACGTCGAGATGCGGTCCGTAGCTGAGCGTGCGATAGACGCGGCCCGGCTCGACGATGCTTTCGCGCATCGGATACATCTCGTGGAAGGCGCGCGCCGCACGCGCCGCCAGCACGTTGATGTCGCGCTCCTTGTAGGCGGCAGGAAGCTGTTTCGACAGCGACCAGTTGTTGGTGACCTCGTGGTCGTCCCATTGCACGAAGATCGGCACTTCTGCATTGAAGCCGCGCACATGCTCGTCGAGCAGGTTGTACTTGTGCGCCGCGCGGTACTCGTCGAGCTTCTCGGCGACCTTGGCCTTCTCCGGGATGGTGAGGTTCTTCCACAGCTTGCCGTCGGCAAGCTTCACCTCGGACGGAATGACGCCGTCGGCATAGATGGTGTCGCCGGAATGCAGGAAGAAATCCGGCTTGTATTTGGCCATGGTGGCGAAGGTGAACATGCCGCCATCGTCGGGATTGATGCCCCAGCCCTGGCCGGCGACGTCGCCGCCCCAGACAAAGCTGACATCGCGCCGGTCGGCGGGCGCGGTGCGGAAGCGGCCGGTTACGGGCTCGCCGAGGACGTTGACATGGGCGAGGTCGCGGAAGCGCACGCGGTAGAAGATGTCCTGGCCTGAGGGCAGGTTTTCCAGGAGCATCTTGGCGGTGAAATCGCTTTCGGGCAGGGCCGCGATCGGCGGCAGTGCGCGCGCGTCCTTGAAGGATTCGGTGGTCGCGACCTCGACCATCATCTGCGACGGCCGGTCGGCGCGCGCCCAGACCACGCCGCCGTCAACTCCGACATCGCCGGACTGCACGCCATGGGTGACGGCCGGCCGGTCGGCGGCGCGGGAGAGGTGAGGCATCGCGATGACGCCGGCGCCGACAGCGGCTGAAGAGAGGAACTTTCGGCGGGAAATCCTGATCGTCATGGCAAGCCTCCGTCGGTCCGGCACCGGATGCGCCGAAATGTCGCAACAGACCTAGAAGGATTCTATGACGAAGCGATTACGGCGGCCATCTCCACATGATCGCAGAGAAATTGCATCTGGTCGTCATTCCGGGGCACGCGAAGCGTGAGCCCGGAATCCATTCATCCACATCGTTTGCGGCCGGATGGATTCCGGGCCTGCGCCTTCGGCGGATCCCGGAATGACGGAAGAGAGGTCGCGTGCCCCGCAAACAGGGAACTGAAGCGAACCCGATTGCGTCCCGCCGTGGCTAAGCGGTCCCTGCCGCCCGGAATTGCGCGCTGGCGCGCTGCAGGTTTTGCGGCATGCTGATCAACAGCAGCTTGCGGTCGGTGACCGCGTTGTGGAATTGCTCGAGCGCGATGTTGAAGGCGGTCAGCGTGCCCTGCTCGATTCCGCCGTGCTCGAAACAGATCAGCGCTTCGCGCAGGATGTTGTCGGCTTCGGCCTGCATCTGGTCGAGTTCTTCCATCGAATCGCTGTGGCGCGCGGCAGCGAGCATGTCGAGCAGCCGGTCGCGCTGCGACGTGTTGATGCTGCGTTCGTCCTTCTTCAGGTAGCCGGCAAACCAGGCGCCGGCCGAACCCATTGCGGAGACCAGCATCAGCCCCCACCAGATGTAATCGCTGTAGCGATCGAGGAAGGTCTTCTCGTCGCCATCGACGAAAGCCGCAGCCCCAGGGTGCACGGGAATCGTGGCGTCCTTGTCGGTGTCCGGCGTCTCGATCCTGGCGGCCGGCGGGAAATCGTTCTTCAGCGACTGCCGGATCGAGAACAGCTGCCGGGTGAAGATGGCGATGGTCGATTCGGAAATGCCCCTGCGCGCCACGATATGGTGCGAGAAGCTGATGGTCTTGACCTCGTCCGCAGGGCGGTCGACGCCGCCGAGCGAGCCGGCGGGGATTTGCGAGGCTTCATAGGCGGGATGGTTCTGCGCGATCGCTTCCGCCGCGTCGATGGCGAGGAAGGTCGGCGTGCCGCGGGTCGAAGCTGTGATCGCGTCGATTGTGATCTTGCTGTTGACGGGTCCGGCGGCGAGATAGGCGTCCGCTTTCTGGCCCTTGATGGTCTCGGCCGTCTCATTGGCGGGAAACTGGACGATCTCTACCTTGGCGGGGTCGACGCCATATTGCTGCAGGATCACCTTCAAGAGGTTGACGTTGGCGGGCGTGCGGCCGACGACACCGACGCGGTGGCCGGCGAGCTGCGCGATCTTGGTGATTTTTGGCGCTGCTTTCCTGCCCCTGCCTTTGCCCTGCGGCGGCACCCAGATCGCCACCACATTCTTGCGCAGCGTTGCCACCGCCTGCGCATTCTTGGGGACATCCAGATCGCCGCGGATAATGGCGAGGTCGGCCTTGCCGCCGGCCAGCGCCTCGGCGCTCGCTACCGCGCCGTCCGTCTGGATCAGACGCAGCCGGATTTGGCTGTTGCCCTGGTTGTAGGCTTGGGCGAGCGCCTGGACCACTTTGAGGTCGTCACTGTTGGCGGGTCCGACCGCGATTTTCAAGTTCACCGGCCGCATCGCGAAGTAATAGCCGGCGGCCAGTGCGCCGATGATGGCAAGCGCGCCGGCAATCATCACGAAACTCAGCCGACGCCGCGCCGAACGCGGCGGAGGCGAAGCTGGAGCGGCGACGAAGTCAGGCTCGGTCATCGATCGCGCAAACAGCCGTTTGAGGTTCTGGGTCATCCCGTCGACGCGTTTATCCTTTGCATTGTAACAAAATTCCGGCAGCGGCTAGGTTACAATCCCGTCATGGTTACCAGCGGCGATAGGACGCGCTTTGCGGCCGCGTCGTGAGCATGGATCCCGCTGGTGGCTGCCGGTGTTAGGGTGTGAACGAGTGAAGTGGAGATTTGCCATGGCAGGACGGTTATCGGCGGAGGCGCGGAAATCGGCGCTGAAGGAACTATCCGGCTGGTCCGAGGTGCCGGGACGTGAGGCGATCGCCAAGACTTTCACGTTCAGGGATTTCAACGAGGCCTTCGGCTTCATGGCGCGCGTCGCGCTGATCGCGGAGAAACGCGACCATCACCCGGAATGGAGGAACGTCTACAAGACGGTCGATGTGGTGCTCGCAACCCATGACGCCGGCGGCGTCACGGCGCGCGACATCGAATTGGCCAGGGCGATGGAGGCGATCGCGAAGCAGGCTGGCTGAGAGAGGCGACTTCTCCTTGGATGATCTTGCAGGGCAGGCGGGAGGTCCCCACCTTTTGCGTCAGGGGTCGCGGGACCGGTTGGCGGCTGTGGTCCGAGGGAGCTTCTTCCGATGACATCATCCGAACACACTGTCGGTTTCGAGCCGGCCGATCGGCTGGCGCAGGACCGCGAGAGCGTGCGACGGCGTTTCTGGATCAAGTTGAAGCGGGTGGCGGCGAAACTGCCTTTCGCCGAAGATCTACTGGCGGCCTATTATTGCGCCTTCGATAAAGAGACGCCGCGCCATGTGCAGGCGGCGCTGCTTGGCGCCATCGCCTATTTCGTCCTGCCGTTCGACTTCGTGCCGGACGTGATGCCGGTTCTCGGCTTCACCGATGATGCTGCGATCCTGGCGACCGCGATACGCATGGTCGCAAGCCACATCACGCCGGAGCACCGCGAAGCCGCCCGTGCCGCGCTGAAGCGCGGCATCGAGACGGCTGAAGAGGTGCAGAGCTAGAGCATGACCCGGAAAAGTGGGCACCGGTTTTCCCGCGACAAACGCGAAGCGTTTGCGCAGAGGTCATGCTCAAACAAGACATCTAGCGCTTCTCGCCTGTGCGCACCTGCGCGCGGGCATTGTTCTCCGCTTCCCAGGCCTGGAACTGCTTGAACAGCGCCTCCTTGTCGGCGTCCGTCTGCAGCTTGGCTGCGCCCGGCGATTGCTTCAGGAATTCATCGAAGCGACTGCGCGTCACCGCTTCCACGCTGTGCTTCTCGAGCCATTGCTTGGCCGACGGCAGCCGGGTCCAGTCGGGCAGCGGTGCAGCCAGCGAGACCTCCTTCCACTTCGGATGGAACGGCGGATTCTGGAAGGCCGGGAATTTCGTGAAGAAAGCGTCCACGAACAGCGCCAGCTTGCGCGAGCGCTCGGTGTTCGGCGCCCAATTATAGGCCGCGAGCACGGCAGGAACGGCGATGGTGTCGACGCGCTCCTGATCCGAAATCAGGTTCGGATAATCCTTCGAGGTGAGCGTCGCCGGCAGATAGTCGTTCTGCAGCGGCTTGTCATAGTTGACGGTGACGAGATGGAAGCGGCCGTCATTGTTGAATGTGCTCACGGATTTGTACGGCTTGCCGCCGGTGACGATCACGGCGTCGATTTCACCGGCCTTCAATTTCTCCATTGCGATGCGCTGCTCGATGTAGAGAAATTTCGCCTTCATCCCGAGCCGCTCGAACACCGTCAGCGCGGTGACGAAGGTGCCGCCATTGGGCAGGTCGACACTGACGATCCTGCCGTCGAGATCCTTCAGGGTCTTGATCGTCTTCGGCGCGACGACATGCATCTCCTCGTTATAGAGCTTGGTCACATAGGCGAACTGCCTCTTGATGTCCTTCGCAAAGCCCTTTCTTTCGAGATAGTCGAGCGTGTCCGCTCGGACGATGCCGAGATCGACGCCCTGCAGGAACAGGATATCGGCGACGCTCTGCACGGAGCCGCGCCCGACGATCGGCAGTACGCGCAACTTGTTGCCGTCGTCGAGCACGGAAGCGAGGTCGGCGCCGAACTGGACGTAGGTGCCGCCGATCGTGCCCGTGATCAGCGTCACCGTGTTGGCGTTCAGGTTCTGCTTGGTGGCGGCCGAGCCGAACTGGAAGATGGCCCTCAGGCTGTCGCTGACCTTGGCCGGATCATATTCGGTTTCCTCAGCCCGTACGGTCGGGCCACAAATCATCGTCAGGGCGAATAACGCCACTCCAAACAATCGCAGCATGTGCTACCCCAAAAAGGTTCAATCTTGCATTTGTGTGAGACGTTGCTGGGCGTGTTGCGAGCCAAGCTCGGCCGCCCGGCGGTACCAGATCCGCGCCTGAGCCGGATCGGGCGTGATGGCGCGCGCATCCTTCGTTCCCAGCACCAGGGGATCGTAGGTCCGGGCCAGCAGCAGCGCCGCGTCGGCTTCCTGCGCATCGGCGGCGCGCTCGAGCAGCAGCCGTGCGGCTGCGATATCGCCGATCGCAAGCAGGCTGTTCGCCCGCTTCATCAGTGCGCCGAGCTCGTCGGGACTGAGCAGTCTTGCCGGCGGCGCAGCGGGCGGTGCCGCTTGTACTGCGGCGGATGGCGCGGGTGGAGCGGCTGCTGGTGCCGGTTGAGCGCCAGATGGCGGTGTCACCGACCGGACCACAGCCTGGCCGCCCTTGATCGCCTCCTGATACGCGGCCGTGATCTGCTCGCGCGACGGCGGATCTGATTTGGCCGGCGGCGGTACAGGCTCGCTCATGGGTTGCGGGAGCCCCGCCATGACGGTTCGGGCCTGCACCTGCGAGGTGCCGAGCAGCCACGTCTTGGCCGTGGCCGTGATGTTATGCGTGACGTCCAGCGAAACCAGCAGGACAGCCGCCGCTGCGGCGGCAGCGATGAGAAGACCACTCGTGAGCAACGAGCGGCCGAGCGAACGTTCGAGAGAACCTCGCCGATATTTCGCACCGCTGTCCTCGTCGAGAGGGTACGACAGGAACAGCGGGGCGGGCTCGTCTGTGTCGATGTCGGTATCCGATCGATACGACCGCTGGTAGCGATACTCTGCCAGCTCAGGATCATCGATATCTACGTCATGCGCCTGTCTCGGCGTGACGCGTGATGAAATATCCACCATTTTGACGCTTCCCGTTACACAATACGCAACGCATGGGGCATCTCTGGTTGTCTCTTGCTTCTTGTCGGCTTTCCCCGAGTGCCCGCTAACGGGAACTTACGCACTGCGAATGAGCCCAAAAAACGGCCCTGACCTGCGGGAATTGGGACTTATTTTGGTTCGATTATGGCAAAAATGCCCTATTCACTAAATTAAAAATGGTGATTTTGGGAATAAGTTCCGCGTTCGGAACTAACCCGGTCAGTTAATTCACATAGTTAAATGAATTGGGGTCACGGGGTAAGTGCGCGTGATTCCGTAATAGGAGAGCGCGGCGCCTGGATGGCGCCACAACTCACGCGCGTGTCGCCTCTTTATGGATGCAGGATCACCTTGCCCATCGCCTTGCGGCCGGCGAGCACCTTCAGTGCTTCCGCCGTTTGCGACAGCGGGAAGGTGCGATCGACATGCGAAGAGATTTTTCCTTCGGCGGTCCACTGCACGAGCTTCTGCAGGTTCTTGCGGTTCTTCTCGGGGTTGAGCCGCGTCCACGCGCCCCAGAACACGCCGCGGATATCGCAGCCTTTGAGCAGCGCAAGGTTGAGCGGCATCTTCGGAATGTCGCCGGCGGCAAAGCCGATGACCAGAAAGCGGCCTTCCCAGGCGATGGCGCGGAGCGCAGCTTCGGCGTAGGTCCCGCCGACGGGATCGAAGATGATGTCGACGCCCTTGCCGCCCGTCAGCGCCTTCAGGCCCTCTTTCAGATCTTCCTTGGCGTAATTGAGCGTCAGCTCGGCGCCATGCTGCTTGGCAAACTCAAGCTTCGCGTCCGAGGAAGCGCAGGCGATCACCTTCAGGCCCATCAGCTTGCCGAGCTCGCAGGCCGCAAGCCCCGTGCCGCCGGCGGCGCCAAGCACGGCCAGCGTCTCGCCCGGTTTCGGGCTCGCGCGATCTTCCAGCGCGTGCAGCGCGGTGCCGTAGATGATGATGATCCCGGCGGCGCGATCGAAATCGAGATTGTCGGGAATCTTCACGATCGAATTCGCCGGCAGCGCGATCTTCTCGCGCGCGCCATTGTGGCCGCAGGAGGCGACCACGCGATCGCCGGGCTTGAGATCAGTAACGCCGTCACCGACGCTCTCGATCACGCCAGCGACTTCTGCCGCGGGCGAGAACGGGAACGGCGGCTTGATCTGGTACTTGCCCTGGATCATCAGGATGTCGAAGAAATTCAGGGCCGCGGCTTTGATCGCGATCACCGCTTCGCCCGGTCCGGCCACGGGATCGGGCACGTCAGCCAGCACGAGATCGTCGGGTTGGCAATATTCCGTGCAGAGAATGGCTTTCATGGATGCACCTGATTTTCGGACACAGAAGGATTGCTCGCTTCATGCCGGATTTGAAGCCGGGCGACAATACAATGCGGAGGGATCAAACAATGTTTGAAAAGAGCCTGCTGGCGCACAAGCGGATCCTCGTCACCGGCGGCGGCTCCGGGCTTGGCGCAGCGATGGGGCGACGCTTTGCCGAGCTCGGCGCCGAACTGATCATCTGTGGCCGCAGGACGGAATTACTGCAGCACGCGGCGACGAGATTGCGCGACGATCTCGGCGCCAAGGTCACTACAATCACATGCGACATCCGCGATGGCGCGGCGGTGGATGCGATGATGGACGCGATTTGGCAGGAAGCGCCGATCGACGTGCTCGTCAACAACGCGGCGGCAACCTTCATTGCACAGACTGAGCATCTCTCATTCCGTGCCGCGGACGCGATCCTGGCGCCGACGCTGCACGGCACGATGTATTGCACGCTTGCCGCCGGCAAGCGGTGGATCGAGAGCGGGCACAAAGGCGTCATCCTCTCGATCCTCTCGACCTCGACGATCACCGGGCGCGCCTTCACGGTGCCGTCCGCGATGGCGAAGTCGGCGGTGCTCGCGATGACCAAGAGCCTTGCCGTGGAATGGGGGCCAAAGGGCATCCGCACCGTCGCGATCGCGCCGGGCGCATTTCCGACGCCGGGAGCAACCGGCCAGCTCCGACCCGAAGGGCGCGAGGAGAGCTGGGCGCACCGCAACCCGCTGGGCCGTCCCGGCGAGCACGGCGAGCTCGCCAACCTCGCAAGTTTCCTGATCTCCGACCAGGCCGGTTACATCAATGGCGAGATGGTGGTGCAGGACGGCGGGGCGCATCTGCGCAGCTCCGGGGCGGAGGACCTCCTGCAATGGACCGACGCGCAATGGGAACAGCAGCGCGCCTCGCGTACCAAAAGTTAATGCGGCGGAACCGCGCGCCACGCCCCTAACTACCTTCCCAAAAAGGCCTTTTCCGGCTATTGCATCGCGCCGGGGACGACGCCGGTTGGGCCATCTTCCAGTCACAATGATAGGGGAACCAGTTGTCCGTGCGGCAAATACTGACATCTCTGGTTGCAGGCGCCCTGCTTTGCGGGACGACTTCCCTTGCCATGGCGCAGGGCGGTTCCCCCAAGGCGGCCACCAAGGGCGCGGCAAAGTCTGCGGCCCCGGCCAAGCCGGAGGGCGCTGCTGCGGCTGCCGCGGTCGGGGGCGCCGAACCGACCCTGATTGGCCAGTTCGGCACCTGGGGCGCCTATACCGCGACCCCGAACGGCAAGAAGGTGTGTTTTGCGCTGGCAAAACCGTCGTCGTCGAAGACCAATCCGCCGAATCGCCCGCGCGATCCGGCCTACGCCTTCGTCTCGACCCGTCCGGCGGAAAAGGTCATCAACGAAGTCTCGATCATGATCGGCTACACCCTGAAGCCCGGGTCGGAATCGACGCTCGAAGTCGGCGGCGGGTCGTATGCGATGTACACCCAGGGCGACGGGCTCT
Organism: Bradyrhizobium elkanii WSM2783; assembly: GCF_000472865.1. Taxonomy (GTDB): domain Bacteria; phylum Pseudomonadota; class Alphaproteobacteria; order Rhizobiales; family Xanthobacteraceae; genus Bradyrhizobium; species Bradyrhizobium elkanii_A. Next base: position 44,578 of record NZ_AXAP01000026.1, on the reverse strand, counting down.
GGATCAAGAACGCCGCAGAAGAAGAGCGCATGGTCGAAGCCATGCGCAAGGCTGCGGACCTGACCGTGAAAGGCGTCTCGGCCAAGGGCACCGAGACGACGGACACGTTCTCGCTCAAGGGCCTGTCGCAGGCGCTCGATCGGCTGGCGCAGGACTGCAGGCGCTAATCAGCCTGAAATCCGCGCATTTCCCGCCTTTCCAGCGCCTGCTGGAAGGCCTATTTGATGTTTCATGACCGACACCCTCACCAGCCAGAGCGATCGCGCCAGCACCGCGCTCGTGGAGAAAGTTCCGCTCGAGACCTATGTGCCGCCGGCCAAGCCGTCGCTGATCGGGCTGTCGCGCACGGAGATCGCCGAGCGGCTCGGCGAGATCGGCGTGCCGGCCTCGCAACGCAAGATGCGCACCCAGCAGCTCTGGCACTGGATCTATTTCCGCGGCGCCAAGAGCTTTGCCGAGATGACCAACGTCTCGAAGGAGATGCGCAGCGAGCTGGAGAAGCATTTTACCGTCGACCGGCCTGAAGTGATCGCCGAGCAGATCTCGAACGATGGCACCCGCAAATGGCTGTTGCGGCTGCCGAGCGGCAACGATCTTGAGAAGCCGCATGAAGTCGAATGCGTCTATATCCCCGAGACTGACCGCGGCACGCTCTGCGTCTCCTCGCAGGTCGGCTGCACGCTGAATTGCGCCTTCTGCCACACTGGCACGCAGCGCCTGGTGCGTAACCTCACGGCCGGCGAGATCGTCGGCCAGGTGATGGTGGCGCGGGATCGGCTGAACGATTGGGCCGACCGCGAGAGCGGCGGTCGCCTCGTCACCAACGTCGTGATGATGGGCATGGGCGAGCCGCTCTACAATTTCGATGCGGTGCGCGATGCGTTGCTCATCGTTGCTGATAATGAAGGCATCGGCATCTCCCGCCGCCGCATCACGCTGTCGACCTCGGGCGTGGTGCCGAACATCATCCGCACCGGCGAGGAGATCGGCGTCATGCTCGCGATCTCGCTGCATGCCGTGCGCGACGAGTTGCGCAACGAATTGGTGCCGCTCAACCGCAAATTTCCGATTCAGGAATTGCTGCAGGCCTGCCGCGACTATCCCGGGGCCTCCAACGCGCGGCGCATCACCTTCGAATATGTGATGCTGAAGGGCATCAATGATTCGCTCGATGACGCCAAGCTGCTGGTGAAGCTGCTGAAGGGCATTCCGGCGAAGATCAACCTGATCCCGTTCAATCCCTGGCCGGGCACGCGTTACGAATGCTCGGACTGGGAGCAGATCGAGAAGTTCTCCGAATATATCTTCAACGCCGGCTATTCCTCGCCGGTGCGCACCCCGCGCGGCCGCGACATCCTCGCCGCCTGCGGCCAGTTGAAATCGGAGACCGAAAAACTCTCCGCCCGCGAGCGCCAGGCGCTGCGCGCAATGGCGATGACGGATTGAGACGATCTATGCACCGAAACTCGTCATGGCCGGGCTCGTCCCGGCCATCCACGTCTTTGCGAAGCTTCGAGGCAGGCGTGGAAGCCCGGGCATGACGGCAGAGATTCGTATCGCGGGTGCGGTCTGACGGTGGAATGAAGCCATGGCGCTGATCGGCCGCGTCTTCCTGATCCTGTTCGCTTTCCTTGCCTCCTGTCTGGTGGCGGGCATGATCATCGTCGTCGCAGTGCTTTATCCCGAGCTGAGCGATATCGGCACCGGTGAGATCGATCAGAACGCCATCAACATCGTGCTCGGCTTCGGCTTCATCTTCATTTCCGGATTCGCGCTGCTGCCGGCGCTGATCGTGGTGCTGATCACTGAAGCCTTCAATGTCCGGGGCGCGCTGAGCTATGCGATCGGCGGCGCGATCGTCGGGGCCGCCTGTTATCTCGGCCTGGTTCCGTTCGACCCCGATACGTTCCGGTTCGAGGGCATCGTGCATCGCCATCTCGAGATCATGACCGGCGCCGGCATCGTCGCGGGTCTGGTGTACTGGCTGATTGCGGGCCGCACCGCCGGCGCCTGGCGCGAGCCGCCGCGCAAATTGCCGCCGCCCCCGCCACTGCCGTCACAATCCCGGCCGCAGCCGTGAATGGAGCCGTCATTGCGAGCCACCGGGTCGGCGCGAAGCGCCGCCCGACGACAGGCTCCGCGAAGCAATCCATGCAGCCGCGCGTGCGGAGAGGTGGATTGCTTCGTCGCTATCGCTCCTCGCAATGACGGTTGAATTCGGGGTTTCCACATCCCGCCGCCTCGGGTAAACCGCGCGCCATGAACCGGACCGGACTTTTCATCGCGCTGGGGCTTGCGGTCGTGATCGGGCTGTTGTTCGGGCTCTTTCCCGAACTCGACCTGAAGCTCGGTGCGCTGTTCTACGATGCCGCGCAAAAAACCTTTCCGCTGAAGCTGAACGCCGTCGCGTCATTTGCGCGCGATGCGGCGATGTGGATCGCATGGGGATTTGCGCTGCCCGCGATCGCTGCGTTCGTCGTCAAGATGATCCGGCCCGACCGGCCGATGCTGATCTCGGGCCGCGCCGCGACGTTTCTCCTGGTGACGCTGCTGCTCTCCGCCGGCGTCCTCACCAACTTCACCTTCAAGACCTATTGGGGCCGGCCGCGACCGGTGGCGGTGACCGAGTTTGCCGGCGACAAGAGCTTCGTGCCGTGGTGGGATCCGCGCGGTACCTGCGGCCGCAACTGCTCGTTCTTCTCCGGCGAGGGGGCGACTGCGTTCTGGACCTATGCGCCGGCAGCGCTGGCGCCGCCGCAATGGCGCGCCCTGGCGTTTGCGGCGGCGACCGTGTTCGGTATCGCCACCAGCGCCCTGCGGATGGCCTTTGGCGGGCATTTCTTCACCGACGTCGCGATTGCCGGCATCGTGACCTACCTGGTGATCTGGCTCGCCTATGCCCTGATCTACCGCTGGCCGTCGACGCGGGTGACGGATGCCCAAGTTGACGCCGCGCTGACCCGGTTCGCCCGGCGGTGGCGCCGGCGCGAGACGGACCCCAGGCCGTCGGTATGAGCGACCCCATAAAGGTCGCCATTAATCACGTGCCCATCAGCGCGAAATTTGATATTCGCGCGACTTAACAGCAAACGACTTTACGACCGATTGGACGCTCCATGAGTACGATTTTGAAAAGCCTGCCCAAGGGCGAAAAAGTCGGCATCGCTTTCTCGGGCGGTCTCGACACCAGCGCAGCGCTGCTATGGATGAAACAGAAGGGCGCGCGCGTCTTTGCCTACACCGCGAACCTGGGCCAGCCCGACGAGTCCGACTACAACGAAATTCCGCGCAAGGCCATGGAGTTCGGCGCCGAGAAAGCCCGCCTCGTGGATTGCCGCATGCAATTGGTCCACGAAGGCATTGCCGCGATCCAATCCGGCGCCTTCCACATCTCGACCGGCGGCGCCACTTATTTCAACACCACCCCGCTCGGTCGCGCCGTGACTGGCACCATGCTGGTCTCGGCCATGAAGGAGGACGGGGTCAACATCTGGGGTGATGGCTCCACCTTCAAGGGCAACGATATCGAGCGGTTCTATCGCTACGGCCTGCTGACCAATTCGAACCTGAAGATCTACAAGCCCTGGCTCGACCAGCAATTCATCGACGAACTCGGCGGCCGCTCGGAAATGTCGGCGTTCATGACCGCGCAAGGGTTCGCCTACAAGATGAGCGCCGAAAAGGCGTATTCGACCGACAGCAATCTCCTCGGTGCAACCCACGAGGCCAAGGATCTCGAGAGCCTGCAAAGCGGCATCAAGATCGTCAATCCGATCATGGGCGTGCCGTTCTGGCGCGACGACTGTGTCGTCAGGGCCGAACAGGTCACCGTGCGCTTCGAGGAAGGCCAGCCCGTCGCGCTGAACGGCCAGACTTTCCCGGACCCGGTGGCGCTGTTCCTCGAGGCCAACGCCGTCGGCGGCAGGCATGGTCTTGGCATGAGCGACCAGATCGAGAACCGGATCATCGAGGCAAAGAGCCGCGGCATCTATGAAGCTCCCGGCATGGCGCTGCTGCACATCGCCTATGAGCGCCTGATCACCGGCATCCACAACGAAGACACCATCGAGCAATACCGGATCAACGGCCTGCGCCTTGGCCGGCTGCTCTACCAGGGGCGGTGGTTCGATTCTCAGGCTCTCATGCTGCGCGAAACCGCCCAGCGTTGGGTGGCGCGCGCCATCACCGGTGAGGTGACGCTCGAGCTGCGCCGCGGCAACGACTATTCGATCTTGAACACCGAGAGCCCGAACCTGAGCTATCAGCCGGAGCGGCTGAGCATGGAGAAGGTGGAGGATGCGGCGTTCACGCCGGCGGACCGTATCGGCCAGCTCACAATGCGCAACCTCGACATCGCCGATACCCGCACCAAGCTGGATCTCTACGCGGAGACAGGCTTGCTGTCGCTCGGCGAGGGCTCGAACATCTTGAGGCTCGATAGCGACAAGAGCTGAACCGTGTGAACTCCGTAGCCCGGACTACGCTTGCGCTCCATCCGGGCTGCGGACTGCGACGATCCATCGCCGGTATCCAGGCTCGATGTGTAATGGACGCGTCATTCGGCGCGGCTAGTCTCGTCGCCTGCGCGCCCGTGACCTCCGTACTGCAGCCGGACGGCGCGGGCGAACAATTGTGGGGCGCAAATCATGATCAAGCCATTTGCCGGTGCCGCTCTTCTCGTCCTGTTGTCGGGATCGCCGACGCTAGCCCAGACGATCTATCCCATCGACCGCGCCGACATCCTCGCCGGCGCCCATTTCGACTTCAAGGTCGAGTTTCCCGATCGCGTTGATCCGGCGAATGTGAAAGTCACGGTGAACGGCGCGGATTATTCCGCAGCCTTCGGCCAGCCCGGCACCTTCGTGGAGCGCGAAGACGGCAAGGAGCAGTCGGCGCTGATCGTTCGCGACGTCGCATTGACCAAGCCTGGAAGCGTGAAGGTGGACGTCACTGAAGGCGCACGCAGCCGCACGGTCGTGTGGTCGGTTTACGACACCGGTCCGCGCAAGGCCAAGAACGTGATCCTGTTCATCGGTGATGGACTGTCGCCGGCCCATCGGGTTGCGGCGCGTATGCTCTCGAAGGGAATTGCGGAAGGCAAAAGCCTCGGCAAGCTTGCCATCGACGACATGCCGCATATGGCGCTGGTTGCAACCGCGGGCTCCGATTCGATCATTACCGATTCGGCGAATGCGGCCAGCGCCTACGCCACGGGCCACAAGACCGCCGTCAACGCGTTGGGCGTCTACGCTGATCGCTCCATAAGCCCGTTCGATGATCCCAAGGTCGAAACCATCACCAGCGTCGCGAAGCGGCGGCTTGGTCTGGGCATCGGGATCGTCACCAATACCGAAGTCGAGGATGCCACACCGGCGGCAATGGTCGCGCATACCCGCCGCCGCGCCGCCTATGATGAGATCGTCGCGCAGCTCTTCGCCGCCAAGCCCGATGTCCTGATGGGAGGAGGCAGCGCGAATTTCCTGCCGCAAGCAGCAGCGGGAAAGCGCAAGGACGACATCGATTACATCGCCCGCTTTCGCGATGCCGGCTATCAGGTGGTGACGACAAAGTCCGAGCTTGATGCCTCGGCTGCAAAACCTGACACGAGCAAGCTGCTGGGACTGTTTGCCTCGGGCAACATGGACGGTGTCCTGGACCGCAAGTTCCTCAAAGGCGGCAGCGTCGGCAAGTTTCCCGAACAGCCCGACCTGACCGAGCAGGTGCAGGCCGCGCTGAAAGTGCTGTCGAAGAACGATGCCGGCTTCTTCCTGATGGTGGAATCGGGGCTGATCGACAAATACGCTCATCTCCTGGACATGGAGCGCGCGGTCTACGACACGATCATGCTCGACAATGCCGTTCGTTTTGCGCGCGACTGGGCGCAGGCCCGCGGCGATGACACCTTGATCCTGGTGGTGGCGGACCACAATCATCCCAACAGTCTTGTCGGCACCATCAATGACGACATGACCAAGACGCCCAACGTCCCGTTCCGCGAACGCGTCGGCGTCTATGACAAGGCGGGATTCCCCAACTATCCGGCTGCCGATGCCGAAGGCTATCCCTCGCGGGTGGATGTCAGCCGGCGGCTCGCGATTTTCTCGGCCAGCCTGCCGGACCATTACGAAACCTTCCGCCCCAAGCTCGATAACCCGAATGATCCGACGGCAAAGGGCGATGAGCCTGGGACTTTCAAGGCCAACGACAAATACAAGGACGTTCCGGGCGCCGTGCTCCGTCCCGGCAATCTGCCGGCGATGATCGGCGCCAGCGTGCATTCGGGAGAGGACGTCATCCTGACCGCAACCGGTGCAGGCAGCGAACGCGTTCATGGTTCGATGGACAACACGGAAGTCTTCCGTGTCATCGCCGATGCGCTTGGACTCGCCGCACCGGCGCCGTAGCGTCGCGAGCTCTTGTAGCGTGGGCGAAGCGAAGCGTGCCCACGATCAACACTCCGCTCGGAGGGGGGCACGCTACGCTTTTGCCCATCCCGACAGGTTCTGCGTTCACGCCTCTGCGCGCGGGAGCCATCTGGAAGTCGCGACAATATGAGGCACCAGCCGGCCCAACCAAACCCGGCATTGGCCGACCTACCGGTGACAGCCCTTTTGATCACGGAGGCATCAATGGCCAAGTATCGGCACGACCTGCCACAGCGGCGCGGCGGCATCTTCCTGACCGACGGCGGCATGGAAACGACGCTGATCTTCCACCACGGCCTCGAGCTGCCGCACTTTGCCGCTTTCGTCCTGCTCGACTCCGCGGATGGTCGTGAGCACCTCAAGCGCTACTACCAGTCCTACCTTGCGATTGCGCGCGAGAAGGGCACCGGTTTCGTGCTCGACAGCCCGACCTGGCGCGCCAATCCGGATTGGGGCGTCAAGCTCGGCTACGACGCGGCTGCGCTGACATCGATCAACGTCCGTTCGATTGAGTTCCTGAACCAGCTGCGAACCGGCTGGGAGCGGCCGAACATGCCCTGTGTCATCGATGGCGCGATCGGTCCGCGCGGCGATGGCTACAAAGCCGGCAACATGGATGCATCGGAGGCGGAAGCCTATCATGCGCCACAGATTGCCGCCTTCGCGGAAGGCGGCGCCGACATGGTGACGGCGTTCACGCTGAACGGAATCAATGAAGCGATCGGCATCGTCCACGCGGCCAAGGCACACAGTATTCCGGTGGCGATCTCCTTCACCGTCGAAACCGATGGTCGTCTGGTGAAGGGTGAAACGCTGCGTGAGGCGATCGAGGCTGTCGATCACGCCACGCAAAACGGGCCGGAATATTTCCTGATCAACTGCGCGCATCCGTCCCATTTCGCAGGCGCGTTGAGCGCGGGCGACACGTGGGCCGGGCGCATCCATGGCGTCAGGGCCAATGCGTCGGCCAAGAGCCACCAGGAGCTCGACGAATCCGAGACGCTCGATGCCGGCGATCCCACCGATCTCGGCCGCCGCTATGTCGACCTCCGGCGCTCGTTTCCCGGCATGCACATTCTCGGCGGCTGCTGCGGCACCGACCATCGCCATGTCGCAGCGATCTGCGAAGCCTGCATGTAGTAGGGTGAACTGGTGCGCTTATCGAACCCGTCATTGCGAGGAGCGAAGCGACGAAGCAATCCATGCCTCCGCAAGTGGAGAAATGGATTGCTTCGCTTCGCTCGCAATGACGATGGGCAGAGCGAAGCGAAGCAAAACCCATCAAACGTTCGAAGCGAGTTTGTCGTAGTTGGTGCAACAAAAATGGCCGGGATCGCTCCCGGCCATTTGTTCGAAATCGCTCGCCTCAGCGCGGTGTGCTGGGTGGTGGCAGCGAAGCGGTGCCGCCGTTGAGCAGCGGGGTGATGCGGCGGACAGTGACGCGCCGGTTGATGCGACTCGGTCCGTCCGTCTGCTCCTTCAGATACTGCTTGCCGTAGCCCTGCGACGTCAGGTTCTCCGCCGGCACACCGAACTGCTGGGTCAGCAATTCAGCCGCGGACTGCGCACGGCGATCCGACAATGACAGATTGTCGACGTCGTTGCCGACCGCGTCGGTGTGTCCCTCGATCAGGAACACCTCGCGCGGGTTGCGCTGGATCGCGCGGTTGAGGCCGTCGGCGATCACCTGCAGCCGAGCCGCCTGGTCCGGCGGGATAGTCCACGACCCCGTCTCGAAGTTGATCGTGTTGACGTCGATGCTCGGCATTTGCATGCGAACATTGGGGCTGTAGCGGATCTCGTCGAGCGAATAGCGCCGTTCGATCCGTTGTACCGGCGGTGCCTCCATGGTCTCGTAGATCACGTCCGGCGACGCCTCCTGGGCGTCGACGATGTAGCGATCGTAGGGAATGTTGACCACCGGCGGCGGCACGTCGACATAGAAGCCGCCGACCGCCCGCGGATCGCGGTAGCTGTTGTCGATGATGACGATCTCGCGCCCGCCGGGATCCCTGCGGATTCGCCGCAGCAGCGTACCGTCCGCACCAACCACGGTGATCACCTCGCTGCCGTCGGGACGGACCACGACGGTGCGGGTTTCGCCGCCGATCGTCTCGCTCCGGATGTCGCGAGCGCCATAGCGGAAGCGATAGAGATCGTTGCCGCGGACGTACTCCTGCCCACTCGGGTCGCGGATGATGATGCGATCCGGCTCGGTGTAGACGGTACGGCCGCCCTCGACGACTTCCTGACGCTGGTTGCGGAGGTCGGCGATTGTCGCGCCGATCACGGCGCCAGCCACCACGCCCGCACCGATCGCGAGCGGCGTCAGGTCACGCTGCGGCGGACGCGGCGGTGGTGGCAGCGGCGCTGCGACCGTAGGTGCCGCCCGGAAGGCCGGCGCAATCGTCGGCGGCGCGTATTGCGCCCTGTTGGGCGGTGGCGCTGCGGCGGGCGTGCCAGGGACGACGGTCGGCGCAGCGGCTCCGGGGGGAGGAGCTGCAGGCCGGGGCGGGAGGCCGGCCTGGGGCGGCGCAGTCGGAGTTCCGGCAGCGGGTGCGCCGGCAGGCGGCGTGCCTGCAGCCGGAGGCGGGTTCGCTGGCGTGCCGGCGGCAGGAGGTGTCGTCGTCGCTGCGCCAGGCCGCATTGGCGAAGGCGTCGGAGACGGGCTTCCCGCGGCCGGCGGCGTTGCGGGTGTCGGCGTTGCCGCAGGCGCAGGCCGAGGCTGCGTCGGCGTGGTGGTGGGGGCCGCCCCGGGCTGCTTGGTGCCGGCGGGCGGCGTGCCTGCAGCGGGAGGCGGGCTCGTCGGCGCACCGGCGGCGGGAGGTGTCGTCGTCGCTGCGCCAGGCCGTGCCGGCGAAGGAGTCGGAGACGGACTTCCCGCGGCTGGCGGCGTTGCAGGTGTCGGCGTTGCCGCGGGCGCAGGATGAGGCTGCGTCGGCGTGGCGGTGGGTGCAGCCGCGGGCTGCTTGGCGCCGGCGGGCGGCACTTCCTTTTGCGCACCGCGCGGTGGCGTCGGAGTGGCCGGGGTCGTGGGCGTAGCCGGTGGCGTCGCCGCGGATGGAGGCGTGGGCGGCTGCGTGCGCGCCGGCGGCGCTGCAGTGGGCGGCGTCGGAGTGTGCGGCGCTGCTGCCGGAGGCGGCGTCGGACGCGCTGGAGGAGCAGCAGACGGAGGTGGAGCTGTTGGTCGTTCCGGAGCAGCGGCTGGCGGAGTCGGCCGTGCCGGGGCGGCAGGCGGGGGCGTTGGCCGCTCTGGAGCAGCGGCTGGAGGCGGAGTCGGCCGTGTCGGCGCGGCAGGCGGAGGCGTTGGTCGTTCCGGAGCGGCGGCCGGCGGCGGTGTCGGACGAGGCGGCGCAGCAGCCGGAGGCGGTGGTGCCGGTCGCGCTGGCGCAGCGGCTGGTGGAGCGGACGGATGAGCAGGCGGAGCGGCGCCAGGCGGCGGTGCGGGCTGCTTTGGCGCGCCGGCCGGCGGCGCTGCCTTCGGCGGCTGCTTCGGCTTTCCGTCGGGGCCGAGTTCTTCCTTCGGCGCCGCTGCCTGTGCCACGACGAGTGGCGCGGTCTGCGCACGCGATGCGAAGCTGGCTAGCTGCGTCACCGTCAATGCGGTCGTGGCAAGCAGCACGAGGCGGAGGTTTGTCATGATTGCAGGTCCCGGGAAAGTTCTTGGCAAGGAAGGAGGATGGGCGGGGGCCGAATAGCTCGGCGGTCGGATCAACGGTTATTCGTTAGGCCGCAATGTGGCGGGCGACAAAGGGGAAAGGCTTTTTATTTCAGCGTTGCAATGACTTGCAAGCAAACTTGTTCATTGCTCATTCAGACGAGACTTGCAAATCGCGATCTCACCATTGTTGCTTGCGTGGTTCCGCGGCATCGGTCGGATTCGGCGAAGGCGGTCCGTTCGGCCCGCGAATCGGCAATTCATCCGGCAGCTTGCCGGGCAGTTCGTCAGGTACTGGCGGTTCGCCGGGCTCACGTGCCGGCGGCGGCACCTCAGGGCGCGGACTCCCCGGAGGGATTCCGGGAGGTGGTTCGCTCGGCGTGCCTGGTGTCGGCGGCGGAACCTCGGGCGGTTCGATCGGCATCTAGGTAACCGTGCCGTTGTTTCCGATCGCGGCGCGCGGATCATCACGCGTCATGGTTCGCTCCGTTTCTGTTTCGGAAGAACGATAACGGCACGCATGCTGTGATGTTCCGGCGGTCCAAGCCCGGAACTATTCCGGCGCGTGGCAGACCGCTTCGATGTTGTGGCCGTCGGGGTCGAGCACGAACGCGCCGTAATAGTTGGGATGATAGTGCGCGCGGATACCGGGCGCGCCATTGTCGCGTCCGCCGGCTGCGATCGCTGCCTTGTAGAAGGCATCCACGGTTGCGCGGTCCTTTGCCACGATCGCGACATGCAGCGGCTTTTCAAGCCCGCCTTCGCCGCCGATCCAGAAATCCGGCTTGCCGCCCGCGCCGAAGCCGGCCGCCTGGTCAGCGCCGTTCTCCTGCGTGACTTCCATGATCAGCGTGTAGTCGAGCGGCGCGAGCGCCCGCTGATAGAACGCCAGGGAACGCTGATAGTCGGAAACCGGAAAACCGATGTGATCGATCATCAAGCAACTCCTTCGGCCTATCTGCCCTGATCAAACACCAGAAAGCCGGCCCGCGGGAAGTGCACCACCACCTCGCCGGCGCGGGGGTCGTGCCTGCGGATCGCGATATGCTGCGAAGACAGGGAAACGATCTCGCCGCTCACTTTGATCTTGCCGTAGTCATCGGGCATCACCTCGACCTGGTCGCCCGGCTTGCGGTGGTTGGGATCGTAAGGGTCGGCCAGCACGGTGGTCCGCGGCGCAGCATTGGCGGCGATTTCGAGCGCGGAGGCGGGCGAGATTTCCTTGCATGGCTTGTGCTCGATGGCGCGAATGCGCGCCTCCCATGATCGCGTTGCAGGGAATTCGAACAGCATCTTGTCGAGGTCGTGAAGGTTGGTGCGCACGTACCAAATGTTCATGTAGGCGTTGACGTCGCACAGGCTGGCGCGATCGCCGCACATCCAGCTATGGCCGTTGCGAAGCTGGGCTTCGATCCATTGCAGGTGGGCACGAAACTGATCGCGCATCTGCGGGATCGCTTCCCGCATGGCGGCAACATCAAATTTGGCGCCGCGCAGCTTTTCGCGGTCGTCGATGAACTCCTGCGGCACATTGTCGGCCACCGAGCCGAAGATCAGGTTGACGGTGTTCTGGAAGAACGGACGGTCGGTCCACATCGCGGTCGCGGCGGCAAGCCCGTAATACCCGCTCGGGAACAGCGTCGGCTGCGGATAGCGCCGTTCCAGTTCGCGGACGATGCATTGGGTGTCGCAGTAGATATCGGCGCCGATCTGCAGCACCGGGGTCCGCCGGTAGCCTCCCGTCAGCGGCATCAGATCCGGACGGGGCATGATCCGGGAAATCAGCACCGACGTCCATGTCACGTTCTTCAGCGCCAGGATCAGGCGGATCTTCTCCGAGAACGGCGATTGAGGAAAATGATGGAGGATGACCGGGTAGTCGGGACTCATCGTTCCCTCCTGGATAGACGCCGCGGGAAGGCTAACCCCGGCCTGGACCGGTTACAATGGACCGGCGCGCGTCAGGACGACGCCGCCGTCGGTGTTCGTGTTGGTTTCGGCCGGGAGACCTTGTGCAGCGCGTGCGAGAGCTGCTCGATCGAATACGGCTTTTGCAGGAAGTCGAACCCATAGCTGCCTCGCTGCGCCAGCACCTGGCTGTAGCCGCTGGTCAGCACGACCGGCAGGTCCGGGCAGCGGCGGCGGATTTCCTGGGCGAGCTCGACGCCGCTTATGCCGGGCATCGCGACGTCGGTGAACACCACGTCGAAACGGGCGGCGTCGCCGGCCAGCGCGTCCAGCGCCCGCGTAGCGTTCTCGACCAGGGTCGCGGCGTAGCCGAGCTCTGCGAGGGCATCGGCCGTAAATCTGCCGACCTCGATATTGTCCTCGACCACCAGCACCGACATGCCGCTGCCGTCGACCGGCGGCGCATCCGCGGCCGCGAACTGCAATGTCGGACCCGTGGCCGCGGCGCGAGGCAGATAGAGCGTGAAGGTAGAGCCCTTGCCGACCTCGCTGACGACGACAATCTCGCCGCCGGACTGCTTGGCGAATCCGAATACCTGCGACAGCCCGAGCCCCGTGCCCTGACCGACCTGCTTGGTGGTGAAGAACGGCTCGAAGATGCGCCCGAGCTGATCCTGCGGAATGCCGATGCCGACGTCCCCGACCGCCACTGCGACATAGCCGTGCGGCGCCGGCGGATGGCCATCGGCAACGGGCAGTTCGGCTGCGCGACGCACCGCGATCGTCAGCCGGCCGGCACCATTCATGGCGTCACGGGCATTGACGGCCATGTTGATGATCGCGGTCTCGAACTGGCCGGCATCGGCGTTGATGAAGCAGGGTTCGTCCGGCAGCCTGGTGACGATCTCGATCCGCGGCCCGACCAGCGTTCCGATCATCTCGCCCAGCACCTGCACGCTCTGGCCGACGTCGAACAGTTCAGGCTTGAGCGTCTGTCGTCGGGCGAAGGCGAGCAGTTGGCCGGTCAGTTTCGAGGCCCGGTTGACCGTCTCCGAAATCGCATCGATGTAGCGCAGCCGCCGCTGCTCCGGCAGGTTCGGCCGCCGCAACATGTCGATGGAGGCGCGGATCACGGTCAGCAGATTGTTGAAGTCGTGCGCGACGCCACCGGTGAGTTGGCCGAGGGCCTCCAGCCGTTGCCCATGCTTCAGCGCCTCCTCGGCTTCCTGGCGTCTTTCGGCCTCCTCATGCAGGCGTCGCGTCCGCCGCAGCGCCAAGGCGAGCAGCAGGAACAACAGCGCGGTGGCGGGCACGCCGAAGATCAGGTGCTGGCCGATGGTCGCGAGCCAGCGCGCGCGGATCGCCGAGGTCTCGAGCCCTGCGCTGACATAGATCGGATATTCGGCGAGCCGCCGATAACCGAGACGGCGTTCGATGCCGTCGGCCGGCGAGGTGACGGTGATCAGACCGCCGTCGGGCACGGTGGCAAGCTTCTGCCCGACAGGTCCGTCAGGGTCGAGGCGGAACTCGCGGTCGGCCGTCGGATAGCCAGCCAGCATCGCGCCGTCGGTGCGGCCGAGCGCGAAGAAGCTGCCGGGTTCGCGGCCGATCCGCGCGTAGAAATTCTCGAAATACTCGGGCAGAACCGATGCCTGGATCACGCCGGCAAAGTCGCCGGTCTCGGTCGACCGCCGACGGCTGACGCCGAAGAATGGTGCGCCCCGGTAGGGCGGCCGCGGCGTCAGCACGTCGCCGATATGGGTGCCGACGTCGCCGGCGGCATGTGCCCTGAAATACGCTCGGTCCGAGAAATCGATGTCGGGCGCCGGGGCCACCAGGCTGTTGACCAGAGCATGGCCCCTGGCGTCGAAGACCCACGCCGATTTCACCTGGGGCAGCGATGCCGTGAGCTGCTTCAGCCGCTCGTGCAGGCTCTCTTCACGCGAACGGATCGCGTCGTCGGGAAGGCCGCGAATGATTTCCGCGATCTCCGACAGGCTGCGGTCGATGGTCTCGAACACTTTCAGCGCGTGCTCGTGCGCGACATCGAGCGTGCGCTCGATTTCCCCGTCGGCGGCCTGGTTGATTGAATTCCAGGAGATCACCGAAGCAAAAACAAAGAGCGCCAGCGGAAGGGCCAGGGAAGCGGCCATCATCCATTGCAACAACTTCAGCGAATGGCGTTGTGCGGTCTGCACGGGCACTCCGGATCCTCCGCAACCTTAACGCAAAATTCGGCTCGGAAGAAAGGGGAGCTGACGCGGCTTCCGGGCCGCCATCGCCGCCAGTTCCGTCCCTCGCATCACAAGCTATCGTGCATTATGGAAAGCTGGCGCGTGCTTCGGAAAGATAAGGATGAGCCGCCCGGGCACACTCGCGTGCCATGCGCCGGACCCGGGCCGAGCTAGAAATGGAGATCTTATATGGCCGAGAGCCGTCCCCCCTTTCCACCCTTCACCCATGAGACTGCCGTGCAGAAAGTGCGCGGCGCGGAAGACGGCTGGAATTCCTGTAATCCGGAAAAGGTGTCGCTCGCCTACAGCCCGGACAGCTACTGGCGAAACCGGTCGGAATTCATCAACGGCCGCGCCGAGATCGTCGCGTTTCTCACGCGGAAATGGGTCAAGGAGCTCGACTACCGTCTGATCAAGGAGCTCTGGGCGTTCACCGAGAACCGGATCGCCGTACGTTTCGCCTATGAGTGGCACGACGATTCCGGAAACTGGTTTCGCTCCTACGGCAACGAGAACTGGGAATTTGCCGAGAACGGGCTGATGCAAAAACGGTTCGCCTGCATCAACGATCTCCCCATCAAGGAGTCCGATCGCAAATACCACTGGGACCGTTCGGGACCTCGCCCCGCCAATCACCCGGGGCTTTCCGACCTCGGGCTTTGAACGTCTCTGTTCGGAGTGGCAACCCACGATCCATAGCACGCGTCGATGATCTATCGACGCGCCGGAGTGCCTATTGCTTAGGCGGTGCAAGAACAGATCGTCGGGTCGTTCGCCCGCAGTTCATCACGGCTAGCTGGTCGGTTCTTACAACCGCAACTCTTCTCCCGAATGATTGAAATCACGCTGTAGCAAGCAGCGCCGATTCTGGCCGCTCCCTATCGGAAGGAGGTCAGCCGATGACACCAACGGCAATCGAAGCTTTGGAGAGCAATCATGCGTGAGATGATCGGAGCAGTGCTTCTGGCAGCTTTACTCTCTGGTCGCACGGCCACGGCCGAGACGGTGGGGCTGGCGAAACCATCGCCCTCTGCCGTCTCGTCAGGCATGTCCGATGCCTCATCGCGGACGTTAGGTCTGCCGTGGCCTGCGCCGGTCGGCCATCGTCAGCCCCATGCGAAGGACCTGCCGTCGCAGAACACGAACGAGCTCGAGCAAATCAGCGAAGAGGATCGCGCTGTCGATCGCAAGCTCACGATCTGCCACGGTTGTTGAGTTTCGTGCGCCGCATCTGTGGTCCCGTGCGTCCTGGCCGGTGTGACGCACGGGACAACATTTCGAATGTAACTCATCTCCGATTCGTTGAAACGATCCTGTAGCTCCGCAACGTCATTGAAACCGGCAACCACATCAATCCTCTTCCGCCACGACGTGCTTCGTCCGTCTGCCCGCAGATCGCGGATAAATCATATGACATGCGTGATTTCGGTCCGGCCGATGCGACGACATCCGAATTTGGCGTGACAAAAGGCGCGCCGAATGGACCTCAACTCTCTTCAAACCTTTGTCGCTGTCGTGCGGGCTGGTGGATTTGCGGCGGCCGCACGTCAGACCAACACCCCGCGCTCGTCCGTCAGTTTGCGCATCCGGACCTTGGAAAGGACACTCGGCGTGCGCCTTTTCAAGCGTTCGACTCGCGCTTTCTCGCTCACCACGGAAGGCGCCGAACTGTACGGACGCTCTGCGGAGGCTCTGGCCTCCCTCGCCGGCGCGCTCGACGGCCTGGGCAAGGCAGGCAGCCCCTATGGCGGTGGAATCCGTCTCACGGTGCCGGCGGATTTTCCGCCCGGGCTCATTGCCGGCGCCGTTTCCGAATTCCGTGAAGCGCATCCCGCCGTGCGGTTCGAGGTGCTGCTCACGAACGACGTGCTCGACCTCGTCTCCGAAAACATCGACGTCGCCCTTCGCATCGGCGCTTCCAACCCGCAGGAAGCGCTTGTCCGGGGCGTTCTGGACATGGAGTTCGGCCTCTATGGCAGCGCCGAATATCTGCGCAGGAACGGCGAGCCGGCCAACATACATCAGGTGAGCACGCTGATTGGTCCCGAACGGCCCGAGCTGCGTCGCCTGCTGTCCCGTGCTCTCAAGAACGGGGTCGAGTTCCCGCAATTCCAAGTCGCAGTGGACAGTTTCGCCCTGGTGCGTGAGTTCGTCTTGCTGCATCAAGGCGTCGGGCTGCTGCCGCAATCGCTGTGCCAAGCCGAGCTTGCGTCGAAAGCCGTTTTACCCGTGCTGCCGAACCTGTTCTCGGGATCGATCCGGCTGCATCTCACTTTTCCCTCGCGCGCCGACCTCAATCCCAAGGTCAATGCGTTCGCGCAAGTCCTGGCGCGCCACCTGGAGGCTGCGGCGGGCGGACAGTGACGCGCCCGATTGGCCAGTATCCTGGCCGCTCTGTCCGGACCGGCAGGGCTACTCAGGGCGGGCGCGGTCGCTACATGCAGTTTGTCAGATCGCAACCTTGCCCTGGAGCGAACATGCAAGCCAATATCACCACGGAATTCGAAACGACAGAATTCGCCGGGATCACCACCGGGATCATCAACCCCTATCCGAGCCCCTTCACGATCCTCGACATGACGATCAAGCCCGGCGCCGGCGCACCCGCGCACATCTCCGCCACCGAGGACAAGCTCTTCATCGTGATCGCAGGCCAACTGAAGTACCTCATCGACGACCGCACCGCCGTGGCAGGGCCGGGCGCACGCGTCCTGGTCCCGAGAGGCACGGTTCACGGCTTCACCAATGTCGGGGACGCCGGCGCGCGACATATTCTGGTGTCCACGCCGCGCCGCCACGAAGAATTCTTCCGCGACCTGCACGGCATTCCCGATCCCCGGGAGGAGCATATGGATCTCTTGCCCGGCATCGCGGCACGCCACGATCAGGCGATCGTCGGACCTCTTCCTTAAGTTCTCTGCGCTCGGCCTGCGCCTGATGGCCGCAGGCGCGGGCTGGTTTTCACTATCGGTTTTCTACCGAAGTTGGAAAACAGCTGGGCAGGAAGATCGGCGAATTGATCGTAGCCACCCAGCTTCACGGCGTGGAAGCCGCAGCGAAACCCTGACGGCGAGGGGTTCGGCCGCGGCCAGCTTTCATCGTCGACCGCCAAATGCTTACAGCCTTTTCGGTGGCGCTAGTCTGGCTTGCCACCGCAGAGTTCTACAACTAAGCTACCAAAATACCGGGCGTCAGAACGGCGCCCCTGTATTTTACGGAGGGCTTCGCTATGGCAGGTATCTTCCGGGACGCTAATCTCCAAGAAAGAGTTGCCGATTTTTCTTATCAGAACGATGCCCTCGCACAGTTGATCGTCGAGGCGTGGACCGATCCAGATTTTGAAAAGTGGTTGACGACGCGGCAGTCGGACGGCACCTCGCCAAACGCCAAGGCGTCGCTCGAGGCCCGGGGCATATTCCTCGCGAACCCCATCGTGTTCACGGAAGAAGAATATAATAACGGCTGTCACAACCCGGACCCTGATGGGACCGGAGTCATTTTCGTGGTGCCGGACCGATCGCGCGTCGAGCAGCCTCCGCATCACCTGTCTCTGCTCGAGACAGCGCGCTTGCTGATGGCCATTACGCCGAACGGAATCTAGCGCAGTCGAGATTGGCCTGAGCTGTATTTTTGGCGAGTTTCGCGCGCACCGTGCGGGAAACGTTGCGCGCGCGACCGCTCGGATATGGAGGTGTGGAATGGCGCCCCTGGTCACGGAGTGGGTCAATGTTAGCGGCAATATTTCGATCATCGCTCGCGAGTCCGGGGAGGTCTGGTTTCATCTCCCGGGCGGCACAAAGGAATACGCAGATCCGTTTGCGACGCCGATGACAGGCGTCGGCGCGAGGGGCAGCACGATCGGGCTGCTCGACGGCGCGATCAATCTCGGATTTTCCAGAATTGAAAAGCGCCTCGCCAGCCCGGCGCCGACGCTTGTCGGCTACATCATCGCCATCGTGGGCGCCTACCACACGTCTGTCCACACGCCGCGAAATCTCCAGCGCGCCGCCAGGCGATTCAACGAACTGGGGCGGCCGGAAGTGGCGGCTTATCTTGAAGAACGTGCGCGCGAGGAGACCGGTCACGACCGGCTTGCGCTCAAGGATCTTCGCGCGCTGGGCCTGCCCGCCGAGCGATTGGTCGCCAACTTCATCCCCGACGGCATCAAGCCGCTCTGCGAGCGGTTCGATGAGCTCTGCGTCGAGGACTACCCGATCGGCTGCATCGGCTATTCCTACTGTCTGGAACGCATCGCCGCGCTCAAGCAGAAGACCGATATCGAGAAGGTGCAGGCACTATGCCCTGACGGCGTCGATGCGACCCGCTTTCTGCGAAGTCACAGTTGCCTTGGGAGCGAGGTTGCCCATGTGGAAGAGACGATCGAGTTCGTCGCGTCGCTTCCTCCGAGCGACCGCATCAGGGTCGTCCAGGAGACGTATGAATCGGCATTGATCATGGCGGAGGGATATAATCACGAGCTCCTCAAATCCGAGGCGGAGATGCTCGACGAGCTTCAGCAGGCGGTCGGAGAGGCGCTTCCGTATCGTCTGAGCAGGGCCTTCGTACAGTAAGAGGCGCGGTGCTCGGCCCTCGGCGTGAGCAGAACGGCACGGCAGTCGTCGCAGTCTGGCGTGCCTCGAGCGACAAGAGACGAGGGCCTCCGCAATGGCGAGGACAACCACCGAGGTTACCGACTGGCTGTGTGGACACGGGCTGGGGCAGTACGCCCAGACCTTCGCCGAGAATAATATCGAATACTCCGTCCTTCCGGATCTGACCGAGAATGATCTCAGGAAGCTTGGCGTTATTTCCTTAGGTCATCGCAAGAAGCTGCTGAAGGCCATCGAAGCATTGACGGCGGCGAAGTTCGGCATCGCGTCCGCCTCGGTCGTGCCGCAGCGCGAGGCCGAATTCCGTCAGATCACGGTGATGTTCAGTGATCTGGTGGGGTCCACGCAGCTTTCGGAGGCGCTGGACCCGGAGGATCTGCAAAAACTCATTGACGCGTATCGGGGCGAATGCAGCACCGCGATCCGGCGCTACGGAGGCGAGGTCGCGCGCTACTTCGGCGACGGCGCGATGGCGTTCTTCGGTTGGCCCTATGCGCATGAGGATGACGCCGTTCGCGCCACGCATGCGGCACTGGAGATCGTTTCCAGAGTTGCGACCATTCCAGGGCCGGTCACCCTGACGTGCCGGGTGGGTGTCTGCTCCGGCCCGGTCGTGGTCGGCGAAACCGGAGAGAGCGGCACGTGGTCGATGGACGCGGTGGGCGAGACGCCGAATATCGCCGCGCGTCTGCAGACGCTTGCGGCCGCCAATACGGTGGTCGTTTCGGAATCGACCAGACGGCTAGTTTCGGCCGCGTTTGATTTTCAGGACCTCGGTCTGCAGGAGCTCAAAGGTGTAACTGAATCCGTTCACGTCTATCGCGTGCTCTCGGCAAAGCACACCACGAGCCGCTTCGAGGCGGCGCATGCGGGTTCTCTTACGCCGCTGATCGGGCGCTCGAGCGAGCTTAGCCTGCTGCTCGATAGGTGGCAGAAAGCCAAGGAAGCCGACGGCCAGGTCGTGTTCCTTTCGGGCATTCCCGGAGTCGGGAAATCGAGGCTTCTGCACGAACTGAAATCGCGTGTCGAGGATGAGCCGCACGTCCTGCTTCACCATCAGTGCTCGCCCTATCACAGTCAGAGCGCGTTCTTTCCCGTGATCGAGCAGATCGAACAGGCGGCCCAACTGACGGCTCGCGAGCCCGATACCGACAAGCTTGCAAAGCTCAAGGCCTACCTTCCGCGCCCGATTGACGGCTCGGCGGAGCCGGTCGTCCTGATCGCGAAACTGTTGTCGATCCCGCTGGAGGATGATCTCGAACTGTCAGGTCTGACGCCGCGGCAAGTGAAGAACAGGACGATCTCTACGCTTGTCGACATCCTCTTGGCATTTTCCGTCCAGCGCCCGACGCTGTGCATTTTCGAGGACGCGCATTGGCTTGACGCGTCGACCCTCGAGCTGCTCGAACTGGCCACCAGCCGCATCGACCGCGCCCGCGTGCTGCTGATCGTATCCTGCCGGCCCGAATTTCGCCCCGCGTGGATCACTCGCGCGAACACCACTCTGCACTCGCTCACCCGGCTGTCGCATAGCGAGGTCAGGGCGATGATCCGGGAGCTCCTGAGCGGCGCGAGCATGCCCCAGCCGTTGCTCGACCAGATCGTCGAAAAGGCCGATGGCGTCCCGCTATTCATCGAGGAACTGACAAACAGCACGTTGAGCGCGCCTTTGCGAAGCAGAGGTGCCGTCGAGCGCAAGGCGCAGCCGGCCTTGCTCCGCGTTCCGGACACGCTAAGCGACGCTTTGATGGAACGGCTCGACCGGGTCGCACCGAGCCGCCGGCTTGCGCAGATCGCAGCCGTGATCGGACGGGAATTCTCCTATGACCTCTTGTCGGCTGCATCGCAGGTCGACGAGGAGGATATGCTGTCGGCGCTCTCATTGCTCGAACGCGCTGATATCATTTACCGGGTCGACGTTTCGCCGTTCGTCCGTTTCGCCTTCAAGCACGTGCTGCTGCGCGATGCGATCTACGACTCCCTGCTCAAAAGCAAGCGGCTGCAGTTTCACGCCGACATCGCGGCGATCCTGGAGCATGATTTCCCGGAGCTCGCCGAAAATCAGCCCGAGGTTCTCGCCTATCATCATCAGGAGGCCGGCAATCATCCGCTTGCCATTCGCTGCTGGTTCAAGTCCGGGCAACGCGCGCTAGCGCATTCGGCCAATGTCGAGGCCATCGCCAATTTTCGAAAGGCGCTTCAGCTTCTGAGCGGCCTGCCGGACTCGCTCGAGCGGACCAGGCAGGAGATCGACATCCAACTGGCGTTGGGCATACCGCTCATCGCGGTGCAGGGCTATGCCTCCGCTGATACCCGCGAAGCCTTTTCGCAGGCGCGGGCCCTGTGCCTGCGGCTCGGCAATATTCCCGAATATTTCCAGGCGCTGTTCGGGTTGTGGGGAAATTCCTGGATGTCCGGCAAGAATGATGAAGCGCTCGCCATGGCCGATGAGTTCATGTCGCGAACCCAGGCGTTGCCGGACGCCGTGCCGCGCATGGTCGCTCATCGAATGATGGGCAGCACGCTATTGACGATCGGGGACTTTCGCTCCTCCGCGGACCATTTCGAGGAATCGATCAAGCTCTCGATGAACAAAGGAAGGCCGCCGCTATACCATCTCTACATGGTCGAGCCGCAGGCGGCCTCGCTCCTGCTGCTGTCCTGGGATTTGTGGTTCCTCGGCTATCCCGACCAGGCGCTCGCGCGCGTCTCGGAGGCGCTTGCCTTGGCACGGGATCTTCGCCACCCCTACACCATAGCGTTCGCGCACTACATGACGTCAGTCGTGCACCTGTTGCGCGGCGAGGCCGATCTCGCCTTCGAGAACGCCGAAAAGAGCTTCGAGGTGTCGCGGGAGCAGCGGTTTTCGCTCTATGCAATCCTGTCGCGAATTTCGCGCGGCCGGGCCGTCGGCGACCTCGGCCGGATCGAAGAGGCTCGCGCCGAGATTGCCCGAGGACTCGACGAGGCCCGGCAGAACAATGTCGGCTTCATGTTGCCGATGATGGAGAGCTGGCTTGCGGAGATGCACGCAAGGGCAGGAGAAAACGAGTACGCGTTATGGATCGTCGAGCAGACCCTGACCAATCTCGATGACGTGACCGGCAGGTCATGGGAATCGGAATTGCATCGGCAAAAGGCGCAGCTTCTTCTGGCGATCGACCCCTCGAACATTCTGGAAGCCGAATCGTGCCTGACGAAGTCCATCGAAGTGGCCTGCGGTCAAAGCGCGAAATCCTTGGAGCTGCGCGCCTCTATGGATCTCGCCGAACTCTGGCGCACGCAAGGAAAGCTTGAGGCGTCGCGCGAGTTATTGGAGCCGATCTGCCGCTGGTTCGATGAGGGCGCCGAGACGGCGGACCTCAGAAGGGCGCGCGCCGTTCAAGCTGCGGTGCGCTGATCCTCACGCGCGATGGCCGCGGATGTGGGGAACGGAGGATTTCAAGGTACTGCTTGCACCGACGACGCGCCCCATTGAGGGGAGCAAAGCAAAATGGCAAGGAGAGGAACAGGTCGACTTTCACGGTAGGGGCTTCTTGGCGGTATGTTCGGTTCTCTCGTCCTGCTCGCGCATGGCATCATCTATTTCATTGTCATGGGGAGCATTTTCAGAGCAAGGCAGAGCATTGGAGTTGGCGTTTTCTTCTGCCTCCTCGGCACGATGCACTTCCTCGAGACTTATTTGGCGGCCACCTTCTTCATCGAACTGCCCTTCGGTCTGATCTCGCCAGGATCCACCGTGATGTTCACGGGCAAGCTCGCCTTTTTCCTGCTGCTTTACATCAAGGAAGACGCCGAGGTGATGCGGCAGCCGATCTACGGACTCCTGAGCGGCAACATTCTGATGATCGCGCTGGGGCTTCTCCTGCGCCTCTATAGCAATCCGGCGAGCTTGCCAGGCTATAATCCGGATCTCCGCTTCATCGACCAAATGGGCTTGCTCATGGTCTGGGGCAGCCTATTGCTGTTCATCGATCTGATCGCCCTTGTCATCATTTATGAACGGCTTGGAAAATTGGTGACGACCACCATCCCCGGGCGGATCTTCATCAGCCTGGCGATTGTGTTGAGCTTCGACCAGGCCTTCTTCTACGTGGGGCTGCATCTCGTTACAGGCGTACCGGAATCGGCATTCTACGGCGGGTGGATCGCCAAGGTTGCCGCGGCTGCCTTCTTCAGCCTGATGATGACCGTATATCTCCGCATCGTTGAACGGGAGACTCTTCCTGTGCAATCGCGTCGCGCCGCGGATGTGTTCGATCGCCTGACTTACCGGCATCGCTACGAGAAGCTTGCTGAGCGGGTTGGCAGGGACGCGCTGACCGGACTTCAGGATCGTGGGCAGTTCGATGCCAAAGGGGCGGCAATGCTGCAGGCTGCTTCTCAATCGGGCCTGTCGCTTAGTCTCATGATGATCGACATCGACCACTTCAAATCGATCAACGACAGCCGCGGCCACGTCGTTGGCGATGGAGTGATCCGCAAGGTGGCCGAGACGATTGGCGCCTCAAAGCGTGAGGGTGACGAGCTGTTTCGATATGGCGGGGAAGAGTTCGCGTTGCTGTGCCCGCAGACGCCCCCAGGGGCCATGGCGCTGGCTGAGCGCATTCGGGCGGCTGTGGCCGACAGCAATCATCCGGAACTGGAGCGGGCGGTGACGGTCAGCATTGGCATCGCCACCTTTCCAACCCATGCCAGGGTTTTTCGGCAGCTGCTCGAGAAGGCGGATGCTGCCCTTTATCAGGCGAAGGCGTCAGGCAGGAACGGGGTTGTCGGCGC
This sequence comes from Bradyrhizobium elkanii WSM2783, assembly GCF_000472865.1. GTDB lineage: Bacteria > Pseudomonadota > Alphaproteobacteria > Rhizobiales > Xanthobacteraceae > Bradyrhizobium > Bradyrhizobium elkanii_A. The sequence continues at coordinate 20,964 of NZ_AXAP01000026.1, read as the reverse complement.
GGACGCTTAAATGTTTGATGACCGCTTTCGAGGGTAGACCGGTACCCCGAATGAGCGAAGACGACCCGCGCTTTTGACCCGCGGCGCAAGTTATCGCGGGCCGTCCTCCCTATAACGTTCTCGAGCAGCTTACATCTGCCGCTCGACCAGCTTCAGCTTGAGCTCGGCGATCGCTTCCGAGGGGTTGAGGCCCTTGGGGCAGGCCTTGGCGCAGTTCATGATGGTGTGGCAGCGATAGAGCCGGAACGGGTCCTCGAGATTGTCGAGCCGTTCGCCGGTGGCCTCATCGCGGCTGTCCGTGACCCAGCGCGTGGCCTGCAGCAGCGCGGCGGGACCGAGGAAGCGCTCGCTGTTCCACCAGTAGCTCGGGCACGAGGTCGAGCAGCAGGCGCAGAGGATGCACTCGTAGAGGCCGTCGAGCTTCTCGCGGTCCTCGTGGCTCTGCTTCCATTCCTTCTGCGGCGTCGGCGTTGTGGTTTTCAGCCACGGCTCGATCGAGGCGTATTGCGCGTAGAAATTGGTGAGGTCGGGGACAAGGTCCTTCACCACCGGCTGGTGCGGCAGCGGGTTGACCTTCACCGCGCCGTCTTTGACGTCGTGCATCGACTTGGTGCAGGCGAGCGTGTTCTGGCCGTCGATGTTCATGGCGCAGGAGCCGCACACGCCCTCGCGGCAGGAGCGGCGGAAGGTCAGCGTCGGATCGATGTGGTTCTTGATCCAGATCAGGCCGTCCAAGACCATCGGTCCGCAATCGTTGGTGTCGACATAATAAGTGTCGACGCTCGGATTTTTGCCGTCGTCCGGATTCCAGCGATAGATCTTGAACTCGCGCGTCTCGGTGGCGCCGGCCGGCTTCGGCCAGGTCTTGCCGCCTGAGATCTTCGAGTTCTTCGGAAGCGCGAATTCAACCATGCTTGCAAGCCTTCGCTGTCGTCATCACTACGCGCGATCAGTACACACGCGCCTTGGGCGGGATATACTGCACGTCGTTGGTCATTGTGTAATCGTGCACCGGGCGGAACTCGATCGTGGTGTTGCCCTTCTGATCGAGCCAGGCCAGCGTGTGCTTCATCCAGTTCTTGTCGTCACGATCCGGGAAGTCCTCGCGCGCATGCGCGCCGCGGCTCTCGGTGCGATTGGCCGCCGAATCCATGGTGACGACGGCCTGCACGATCAGATTGTCGAATTCCAGAGTCTCGATCAGGTCGGAATTCCACACCAGCGAGCGGTCGGAGACGGCGATGTCGCCAATGCCGCCATGCACCTTGTGGATCAGGTTCTTGCCTTCCTGCAGCACTTCGCCGGTACGGAACACTGCGCAATTGGTCTGCATCACATGCTGCATGCTGTCGCGCAGCTTCGCCGTCGGCGTGCCGCCCGAGGCGTAGCGGAAATGATCGAGCCGGCCGAGCGCCATCTCGGCGGAATCCTTCGGCAGCTCCGGCTGCTTGGCGTTCGCGGTCAGTTTCTCAGCGCAGCGCAGCGCCGCGGCGCGGCCGAACACCACAAGGTCGATCAGTGAGTTGGAGCCAAGCCGGTTGGCGCCGTGCACGGAGACGCACGCGGCCTCGCCGATCGCCATCAGGCCGGGCACCACCGCATTGTCATCGCCGTCCCGCTTGGTCAGCACTTCGGCGTGGAAGTTGGTGGGGATGCCGCCCATGTTGTAGTGCACGGTCGGCACGATCGGGATCGGCTCGCGGGTGACGTCGACATTGGCGAAGATCCGCGCCGATTCGGAGATGCCGGGCAGCCGCTCGGCCAGCACCTTCGGATCGAGATGATCGAGGTGCAGGTAGATGTGGTCCTTCTTCTTGCCGACGCCGCGGCCTTCGCGGATTTCGATGGTCATTGCGCGCGAGACCACGTCGCGCGAGGCGAGGTCCTTGGCCGATGGCGCATAGCGCTCCATGAAGCGCTCGCCCTCGGAATTGACGAGATAGCCGCCTTCGCCGCGGGCGCCCTCGGTGACGAGGCAGCCGGCGCCGTAGATCCCGGTCGGGTGGAATTGCACGAACTCCATGTCCTGCAGCGGCAGGCCGGCGCGCAGCACCATGCCGCCGCCGTCGCCGGTGCAGGTATGCGCCGAGGTGCAGGAGGCATAGGCGCGGCCATAGCCGCCGGTGGCGAGGATGGTGGTCTGGGCGCGGAAGCGGTGCAGCGTGCCGTCGTCGAGCTTGATCGCGATCACGCCGCGGCAGACGCCCTGGTCGTCCATGATCAGGTCGATGGCGAAGAACTCGATGAAGAACTCGGCGGCGTGCCGCAGCGACTGGCCGTACATCGTGTGCAGCATCGCGTGGCCGGTGCGGTCGGCGGCGGCGCAGGTGCGCTGCGCCTGGCCCTTGCCGTAGTCGATGGTCATACCGCCGAACGGGCGCTGGTAGATCTTGCCGTCCTCGGTGCGCGAGAACGGCACGCCCCAATGCTCGAGCTCGTAGACCGCCTCCGGCGCATTGCGCACCATGTATTCGATCGCGTCCTGGTCGCCGAGCCAGTCCGACCCCTTGACGGTGTCGTACATGTGCCAGCGCCAGTCGTCCTGATGCATGTTGCCGAGCGAGGCCGAGATACCGCCCTGCGCCGCGACCGTGTGCGAGCGGGTCGGAAACACCTTGGTGATGCAGGCGGTGCGCAGGCCCGCTTCCGAGCAGCCGACCACCGCGCGCAGGCCGGCGCCGCCGGCGCCGACCACGACGACGTCGTAGGTGTGGTCTTCGATCGGATAGGCTTTGCCGTTCGTGGCCGGGCCACTGCCATTGGTGGCCTTGCCGTTACCTTCAGCGGCCATGGTTCATACTCCCGAGGATAATTTAAGGAGCGCGTAGATCGAGGCCAAGGCCACCGCAGCGCAGAAGAAATTGTTGGCCATGATGCCGGCGAGCTTCAGCTTCTCGTTATGCACATAGTCCTCGATCACGACCTGCATGCCGATCTTCATGTGCCAGGTGCTGGCGACGATGAAGAGCAAGAGGATGATCGCGATCGGCAGCGAGCCGAGGATCTGTGTCGCGCCCGCATGGTTGCGGCCGACCAGCGTCAGGACCACGAACAGCACCGGCACGATCAGCAGCGTCATCGCGACAGCGGTGAGGCGCTGGCGCCAGAAATCGGTGGTGCCGGAATGCGAGGCGCCGAGATTGCGGACGCGGCCGAGCGGCGTGCGCATCGAGGAACGAGAGTCGCTCATCGTCCGCCTCCGATCGCGTAAGCGATGATCCAGATCAGCACCGTGAGCACGATGCCGCCGATCAGCGCGGCCCAGGTGAGGGCTTCCCGTTCATTGGCCTTGAAGCCGTAGCCCAAGTCCCACACGAAATGCCTGATGCCGCTGAGCAGGTGGTGCATCAGCGCCCATGTGTAGCCGAACACGATCAGCTTGCCGATGAAGCTGCCGGTGAAAGCCTGCAGATTGGCGTAGGCGCTGGGGCCGGAGGCCGCCGCGATCAGCCACCAGGCGAGCAGCAGCGTGCCGGCATAAAGCGCTATTCCCGTGGCGCGATGGACGATGGAAAGCGCCATCGTCAGGGTCCAGCGATAGGTCTGTATATGGGGCGAGAGCGGTCGTTCGATCCTGGCGGTCATCAGCGACTTTGAGTTTGGTGGGACCGCGGCCGGCCCATCGGGGAGCGCGGTAGATAAATTCTATTTACGGAGTCGAACCTTACAGCGCAACGGCCAAATGCCTGCAAAACGAACGGGTATTCATTGCTACACCATTGATGAAGCAAGCCGATCAGGGGCTTGGTATACCAGGGCGGTCGATCCAGTCCAAGAAACGAATTCTGATTCCGTTATAAGGCTGCGACTGTATGCGCGCCGAACGGGTCGGCGGCCCGCCATCGCTCAACCAGATAATCGACAAATGCCCTTGTCTTTGGCGACGCAAGCCGCGATGGCTGAAACACGAGGTGCAACGGCGTGGGCGGCGGCTCGTAGTCGGCGAGGATGCGCCGCAAGGCGCCAGCCCTGATATCGGCGTCGACCTGCCACGACGGCACGCGAACAATGCCCGCGCCTTCCTTCGCCGCCGCGGCAAGCGCATCGAGGCTATTCATCCAGAGCCGACCGGATATGCGGATTTTGCGGTCTGCCTTCGTGCTCTCCGCGAAGCGCCACTCGGCGCTGCCGGGTGCATCGGAGAACACGAGACAGTCATGACTAGCGAGGTCGCGCGGCGTCTGCGGCACGCCGCGGCGCGCGAGGCAGGCGGATGAGGCGCACACGATCATCCTGAGGTCGGCGAATTTGCGCGCGACCAGTTGCGAATCCCGCAGCCGGCCGACGCGGATCGCCAGATGGATGTCTTCCTCGACCATGTCGACCGCGCGATCGACCAGCAGCAGATCGACTGACAGCAGTGGATAGCGGCGCAGGAATTCGGCGAGCAGCGGCGCGATCACGAGCCGCCCCATCAGGCTGGGGCAACTGACGCGAATCCGTCCCGAGGGCTCGTGACGGTTGCGCGACAACGCGGCTCCGATTTCCTTGACCTCGCCGAGGATCGATTTCGCGCGCTCATAGAGGATTCGGCCATCATCGGTCAGCGCGAGCTGCCGTGTGGTTCGAAGCAGCAGCCTGGTGCCGAAATGCTCCTCCAGCGCCGAGATCTGGCGGCTGACCGAGGTCAGCGAACTCGGAAGCGAGCGGGCCGCCGCCGAGAGGCTGCCCGTCTCCACCGCGCGCACAAAGGTCGCCATGGCCGAAAGCTGGTCCATCCGATCCTTCCGGAATTCGCAAAGGTACCCTCCACGCAGGCTAGATACTCCCGACTTCAACAAGGGTCTAGCCTTACGGAGCGGCAGGCATTAAACGCCGCTTCGCAGGGACATCATGGCTGGCCTGGATCTCGTCCAACTCGTTGAACTGGCGTTGCTACTGATTGCGGTTGGCGCCTTGTCCGGCTTTCTCGCTGGCCTGTTCGGCATAGGCGGCGGCGCGATCCTGGTGCCGGTGTTCTACGAATGCTTCCGCCTGGCCGGGGTGCCAGTGGAGGTGCGGATGCCGCTCTGCATCGGCACCTCGCTTGCCGTCATCATCCCGACCTCGATCAGTTCGTTTCGCGCCCATTACCGGCGTGGCGCTGTCGACATGGAGGTGCTGAAGCGCTGGTGGATTCCGATCATGCTCGGTGTCCTCGCCGGCAGCGTCACCGCGCGGTTTGCGCCGGAGCGGCTGTTCAAGATCGTGTTCGTGATGGTGGCCTGGTCGGCCGCGGCGCGGCTGCTATTGGCGCGCGAGGGCTGGAAGCTCGGCGACGAACTGCCGAAGGGCTTCCTGATGCGCGTCTACGGCTTTTTCGTCGGCCTGCTCTCGACCCTGATGGGCATCGGCGGCGGCCTGTTCGCCAATTTGCTGATGACCTTCTACGGCCGCCCGATCCATCAGGCGGTCGCGACCTCTTCGGCACTCGCGGTGCTGATCTCGATCCCCGGCGCGCTCGGCTATGTCTATGCCGGCTGGCCGGCGGCGGCGAGCTTTCCCGATGTCCTTGCGCTGCAGGTCCCGTTCGCGCTCGGCTATGTCTCGCTGATCGGCGCCATCCTGGTGATGCCGACCACGCTGGTCACCGCCCCGCTCGGCGTGAAGGTCGCGCATGCGCTATCGAAGCGGGCGCTGGAGATGGCGTTTGGCGCCTACCTCTTCATCGTTGGCGGCCGGTTCGTGATCAGCCTCGTGAGCGGGCAGTAGTTGCCGAACTGCGCTTTCAGCGGCGGACGGTCAGTTCGACGGCTTTTTCCTTACCTCACTTCTTTATCCGGCGGTCTCAGATCCGGGAATTTCTTGTAGAGCACGAACAGTAGCTCGTAGTACACGGCATCGCCGGCTGCCCCAAGACCGCTGGCGAACATCCTTCGTGCTTCCTCACCGAGGGTGGAGATCGCTCCCTCTGCTCGCTCGAGCGACTCAACAACGTCAAGCAGATATTCGTGGATCTCTTCTGCTTGCTCTCGGTTCATAAGCTCTGTCCCCCGGAGCAGCTGTGCGCCCCTACTTCTTCGAATAAATATCCTTATACGTATCCCGCAAAATATTCTTCTGCACCTTGCCCATGGTGTTGCGCGGCAATTCGTCGACGATGAACACCCGCTTCGGCATCTTGAATTTGGCAAGCCGTCCTTCAAGTCCGTTGAGCACCGCAGATTCATCGATCGTGGCCCCGGGCTGGCGCACCACGACGGCGGTGACGCCCTCGCCGAAATCGGCATGCGGCACGCCGATGACGGCGGATTCGACCACGCCGGGCATGCCGTCGATCTCGGTCTCGATCTCCTTGGGATAGACGTTGAAGCCGCCTGAGATCACGAGGTCCTTGCCGCGGCCGAGGATGTGCACATAGCCCTTGGCGTCGATCTTGCCGAGGTCGCCGGTGATGAAGAAGCCGTCGTCGCGAAATTCGGCCTTGGTCTTCTCCGGCATCCGCCAGTAGCCTTTGAACACGTTCGGGCCCTTGACCTCGATCACGCCGATCTCTTCGCGCGCAAGCTCCTTGCCCGTTTCGGGGTCGGTGACGCGCGCGGAGACGCCGGGCAGCGGAAAGCCGACCGCGCCGGGGACGCGCTCGCCGTCATAGGGGTTGGAGGTGTTCATGTTGGTCTCGGTCATGCCGTAGCGCTCGAGCACGGCGTGGCCGGTGCGCGCGGACCATTCGCGGTGGGTATCGGCGAGCAGCGGCGCCGAGCCCGAAACGAACAGCCGCATATGCTTTGTCGTGTCCTTGTTCAGCGCGGGATTCTGCAGGAGGCGCGTGTAGAAGGTCGGCACGCCCATCAGCACAGTGGCACGCGCCATCAGCTTGATGATCAGGTCCGGATCGAACTTCGGCAGGAAGATCATCGCGGCGCGGGCGAACAGCGTGACGTTGCTGGCCACGAACAGGCCGTGGGTGTGATAGATCGGCAGCGCGTGGATCAGCACGTCGTCCTTGGTGAAGCGCCAGTAGTCGACCAGCGACAGCGAGTTCGAGGCCAGATTGTCGTGGCTCAGCATCGCGCCCTTGGAGCGGCCGGTGGTGCCTGACGTGTAGAGGATCGCGGCGAGATCATCATTGCCGCGCGCCACCGTCTTGAACTCCGGGCTCGCTTTGTCGGCCGCCTCCGTCAGCGAGCCCTTGCCGTCAGCACCGAGCGTCTCGACCTTGGCGCCGACTTTCGCCGCGATCGCAGCAATCCCTTCAGCCTTGGAGGGGTCGCATACCACCAGCGACGGCTCGGCGTCGGTGATGAAGTAGTCGAGCTCGTTCAGCGTATAGGCGGTGTTGAGCGGCAGATAGATCGCGCCGGCGCGTACGGTCGCGAGATAAAGCACGAGGCCCTGCACCGATTTTTCAGTTTGCGCCGCGACACGGTCGCCGACCTTGACGCCGCGCGAAACCAGCACGTTCGCCATCTGACCGGTGCGCGCGATCAGGTCCGCATAGCTGATCCGACTGCCGTCGAGTTGCTCGATCGCGAGCCGGTTCGGATCATCGAGACCGTCGAACAGGCGGGAAAACAGGTTGGCGTTGGCGGCGGTGTTCATGCAACATCCCCTGAAGGGCGGAAAGGCCGGGAAAATCCGGCGGCTGGCTTAGCAAAAACGCCCTTTGGAAAGCAACGGAGACAGTTTGCATGACAAATAATGGGAAACGCGTGGCCTGGGTGACGGGCGGCGGCACCGGGATCGGCGAATCCGGGGCGGAATTCCTGGCGGCCGACGGCTGGACGGTGGTGGTCTCGGGCCGCCGCAAGGCGGAGCTGGACCGGGTGGTCGCCAGCATCGCCAAAAAGGGCGGCAAGGCCGAGGCGATCCCAATGGACGTCAGCAACAAGGACGAGGTCAACAAGGCCGCAGAGCAGATCCTCAGCCGCCACGGCCGTATCGACCTCCTGGTCAACAGCGCCGGCATCAACGTGCCGAAGCGGAGCTGGGCCGATATGGAGCTGGAAGGCTGGGACAGATTGGTCGAGATCAACCTCAACGGCGTGCTCTACTGCATGCATGCGGTGCTGCCGGCGATGCGCAAGCAGCAGGACGGCTGCATCATCAACGTCGCCTCCTGGGCGGGGCGCCATGTCTCGAAGATGCCGGGGCCGGCCTACACCACGACCAAGCATGCGGTGCTGGCGCTGACTCATTCCTTCAATATGGACGAATGCGCCAACGGCCTGCGCGCCTGCTGCCTGTCGCCCGGCGAGGTCGCAACCCCGATCCTGAAACTGCGGCCAGTGGTGCCGAGCGAAGCCGAGCAGGCCAGGATGCTGCAGCCCGAGGATCTCGGCCGCACCATCGCCTTCGTCGCCAGCCTGCCGCCGCGGGTCTGCGTCAACGAAATCCTGATCAGCCCGACCCACAACCGCGGCTTCATCCAGACGCCGGCGAGCAGGGACTAGCCACCGTCGCAAGCGCCTGGGACGACATCGTCATTGCAATGACGGGGACGGATGGTGTGCACCAACCCATCCCCTCACCCTGAGGAGGTCGCGTTGCGACCGTCTCGAAGGGCGAGGCCACCGGCGGGGCCTCATGGTTCTCCGAGCGATGCGTAGCATCGTCTCGAGACGCGCTGCGCGCTCCTTACCGTGAGGGGCGAGAGGGTGGGCCCAACCTACCAGCGGCTACGGCACCCCACGGCCACGCCCGCAGATAGTTTCAGCCATCACGATAAATTATCCCGCGAAACCACATCCAAAACCCTCCCGTAGCTGCGGCCAACGACGGCGCAATCGAACAGCCGCACCGTCGTTGCCTTTCATCCCGGCGGCAGCTCCGCCGGTCATTGTTAGCCAAACGGGAGATTGTCCATGTTGAAACGTACAGCACTTCTCGCCGCCGCAGCGTTCAGTGCGCTGGCGTTCACCGCGACCGTGATGGCGCCGGTTCGCGCCGAAGAAAAGACCGTGATGGTCGGTGGCGCCGCGATGTTCCCATCCAGGAACATCATCCAGAACGCGGTCAATTCGAAGGACCACACCACCCTCGTCGCCGCGGTGAAGGCCGTCGGCCTCGTTGGCACGTTGGAAGGCAAGGGCCCGTTCACGGTGTTCGCGCCGACCAACATGGCGTTCGGCAAACTGCCGGCCGGTACCGTGGAAACCTTGGTCAAGCCGGAGAACAAGGCGACGCTGACCAAGATCCTGACCTATCACGTCGTGCCCGGGAAGTATGAGGCCTCCAGCCTTGCCGATGGCAAGAAGCTCAGGACTGTCGAGGGCGAGGAACTGACGGTGAAGAAGCAGGACGGCAAGGTCTGGATCGGCGACGCCAAGGGCAACTGGTCGACGGTGACGATCTCCAACGTCAACCAGTCCAACGGCGTGATCCATGTGGTCGACACCGTGTTGATGCCTGCCTCCTAAGCGAGAGACCAGCGAGCTGGCGAAACCCGGCTCGCTTTTTTGTGACCGCGAAGCGCCGTTCGTGTCGCATAGATATCAGGTGTCGCGGTAACAAGGCCCCGATCCGGGCGTATAAATCGGTAGCGAACCCCGAGCAGGGAAACAGCCATGTCGAGCCTTGCAGTCAGCAACGAGCATGCCGCCGCCAGCACGGCGAAGGTGATCCAGCCGGCCTGGGTCCGGATCGTGCACTGGATCAACGCGGTCGCGGTGATCCTGATGATCATGTCGGGCTGGCAGATCTACAACGCCTCGCCGCTGTTCAACTTCACCTTCTCCCGCAGCATCACGCTCGGCGGCTGGCTCGGCGGCGCGCTGCTCTGGCACTTTGCCGCGATGTGGCTGTTGATGGTCAACGGCCTGGTCTATCTTGTGCTTGGCTTCGTCACCGGCCGCTTCCGCAGGAAGCTGCTGCCGATCACGCCGGCGGGCGTGATCTCGGACACCAAGGCGGCGCTGACCTTCAAGCTCTCGCACGACGATCTCGCCAAGTACAATTACGTGCAGAAGCTGCTCTATGCCGGCATCATCATCGTCGGTGTGGTCATCGTGCTGTCGGGCCTGTCGATCTGGAAGCCGGTGCAGTTGCAGTGGCTGACCGCGCTGTTCGGCGGCTATGACATCGCGCGCTATGTCCATTTCATCTGCATGGCGCTGATTGTCGCCTTCCTCGTTCTCCATGTCGCGCTGGCGATCCTGGTGCCGAGGAGTCTGCGCGCCATGATCATCGGCCGCTGAGAAGGGAGAAAGACGATGGGTCGTATCCGCAAGCTCTTGATCCCCGGCGTCGACAAGAAGCTCCTGGTCAAGGACGCCGTGAAGCTGATGCCTGACCTGACACGCCGGCGTTTCATCACGGGTGGCGCCAGCCTGGGGGCGCTGACGCTGCTCACGGGCTGCGACGTCATCGACAGTTCCTCGGCGGAAACGATGCTGGCGCAGGTTTCGAAGTTCAACGATGCGGTGCAGGCCTGGATGTTCAATCCGAACGCGCTGGCGCCGACCTTTCCTGAAAGCGCCATCACCAAGCCGTTTCCGTTCAACGGCTATTACGATGTCGACGAAGCGCCCGACATCGACGGCAACGACTGGAAGCTGGAGGTGCGCGGCCTGGTCGCAAACAACAAGCCATGGACGCTGGAGGAGCTCTATAAGCTGCCGCAGGTCAAGCAGGTCACGCGCCATATCTGCGTCGAGGGCTGGAGCGCGATCGGCAGTTGGACCGGCACGCCGCTGCGCGATTTCTTAAAGCTCGTCGGCGCCGACACCCGCGCGAAATATGTCTGGTTCCAGTGCGCCGACAAGGACGGCTACAACTCGCCGCTGGACATGCCGACCGCGCTGCATCCGCAGACCCAGATGACCTTCAAATTCGCCGACGAGATCCTCCCGCGCGCCTACGGCTATCCGATGAAGATCCGGGTCCCGACCAAGCTCGGCTTCAAGAACCCGAAATATGTGATCTCGATGGAAGTCACCAACGACTACAAGGGCGGCTACTGGGAAGACCAGGGCTACAATTCGTTTAGCGGAAGCTGAACTCTCTCCCTTCGTCATTCCGGGCTCGTCCTTTGGACGCCCCGGAATGACAGGGGACGCATTGCGCAATCCTCTCCCCCGTCATGGCCGGGCTTGACCCGGCCATCCACGTCTCTCCCCTCCACGGAGGCAAAGGACGTGGATGCCCGGGACAAGCCCGGGCATGACGGCATCGTAGGATTCGCGCGATTTTCCTTATCCAATTGAAATTTGAATCAGAACTCTCCCACGTCGTCCCTACGCCTTCACGTCCAGCCTCCGCTGGAACGCCGAGAGGATCGCGCCCAGCGCCAGCATCGCTGCCGATATGTTCAGCGCGGCCGACAGACTGCCGACCGCATCGGTGATCGCGCCGACGACGATCGGTCCGATGGTCTGGCCGATTCCGAACGAGATCGTCAGCGCGGCGATCGCGGTCGGCCAGGACGATGGCGGATAGTTGAAGCGCACAAAGGCGGTGGTCGATCCCACCACCGCGAAGAAGGCGACGCCGAACACCAGGGCGGAGATCGTGAGCAACAGCGGCGAGTGTCCGAAAATCGGCAGGCCAGCGCCGATCGCGTTGACGCCGAGGATGATCGTGGTGGCAAGCCCGCCGCGGTTGAGCCCGAGCACGCCTCGCCACACCCACGGCGTCACGAAAGCGCTCAGCCCGATCAGGCTCCAGAAGGCGCTTTGCGCCAGTGCGCCGCCGCCGGCGTCGCGCACATAGGCGATCATGAACGTCATGTAGGCGATATAGCCGGCACCGAACAGGAAATAGCCGCCGAGATAGATCGCAACCGGCGCGATCGCGAACTTCGCCGCTGACTCCTGCCTGGTCATGGCGTCAGAAGGGAAGGATGCGAGCCAGAGCGGAATGGTCATGATGGCCGCAAGCAGCGTCATCGCCCACCACACGATCCACCACGAGCCCGGGCCGAACCATTGCAGCACGAACGGCGCCACCAGCCCTGACAGCAGGATGCCGCTGCCGGGTCCGGCATAAAACAGGCTGAGCAGGAAATTGGCGCGCTCGGGCCGTGTCTGCGCGATCATCGCCGCAAGCGCGCCGCCGCCGACGAAGCCGGCCGCAGCGCCAAGGCCGGCGAGCAGTCGCGCAAAGCTCAGCACCACGTAGTTCCCGGTGATGGCGCAAAGCGCGAGCGACACCACGCAGGCCAGCGTTCCCCAGCGTACCGACGCCACCAGCCCGAAGCGCCGGATCAGCCGTGCGGCGAGCAGCGCGCCGATCAGATAGCCGGCGGCGTTGATGGTGTTCATGAAGCCCGCCGCCGAATAGGACCACGCAAGCTGCTCGCGCATATCAGGCAGCACCAGCGAATAGGCGAAACGGCCGATGCCGAGCCCCGCGGTCGGCGCCAGCGACAGGATCAGAATCAGCCGCGCGGGGTGCGCGGAAGATGGAGGAAGATCGGGGGCTTTCACTGAGAACTCCGGCAGGGCCGCATTGTGGCAGGCCTGGCCATGCTTGCACAGGCCAGCTCCGGGAATGGTGTCTTGCCAACCGCGCAACAGCGCTTTAGCACTCCGCGCGGATTTCCTTAGATCTCAAGGCGAACACCCCATGGCGACCCACAAGCTCCTGCTCCTGCCCGGCGACGGCATCGGCCCCGAAGTGATGGCGGAGGTGAAGCGCCTGATCGGCTGGCTCAAGGCGGAAGGAATCGCCACCTTCGAGACCGAAGAGGGGCTGGTCGGCGGCGCTGCCTATGATGCGCACAAGGTCTCGATCTCGGAAGGCGACATGGCCAAGGCGAAAGCCGCCGATGCCGTGATCTTCGGCGCGGTCGGCGGGCCGAAATGGGACAGCGTTCCCTATGAGGTGCGGCCCGAGGCCGGCCTGCTGCGGCTGCGCAAGGATCTCGGCCTGTTCGCCAATCTGCGGCCCGCCGTGTGCTATCCGGCGCTCGCGGATGCCTCCAGCCTGAAGCGCGAGGCGGTCGAAGGGCTCGACATCATGATCGTGCGCGAGCTTACCGGCGGCGTCTATTTCGGCGAGCCGAAGACCATCACCGATCTCGGCAACGGCCAGAAGCGCGCCATCGACACCCAGGTCTACGACACCTACGAGATCGAGCGCATCGCCCGCGTCGCCTTCGACCTTGCCAAGAAGCGCCGCAACAAGGTGACGTCGATGGAAAAGCGCAACGTCATGAAATCGGGCGTGCTCTGGAACGAGGTCGTCACCCAGGTGCACAAGCGCGAATACCCCGATGTGACGCTGGAGCATCAGCTCGCCGATTCCGGCGGCATGATGCTGGTCAAATGGCCGAAGCAGTTCGACGTCATCGTCACCGATAATCTGTTCGGCGACATGCTCTCCGACATCGCGGCGATGCTCACCGGCTCGCTCGGCATGCTGCCGTCGGCTTCGCTTGGCGAGACCGATGCCAAGAGCGGCAAGCGCAAGGCGCTGTACGAGCCGGTGCACGGCTCGGCGCCTGATATCGCCGGCCAAGGCCTCGCCAACCCGATCGCGATGCTCGCTTCCTTCGGGATGGCGCTGCGCTATTCCTTCGACATGGGTGCGCTCGCCGACAAGCTCGATGCCGCAATCGCCGCCGTGCTCGCAAGCGGCCTGCGCACCGCAGACATCAAGTCCGAAGGCACGACATCAGCCTCGACCACGCAGATCGGCGAAGCAATCCTGAAGGAATTGCAGAAGCTGCACGCTTAGGCCGTAACACCGGTGTCGTCCCGGCCTTGAGCCGGCACCCATAACCACCGGTGGACGTGATCAAGCAAGACTGGGCCGCAGTTAAGGCCGCGACGCGCAGTTGTGGCTATGGGTCCCCGCCTTCGCGGGGACGACCAAGGTGGGGTCAGCTCAATACAGCGGGAACCTGGTCGGCTCGCCGCCCAGATCCGACGGCGGGTTAAGCGGCTGGCGATCGATCGGCCGATTGAGGTTTTCACGCGCGAAGTCCGGGTACCCGAACGGCGACGGAAACGCGTAGTCCTGGAACTTGCGGTCGCCCGGCAGCACCTCGGTGCCGGCATCGAGCCAGGAGCGGGTGGTCACGAAGACGCGGGTGCGCGGTCCCTGCTGGAAGGAGCGGTTAGGCCCCTGGCCTCCGTAGGTGACCCGGCCGTCGCGGTCATACCGGAGCTGGTCCTGACGCCTGCTCTGGGCATCGGCAGGGCTGGCGAGGAGACCGGCCACGGCCGCGGCGGTGGCAAAAAATACCGCGAGCTTGGTCGCAGCAGGAAATTTGGCAGTCATTTCATCCTCGTCACTGTGCCCGCACGCGGGGCTGGCAGATCGCCCATCTGATTTGGCCATATTGTAGCCTCGGCGCAACGGTCGCAACTAGGTCAAATGCGCAACACCCGCGCGCAATAATGCCGCGGGAAGCGCAAAAGTTTCATGAAAACCAGTGCCTTGCCGCGATAACGCCATCATCGAAGGCGCCGCAACCGATGGCGGCCGGCCTCTAAGTGATTACATAGCGTCACGGCGAGGCGGCCGGACCAGCAAAGCGCTACAACTAACGTTGTCTTAACGGCGTTTCTCGCATAGAAGCGCTGCGCTTCCTGATCCGCCAGGCTGCGCGGGCGAGCATTTTTCCTCGGAGAATGAACGATGGGTTACAAAGTCGCGGTGGTGGGTGCGACCGGTAATGTCGGGCGGGAAATGCTCGGCATTCTGGACGAGCGCAAATTCCCGGCTGACGAGGTGGTCGCGCTGGCCTCGCGCCGCAGCGTCGGCGTCGACGTCTCTTATGGCGATCGGACCCTGAAGGTCAAAGCGCTCGAGCATTACGACTTCTCCGATGTCGACATCTGCCTGATGTCGGCGGGCGGGGCGGTGTCGAAGGAATGGTCGCCGAAGATCGGTGCCGCCGGCGCGGTCGTGATCGACAATTCCTCGGCCTGGCGCATGGATCCGGATGTGCCGCTGATCGTGCCGGAAGTGAATGCGGACGCGGCGGCGGGCTTCACCAAGAAGAACATCATCGCCAATCCGAACTGCTCGACCGCGCAGCTCGTGGTGGCGCTGAAGCCCCTGCACGACAAGGCGACGATCAAGCGCGTCGTGGTCTCGACCTATCAATCGGTCTCGGGCGCCGGCAAGGACGCGATGGACGAATTGTTCTCACAGACCAAGGCCGTCTACACCAATGACGAGCTGATCAACAAGAAATTCCCCAAGCGCATCGCCTTCAACGTCATCCCGCACATCGACGTGTTCATGGAGGACGGCTACACCAAGGAAGAGTGGAAGATGATGGCGGAGACCAAGAAGATTCTTGATCCCAAGATCAAGCTCTCCGCGACCTGCGTGCGCGTGCCGGTCTTCGTTGGCCATTCGGAAGCCGTCAACATCGAGTTCGAGAACCCGATCTCGGCGGATGAGGCGCGCAACATCCTGCGCAATGCGCCGGGCTGTCTCGTCATCGACAAGCAGGAGCCCGGCGGCTACGTCACGCCCTATGAGGCGGCGGGCGAGGACGCCACCTATATCAGCCGCATCCGCGAGGACGCGACGGTGGAGAACGGGCTCGTGCTGTGGTGCGTGTCGGACAATCTGCGCAAGGGCGCCGCGCTGAATGCGGTGCAGATCGCCGAATGCCTGATCAACCGCAAGTTGCTCATCGCCAAGAAAAAGGCGGCCTGAGAATAGCGGCGAATCGTGAATGACCGGGGAGCCGGAATCGATGACCGACGAGCCGGTTCCCTATCGACCTGATCCCAGGCTGAAACGCGTTGAGACCGTCTTCGAAAGCCTGATCTTCAACAGCCGCTGGCTGATGGCGCCGTTCTATTTCGGTCTCGTCGTCAGCCTCGCCGTGCTGCTCTACAAATTCGTCGCACTGCTGTGGGAGTTCATCCTGCACGTGCCCTACGCCAAGGAATCCGACATCATCCTTGGCGTGCTCAGTCTGATCGACGTGTCGCTGACCGGCAATCTGATCCTGATCGTGGTGTTCTCGGGCTATGAGAACTTCGTTTCCCGGATCGATCCCGCCGGCCATCCGGACTGGCCGGAATGGATGACCAAGGTCGATTTCGGCGGCCTGAAGCAGAAGCTGCTGTCCTCGATCGTGGCGATCTCGGCGATCCAGGTGCTGAAGGCCTTCCTGAACATTGATGCGATCTTCGACGCGCAGAAGCTCGGATGGCTGGTTGGCATCCACCTGGTGTTCGTGATCTCGACCCTGATCCTGGCGTTGTCGGACCGCTGGGGCGCCGGCCACGGGGCGGATTAGGTTGATTGGCGAATAGGGAGTAGCGAATAGCGAGTGGAATTACACTACTCGCTACCCGCCATTCGCGCACTCACGAATTCCTTCGTCGTCCGGTCGAGCACGAACAGCGAGCCTTCGGCTACGCCGAAATAGGCGCCGTGCAGGTTCGTCTCGCCCTTCTGCACCCGCTCGCGCACGAACGGGAACGTCATCAGGTTCTCCAGCGAGCGGAACACCGCGGCTTTCTCGATCCGGATGGTGAAATCCTGCATCGTCTCATGCTCGCGCTGCTCGACGATCTCGCCGGGCTTGATGAACATCTGCATCCATTTGCCGATGAAGTCGCCGGGCGACAGCGGCTGGATTTTATCGATAAAGGCGCGGATGCCGCCGCATTGGGCATGGCCGAGCACGACGATGTGCTTCACCTTGAGCACGCTGACGGCATATTCCAGCGCCGCCGAGACGCCGTGGGCGCCGCTGTCGGGCTGGTAGACCGGAACCAGGTTGGCGACGTTGCGCACCACGAACAATTCACCCGGCCCAGCGTCGAAGATCACTTCCGGCGAGACGCGGGAATCGCAGCAGCCGATCACCATCACCTCGGGTGACTGGCCGCGCACGGACAATTCGCGGTAGCGGGATTGTTCCGTGGGCAGCCGCTGCGTGGCGAAAGCCCGGTAGCCGTCGAGCAGATTTTTCGGGAAGAGCTCCATGCCCTTGCCTAACCACAAGCCGATGACCGGAACAAGGCTTTCGGAGCGATGGCCGAAATGATAGGCGGGATGGAAACGACCGAAAGGAAACGACCATGACCCGTCCGCGCCGCAGCCTGTTGTTTATGCCCGGATCCAACGCGCGGGCGCTGGAGAAAGCGCGCAACCTGCCGGCCGACGGTCTCATCCTCGACCTCGAGGATTCGGTGGCGCCGGACGCCAAGGGCCTGGCGCGGGACCAGATTGCTGCGGCTGTGGCGGCCAAGGGCTTCGGCAAGCGCGAGGTGCTGGTCCGGATCAACGGCCTCGACACGCCGTGGTGGGTCGACGACATCGGCATGGCCGGCAAGGCGCAGCCCGACGGCATCCTGGTTCCCAAGGTCTCCAGCGTCGACGACCTCAATGCGATTGCCGACCGCCTGAGCGACATCAACGCGCCTGCCTCGATCCGGGTCTGGGCCATGATCGAGACCGCGCGCGCGGTGCTGCATGCCGAGGAACTCGCCGCGGCCTCAAAGGATTCCGAGACCCGGCTTGCCGGTTTCGTGTTCGGCCCGAACGACATTTCGCGGGAGACGCGGATCAAGATGCAGCCGGGCCGTGCGATCATGATTCCGATGATCACCCATTGCATCCTGGCGACGCGCGCGCACGGATTGGAGATCCTCGACGGTCCCTATAGCGATTTCGCCAATGTCGATGGCTTTGCCGCCGAATGCGCACAAGCGCGCGATCTCGGTTTCGACGGCAAGACACTGATCCATCCGGGCCAGATCGAAGCCTGCAACGCGATCTTCACCCCGCCGGCGGAAGAAGTCGCGGAAGCCCGCAAGATCCTCGCCGCGTTCGACAAGCCGGAGAATGCCTCGCGCGGCGCGATCCAGATCGACGGCCGCATGGTGGAGCGACTCCACGCCGAGATGGCGCGCCGCACGATCGCAATCGCGGATGCGATCGCAGCAATGAAGGGTTGAGACGACGGGTTAGCGAAATTTTTCCGCCGCCCACGCGTAGAGACTGCCCGGGATCGGCGCTTCGCGGCCGCGGCCTTTCGGCGAGATGTGCAGGCCGATGACGTCGGGGTTGCTGAGCAGTTTCGAGAAGTCGCGCGGTTCGAAGAACAATTTCGGTTCGGCGTGCACGGCGTAAAATGACTGCTTCGGCAGGGCGTATTGCAACTCCCCTGCGCGGCGGGCGAGCGCGGTGATCGCCGGCGGCCCGTAGAGCGAGATCCGGATGTCGGAGAGACGGTCGGAAACGCCGCGCAGGCGTCGCAGCGCGAAGACGACGCGATGACGAAGCGCGAGCCACTCCGGCGTCAGCTCCTCCTGTTTCATCAATCCTTCGAAGGCGCGCACGATCGGATCGTCCGGCGGCAGATAAAGCACGGAGTTGCCGAGCTGGCGCGGCCGCTCCCACGCAAAGTAAGGCTTGGCCGGATCGATCTCGATTGGCTTCAGCAGCAGCACATCGGCATCGAGCCAAACGCCGGCGCGCTCAGTCATCAGCCGCATGCGGAAGAAATCGCTGAACTGCAGGATGGTCCAGCCGTGCCAGCTCCCGTCCGGCCCCGGCGGGCGCAGTTTCTCGGAGAACGCATGCGGCAGGATTGCCTCGGCCTCCGCATTGCCGACGCCGTCGGGCAGGCCGGGCAGCGGATCGAAACTGTAGACGGTGACCTTGTGGCCGGCGGCGACCTGCGAACGCAGGCAGGTCAGCCGCAGCCGGTCGAGCGGACCGTGCCAGAAGCTAACGACGTCCGGACGCATGCGCCGTCCCTCTAGAGCATGATCCGGAGCGGAAAGATCAGGCCCAGGCGCGCTCGCGGCTGGCCTTCGCCTCGTAGTCGTCGATCGACGACTTCTTCTCCATCGTCAGCCCGATATCGTCGAGACCGTTGATCAGGCAGTGCTTGCGGAACGGGTCGATCTCGAACTTCACGGCGCCGCCGTCGGGACCGCGGATTTCCTGGTTCGCCAAGTCGATCGTCAGCGTCGCATTGGCGCCGCGCTCAGCGTCGTCGAACAGCTTGTCGAGGTCTTCCTGGGCAACGCGGATCGGCAGGATGCCGTTCTTGAAGCAGTTATTGTAGAAGATGTCGCCGAACGAGGTCGAGATCACGCAGCGGATGCCGAAATCGAGCAGCGCCCAAGGTGCGTGCTCGCGGCTCGAGCCGCAGCCGAAATTGTCGCCGGCGACCAGGACCTTGGCATTGCGATAGGCCGGCTTGTTCAGCACGAAGTCGGGATTCTCGCTGCCATCGTCCTTGTAGCGTTGCTCCGAGAAGAGCCCCTTGCCAAGGCCGGTGCGCTTGATGGTCTTCAGGTACTGCTTGGGGATGATCATGTCGGTGTCGACATTGATGATCTTCAATGGCGCCGCGACGCCTTCCAGCTTGGTAAACTTATCCATCGATCGCACTTCCCGGTTCAAGGTGGGAGAGCGGTTATTTATCCCGAAAACCCACCTGGAAAAAGGCTAATTTGCGCAATCCTAGCCTGCGGCAGCCTCGATTGCCTCCATGTCGGCGTCGGAGAGGCCGAAATGGTGGCCGATCTCATGGACGAGGACGTGGCGGACGATGTGGCCCAGCGTCTCCTCGTGCTCGGCCCAATAGTCGAGGATCGGCCGGCGGTAGAGCCAGATCATGTTGGGCAAATGCGGGATGTCGCCATGGCTCTGGTGCGGCAGACCTATGCCCTGGAACAGGCCGAGCAGGTCGAATTCGCTTTCGCAGCCCATCTCGTCCATGACTTCGTCGGTCGGGAAATCGTCGACGCGGATGATCACGCCTTCGCAAAGACTGCGAAAACGCTGGGGCAGGCGCTCGAAAACGTCATGCGCCATGACCTCCATTTCGGCGAGCGACGGCGCTTTGGCTGTGGTCCACATGGCGCCTGTTTAGCGCGAGTTTCGCACAGGGCGCCAGCGCTGTTGACCTTGTCGCGGCAATCGGAGACCGTACGGCCCGCGAACAGGACTTTGGGTGGGCGTGATGCGGCGGATCGTGATGGGAATGCTACTGGCGGCTTTGGCGGGAGCCTCGCTGCCGGTCGCGAGCGCGCAGGCGCAAACGGCGCCATCGGCCAGGGCTGCTGTGCAGGCGACTACGCCCACCATCTCCGAGACCTCCGCGCAACGTCGGCGGCCGCTGCGACGGATTCCGATCTACCGCCAGGATCACTGGGAACCGGATGTCATTCCGCGCTACAATCCGGGCCCGAACGCCGTGCGCGATTGCACTGCCCACTATGTGCAGGAATACCGGCCGAGCGGGACCGTGATCACACCGCGCATGCACTGCTACTGGCGTCCCGGTTAGCTTCCCGCTGGAGCGTGATGACTTTCTTCGAATCGTCATCCCGCTCTAGCTCTTTGTTTGAGCATGATCTTTTTCGGAAAACCGGTCTCCACTTTTCCGGATCATGCTCTAGCCGCATCGCCAATCGCCAATACCGCGGGCGGCCAGAATTCCTGACTTTGTCAGGGAACTGAAACGCGCAGTCCTGCGTTCACGTCCGCGGCGCAGATTCATTCCCTCCACATTCACGTCGTCCGCTTCCGCTTGCGACCTGCGTCGCGGCAGCCTCACTCGATTCGAATCGATGGTTGCAGACGTGACATCCGAGGACGTTCGGGAGAACAAAAAAATGAAAGTGACAAAACTTCTGGGGCTGGTTGCCGCCGGTTCACTGCTTGCTCTTGCCGTGCCGGGCGAGCGCGCTCACGCGCTTTCGCTGAACAGCCCCGGCGCTGCTGCGGCGGTTCAGGATGCTCCGAAGCAGATGTCGGGGACGACCGAAGTGCGCTGGCAGCCCCGCCGCCATCACCGTTGGCACCGCCCGCATCCTCGCCGCCACTGGCGCCGCTAGAGCGATTCATGGCTAGGCTGAATCGGTAGGGATTCCCCTGCGGGCCGGTTTGTGATTCAAGATGTTGGCTGGGTCTGGGGGCCAGCATCTGATGAGCCGACCTCTTTCCAATGATCTGCGTGAACGTGTCGTTGCAGCTGTAAGTGGGGGCGAGAGCTGCCGGGCGGTTGCGACGCGATTTGGCGTGGCGGTGTCCTCGGTGGTGAAGTGGTCACAGCGCTATCGTGCGACGGGCTCAGTGGCGCCCGGCAAGATAGGCGGATACCGC